>JAFTMJ010000075.1 GCA_017452475.1 Clostridia bacterium | reverse complement strand
TGAAATGCACTTTGTGCGTGAAATTCGCCTTTGGCGAGTGAAATGCCTGCGGGCGTGAGGGGATTTATTTCATTTCACATCGAGTGTAGCGAGATATTTCACAATGCGCAATAGCACATTATTTCACGTTTTGCGAGAGCAAAACATTTCACTATATGTATCTGTGGACACAGATACAGTGCTTGCGAAGAAAAGAGGACAGAGAAAGCAACTGCGATCTCTGTCCTTTTCCTGTCGGAACTATATTAATTTGCAAAACTGTCCTTAAGAGTACAACCCTTTTGACAGCCGTTTTTGTTATTTTTCAGTTATTCTTCCGCTTAATCTTGTTATTTCGCAGATTTTCTTTGCAAGGTCTTTTGTAAGGTCCCTTTGGCTAAGACGCCAAGTCCAGTTGCCGCTTGATGTTGACGGAGTGTTTATTCTCGAACGGCTATCGTATCCTAAATAATCTTGAATTGGAATTATGCAAAGCTTAGCATTGCTACGCATAATCGTGCCTATTATTGGAAAGTGAATTTCAGAGTCGGGAGTGTAGCTATCGCAAAGATAGCTCCTTACATCCTTTCTTTCCTCACCGTCAATTTCAAAAAACCATGAAACTATGGTTGGATTATCGTGCGTTCCCGTATACGCAACACAGTTTTCAATATAATTATGAGGTAAATAGTCATTTTTAGCACCTGTATCCCGCTTATCAAATCCAAATTGAAAAACGCGCATACCCGGAAATTCACAGTAATCAAGAAGCTCCTTTACCCCTTCGGTTACAAAGCCCAAATCCTCTGCTATTATTTCTTTTCTTCCGATTTTCTCTTTTATCGCGTCAAATAAAGCTTTATTCGGACCCTTTTCCCATTTACCGTCTTTTGCATTTGGCTTGCCGTATTCTATTGAAAAATACTCATCAAAGCCTCTAAAATGGTCTATTCTTAATGCATCATATAGCTTAAAGCAATGCTCAATTCTGTAAATCCACCACAAATACCCGCTTTCCTTATGAAGTTCCCATTTATAAAGAGGATTACCCCAGAGTTGACCGTCCTTTGAAAAGCCGTCGGGGGGGCAACCTGCCACGCAAAGCGGTTTTTTATCAATATCAAGCTGAAACAGGGCGGGGTTTGACCATACATCCGCACTGTCATATGCAACATAAATTGGAATGTCGCCTATTATTTTTATTCCCTTTTCGTTTGCATACTCCTTAAGAGACTGCCATTGTGAGAAAAATTTGTATTGCACATATTTCCAAAAGGTAATTTCATCTCTTAGTCTATCCCCAAGCTCCTGCATTGCCTTGGGATTTGCCATTCTTATTTCATACTCCCATTCAATCCAAGGCTTGCCACTGTAATAGTCCTTTAACGCCATAAAAAGCGCATAATTTTCAAGCCATTTAACATTTTCCTGTATAAAGTCTATAAATGACCCATCGTTGTCGGGATTTGCCATTTTATATGCTTTTTTCAACAAATTTAGGCGTGTTTCGTATATTTTTTTGTAGTCAATTTCTCTTTCATTTCCGCTGTAAACACTCAGGTTACATTCATCCTCGGTTAACAGACCCTCCTCTATTAAGCCATCTAAGCCAACAAAATACGGATTTCCCGCAAAGGAGGAAAATGATTGATATGGCGAGTCCCCAAAGCTTGTGGGACCTATGGGCAAAATTTGCCAATAGCTCTGACCCGCTTCCTCTAAGAAATCAACAAAGTCATATGCCTCCTTGGTAAAGCCGCCTATACCGTATTTTGAAGGAAGGGCGGAAATAGGCAAAAGAATACCTGCTTTTCTCATTATTTATCCTTTCAAAGCTCTATCATAACACCGTAATGGTCCGATATTTTTCTTTCATTTTTTCCATTAAATATTGTAAATGAGCTTTTAATATCCGTTTTTTTATTTGTAAAAATATAATCTATTCGCACATTCTCTCCGCCACCGTGCCAACCGTCAATGTCGGTTTTAGCGGTTATACCATTATCCTTGGCTGAGGCTAAAAAATAAGTGTCGAAATAGCCATTATTAATCACAAAATCGTAACCCCTGCTTCTTTCATTGGCAGGGGAATTAAAGTCCCCCATAAGAAACACCTGCCCCTGCGGCAATTTTTCAAAAAGTACTGTCAATTCATTTTCAAGGGGGGATTCATCATCTGACCACCAGCCCATATGCGTAGAAAAATACCAGTAGCTTTCAATTTTTATACCCAATGCCATTCTTGTTTTCCAATTATGATAATCTTCAAATGGGCTTAAGAGTATTGCGCTTACATTGCTTGCCTTATTCAAGCTTAGTATGGCAACACCCTCATCAAATTTTCCGTAGCTTTTTTTAAAGCCCAGCCAGTACAGGTAGTAGTTTATACCCATTTCCTTTAACTTCTGCTGTATATTTAAGGCGTGGTTACCTTTTTTCAACGGGATTTTTAGAGATAATGCATCGCTGCAGCTTATCTCACAGTTTTCTGCTAATTGCATAATCTCCTGTAAGGCAATAACTCGGGGCTTGTGTGCTTTTACTGCACTTACCAAAGCGTTAAGCTTTAATTCATATTCGTTTTCCATCAAGCTATGGGTGTTTAAGGTTAAAAGCTTCACTATAAAATATCGTTAATATCGGATTTAAGCACATCCGCCTTTGGCCCGTAAACCGCCTGTATGCCGTTGCCCTTTTTGAACAAGCCTAAAGCACCGGCTTCCTTCCATTTAGCCACATCTGCCACCTTTTCCGCATCATTGACCGTTACCCTTAACCTTGTCATACAAGCATCCACCAAAACAATATTTTCCCTGCCGCCCAAAAGCTCAATCACTTGCTCTGCCTGCGTGCTCTCTCTTGATGTTGGCTTTTTCTTCTCTTCTCCATCATTGCCTGTCAAGGTGTCGGAGGATGCATCTGTATAGTTGCCCAAGCGTCCCGGTGTTGCATACTTAAATTTTCCTATCATAAAGTAAGCTACAAAATAGCCAATGGCAAAGAAAATTATGCAAGCTATAACAAAGTTGAAAACATCCCAGCCAAGCCCTGCCTTGAATGATATTGGCAGTCTTGTGGCAAGCTCCAAATTACCGAAGGAATGAAGCCTTAGATTCACTATGCCAGCCGAGGCAAACGCCAAGCCCTGGATAACAGCATATACAATATAAAGTGGAATTGCACAAAACATAAACATATATTCAAGGGGCTCGGTAACGCCTGTTAAAAACACCGCTAAGGAGGCTGAAAGGAACATAGAGGTATACTTTGCTCTTTTATCCTTATCAACGCGCCTATACATTGCAAGAGCAATACCCAAAAGCAAGCCTGTTGCGCCTATCATTTGTCCAACCTTGAAGCGAGCCGGGGTAACACTTGTTAACAAGGCGTTGTATGCTGCGGTATTACCTGCGCCCTTTAGGTTTATTAAGTCATTTACCCAAGCAAGCCACAATGGGTCCTGCCCAAACACTGTGCTGCCTGCATTTGCACCTGTTAAAATTGTATAACTACCGCCGAATGAGGTATAGTTCATAGGAATTGTCAGCATATGGTGCAAGCCAAAGGGGAGCAAAAGTCGCTCAAGAGTGCCATACACAAATGGGGCTAACACCGGTGAGGTATCGGCGGAGTTTGCAATCCAAACGCCGAAGTTATTAATTCCAAGCTGTATTAATGGCCAAATGATTGCAAAAGCAAGCGCTACAATAGCTGACCAAAGTATAACAACAAGCGGTACAAAGCGCTTGCCGTTAAAGAACGAAAGTGCATCGGGGAGCTTGCGGAAGTTATAATACTTATTATAAACAATTCCACCGACAAAGCCTGCAACAATGCCCACGAAAACCCCCGCATTTAATGCAGGTGAGCCAAGAACAGATGTGAAGTATCCGCTAACCTCTATTTCTTGCCCGAAAAGTGTGTGGGTAACCGCACCGGGAGTATTTAGCATTTCATTTGTTACGCCAAAGATGTTTCCTGTAATATTGTTAATCAAAATAAAGGAAAGAAGTGCTGCAAAGGCTCCCCCTGCCCTTTCCTTTGCCCAAGAGCCGCCAATGGCGACGGCAAAAAGAATGTTCAAGTTGGTTATAATTGCCCAGCCTATATTTTCAATGATTGCGCCAATTCTAAGAAGCCATTCTGCCTCTGCGCCGAAAACAGGAAAAAGCTTTCCTATACTTATCATTATTCCTGCGGCAGGCATAACTGCAATTACAACCATCAAAACCTTGCCAAGCCTTTGCAAAAAATCAAATACCTGTGAATTTTTTAGGCTTCTTCTCTCTTTTTTGGGAGAGCCCACCTCAATTTTACTGTCCATAACAATTCTCCTTGAATATTTTTTCAAGGTTATTATTGACACTTTTACTCCATTAATTCATAAAAGAAAAATCTTGCGCCCAAACATGACGCAAGATTTTATAATTTATGCATTTTGTTTTTTCTTATCAATTGCTCTTTGAACAAGCTTAACGATCTCTACAACAGGAATTACACAGAATGCAAGCACCATGGCAATTCCGTATTCCATCAGGTCAAGATGTGCAAGCTCGAATGCGTTTGCCAAGAAATCAACCTCAATTACCAAGGTGGTAAGAAGGAGGGAGAGCGCCGCTGCGCCCCATAGCCAAACATTCTGCTTTTTCATTGTAAAGATAGAATGCTTCAAGGAACGCATATTGAATGCGTGGAATATTTCAGCCATTGATAATGTTAAGAAGGCCATTGAGGAGCCGAGCATTTCAGCAGAATATGTTCCTGCCAAAATTGCATCCGCGTGGTGCAAATCAGCCAACCAATATCTACCGATAAAGTAAGAAATCAAGGTAATAGCCGTTACCAATACACCTTGATAAACAACGCCAAATCCAAGCCCGCCTGCGAAAATGCCTTCCTTCGAATCACGGGGCTTACGCTTCATTATATCACCCTCAGGCTTTTCCATACCTAATGAAAGCGCGGGCAAGCAGTCGGTAATAAGGTTAATCCAAAGCAAATGAACAGGCTTGAAAATTGAGAAGCCCAAAATGGTTGCAAAGAAGATTGAAAGAACCTCACTCAAATTAGAAGCAAGCAAGAATTGAATTGCCTTTCTAATATTATCGTAAATTCTTCTACCTTCGCCAACCGCGGAAACGATTGTAGCAAAGTTATCGTCTGTCAAGATCATATCGGCAACGTTCTTTGTAACGTCAGTGCCTGTAATACCCATACCAACGCCGATATCCGCATTTTTAATGGATGGCGCATCATTTACGCCGTCACCGGTCATAGCGGTAACCTTGCCCTTTTTACGCCAAGCATTTACAATCCTTGTCTTGTGCTCAGGCTGAACACGGGCATATACGGAATACTTTTCAACGAAGGTATCAAAGTCCTCATCGGAAATAGCGTCAAGCTCAGCACCTGTAATTGCCTGCTCTGCGCTTTCGATAATGCCAAGCTGCATTGCAATGGCAACCGCTGTATCCTTATGGTCACCTGTAATCATAATTGGACGGATACCAGCACTACGACACTCGTCAATTGCGGGCTTAACCTCCGGTCTTACAGGGTCAATCATACCAACCAAGCCGACAAAGCAAAGGTCATTTTCAAGTGGCTCTGCCTCGTATACAGTAGGCTCACTGTCAAGCTTTTTAAAGCCAAGTGCAAGTACGCGCAACGCCTTATCTGCCATAGCCTTGTTTGCGTTCATTATTTCCTGTCTCTTTTCATCGCTTAAGGAAACAGGCTCACCATTTTCATAGGTGTAGGTGCAACGCTTTAATATTTCATCGGGAGCGCCCTTCGTAAACTGAACAAGCTCACCACCTTTATTGTGAACGGTGGTCATCATCTTTCTCATTGAGTCAAACGGTACCTCGCCGATACGGGGATATATGCCCTTTTGACTGTTCTTAGAAAGGTTAAGCTTTTCTGCATAGTTAACAAGCGCGCACTCTGTAGGTTCACCGATTGCGGCGTTAACATTTACATCAAATTCCGCATCGGAGCACAGGGACATACCGTTTGCAAGCAGAGCCTCATCATTGCTAAAGCTTTCCACAACGGTCATCTTATTCTGTGTCAATGTACCTGTTTTATCAGAGCAGATAATTTGTGTACAGCCAAGGGTTTCAACCGCTGTAAGCTTTCTTATAATCGCATTTCTCTTGGACATATTGGTAACGCCAATAGAAAGAACGATGGTAACAACCGTTGCAAGTCCCTCAGGGATTGCTGCAACCGCTAAGGAAATAGCAACCATAAAGGTGTCAAGAACTGTGCCGAAGTTGATATCGGCGCCTGTTGCCAAGGAACGGATAATGTTTATAGCGAATACAAGAACGCAAATGCCGATTACCAAGTAGGTAAGGATTTTACTAAGCTGACTAAGCTTTCTCTGAAGTGGGGTTTTGCCCTCCTGCGCATTTGTTAGCGCATCGGCAATCTTGCCCATTTCGGTATCCATACCTGTTGCAACAACAACCGCCTTGCCTCTGCCGTAAACAACGGTGCTACCCATAAACACCATATTTTTACGGTCACCCAAGGGGACATCACCGCTTGCGCCTGCCTCAAGAGCTGCCTCCTTTTTATCAACAGGAACACTCTCACCTGTTAAGGCTGCCTCCTCAATTTTAAGGCTTGCACACTCAATTATACGGCAATCTGCAGGAACTGCATCACCTGCCTCCAAAACGATTATGTCACCAACAACCAAATCCTCACTCTTAATAGAAATTTGGTGACCGTCACGAATAACCTTTGAGGTGGCGGCGGCAATCTTTTCAAGAGCCTCCAGTGCCTTTTCCGCCTTACTCTCCTGTAGCACGCCCAAAACAGCATTTATCAAAACTACTGCCATAATGATGATTACATCCGTTGGAAATTCCTTTTCAACGATTGCAAGCACACCCGAAATAATTGCGGCAACAATTAAGATAATTGTCATTGGCTCAGCAAGCTGCTTTAAAAACCTGTGAACTAATGACTCTTTTTTGCCCTCTGCAAGCTTATTTTTACCGTTTTTCTCCAAGCGGGCCTCTGCTTCATTTGCGGAAAGACCGTTTTCGGTAACCTCAAGCTCGTTAAGAACCTCTTCTTTACTTCTTAAGTACTCTTTCACTTGTTTTCTCCAATTTGAAAATTTCGGCATTAAATAAAAACGACCTACCTGTAAAAGCACAGATAAGTCTCATCATTTAAAATAAAGCCAGATCTGCGATCTTGTTGTTGACTTTATTGCGGGGAACCGCCGATTACTCCCTTATGAAACAATTTTATCATTTTTTTATTTTCTTGTCAAGACCGTTTTATAAAAATATATTATTGTAGCTGTTTATGATATGATTCCCTTTTTCTAAAAATTTTATGCTTTTTAGTTAAAACGAGAAACAGGCACCCTTACGGATGCCTGTTCCCCTGAAAAAAGGATAAAATTATTGTTCAAAAGCTATTGCTTTTGTTGCGAAAATTAATAGCACTTTACCTTGAATACGCCATCAATTGCGGAAACACTGCTGACAATTGCCTCATCAGCCTTATCGTTTGTTTCAACAATCGTATAAGCAACATCACCCTTAGAGCCGTTTGCAAGGTTCTCAATGTTAACATTGGAAGCGGCAAAGGCAGCTGTAATCTGTGAAATCATATTTGGAATATTCTTGTGCATTACACAAACTCTTGCAGCAGAATTATGTGGCATAGAAACATTCGGGAAGTTAACACTGTTAACTATGTTACCGCACTTTAAGTACTCATCAAGCTGCTTTGCAGCCATAACTGCGCAGTGATCCTCACTCTCAAAGGTAGAAGCGCCCAAGTGTGGAATATTAACAATACCGGCTTCGCCAACAGTTTCCTCGGTTGGGAAGTCAACAATATATCTTGAAACCTTACCTTCAGCGATTGCTTTTTTAATATCAGCCGCATTAACAAGGTCTGCTCTTGCAAGGTTGATAATCTTAACTCCGTCCTTCATCATAGAAAGGGTCTTTTCGCAAATCATATTCTTTGTTTGAGGAGTTGCGGGAACGTGAATAGAAATATAGTCACAGGTTTTATAGATTTCCTCATAGCTGGATGCCTGCTTAATTGCAGGAGCCAAGCTCCAAGCCGCGCGAGGAGTGATGTATGGGTCACAGCCCATAACAACCATACCAAGAGCGTTTGCTGCGTTTGCAACCATACCGCCGATAGCACCAAGACCGATAACGCCAAGCTTTTTGCCTACAAGCTCATTACCAACATAGGCGCTCTTGCCCTTTTCAACAAGCTTAGCAACACCCTCTTGACCCTTTAAGCTCTCTGCCCACTTAATGCCTCCAACAACATCTCTTGCAGCCATAATAAGAGCGCAAATTGCAAGCTCCTTAACGCCGTTTGCGTTAGCGCCCGGAGTATTAAATACTACAACGCCGTTCTCTGTGCATTTGTCAACGGGAATGTTGTTTACACCTGCGCCGCATCTTGCGATAGCCTCAAGCTCCGGGTTAAACTCCATCTCGTGTAAAGCGGCGGAACGCACCATAATAGCATCCGCATTATTTACGTCGTCTGCCACATTGTATATGCTTCTGTCAAATATATCTGTTCCGACAGATGCAATTTTATTCATTAACTTAATATTTTTCATTGTGTACCTCTTAAATTACGCCTTTGGGTTGTTTTTTGCAAATTCCTTCATAAATTCTACAAGCTTTTCAACGCCCTCATATGGCATTGCGTTGTAAATAGATGCTCTCATACCGCCAACGGAACGGTGACCCTTAAGGTTCTTAAGACCCTGTGCATCTGCTTCCTTAGCAAACTTCTTGTCAAGATCAGCATCGCCTGTTACAAATGTAACGTTCATCATAGAACGGCTTTCCTTTTCCACAGGAGCAATGTAGTAATCCTGGCTGTCAAGATAATCATAAAGAAGCGCTGCCTTCTTTTGGTTCATTTCCTTCATCTTTTCAAGTCCGCCAAGACCCAAAATCCACTCATAAACGAGCTTAGCAACATAGATGCAGTAGCAAGGCGGTGTGTTATACATAGAATCATTATCTGCCATTGTCTTGTAGTCAAGCATAACAGGAATGTCTTCTCTTGCGTTGCCCATCAAATCCTCACGGATGATAACAACTGTAAGTCCCGCAGGAGCCATATTCTTCTGTGCGCCTGCGTAAATCATACCGAACTTAGAAACATCAACCGGCTCACTAATAATGCAGGATGACATATCAGCAACAAGGGGAATGTCACCTGTGTCGGGAATGTATGGGAACTTTGTACCGTAAATTGTATTGTTAAAGCAGATGTGAACATAGTCAGCATCGGGGCGGAAGGAGCTTCTATCTGTCTTAGGAACAAATGTAAAGTTAGCATCCTTACTGGAAGCGGCAATCTTAACATCACCGTACTTTACAGCTTCCTTTTGCGCCTTGCCTGAGAACTGACCCGAAACAATGTAATCAGCCTTTTTGTTCTTATTCATAAGGTTAAGAGGAACTGCCGCAAACTGTGTTGAAGCGCCGCCCTGCAAGAAAAGAACCTTATAATTGTCAGGAATATTCATAAGCTGACGGAGCTTTGCCTCAGCATCCTTAATAATTTCATCATAAACAGGGGATCTATGACTCATCTCCATAACGGACATACCGCTACCGTTGTAGTCAAGCATATCCTTTGCGCATGTCTCAAGCACCTGTAATGGGAGCATTGACGGTCCTGCTGAAAAATTGTAAACTCTACTCATAATTCTATCCTCCAAAATCTCTTTTGCAACCTAATATATTTATATATTAGTCCTTGCAAAAAAATAAATATGCTTTATTATACTACTACACTAAAGTAATGTCAATACCTTTTTGAAGATTTTTTCAGGTTTTTTGAAAAATAATTCAATTTTTGCTGAATATTATGCAATCTGTCGGTTTTTCTATATTACGTTTGCTTTTTACAACAAAAATCCCACGGCAGTGCCGTGGGATTTTGCTTACTTCATTTGAGAAACTTGATTGTAAGAAAAGCCGGTAACCGATGTTGAGGTTACATTATTATCTAAATAATACATAACGTCACTTTCAATTACATATGCACAGAAAACTAATAAGGAATCGCACTTGTCTACCGGTATTCCCGAAATTTTAATATCGAAATAATCATGATTTAGGTTATCAAGTGGGGCAGCTATAGCATTTGCATCATCTACTTTAGGAGCAATGCTTCCTTCTGTTGCGTTGTTTGCAGCTATAACACCGAATTTGAAGTTTGGTGCATAGTACTTGTAAGCATCTACCGCTGCTTTATTTACATAGTAGCCCTGTACCATTGCGTATCCGTCACCATATGTGGACACTGAATAACCAAGATGTGTAAACAAAGGCGCAATACTTTCTTCCTTTTCAACCTTGCCGCAGCTACTGCAGACGGTTGATGCTACGATAGTATCAAAGTAGCCCTTCTCTGTTTTTTGCATCGTTACTGTATTTGTATGTACGGAATTATCCTTCTCTTGTGCAAGACCGCAATTCTTACATTTCACCTGACATCCGCTTACATTCTCCATTACATGCTCGCCGTTATAAAATGCGTCACAAGCATTATAATTATAAATTATTGTGCTTTCTGTATATGTGGCATTCTTATCAAAGTCCTTAGCGCTTGCATCTACAAACTTCCACTTAGAAGCACCCTTTTTAATTCCTGTTCCTGTTATCATTTGCTGCATACCCACATCGGTAAGCGTACCTGTATAATACAAAACAACCACAGCGTTTGAGCCTTGTAGAGGTCCGTCACCATATGCATTTACAACAGAAAGAAGTGAGCCTGAAACATAAAGCTTTAAGCACTCTTTTCCCGAGTTTTTTCCTGCATAAAGAAATGCTTGAGTATTAATTTCTTCAATTGATGCACCCAAAATAATATACTCTACGCTCGTACAATCTCTAAAAGCTCCTCCTGGAATAGTCTTAACAGTGTTTGGTAAGTGGATATATTGCAAAGAAGAAAGTCCTTCTAACCTTGTTGGAATATTTACCACCTTTGTATTCTCAAAATTATCAATAACCTTAAGGGTATTAATTCTGTAAATCGCAGCATCACCCATAGTTTCAAGTGTGCTTGGCAGGCGCAAATACTCAATAGTTGGAGTAAACTTGTCGCCCTGGAAAAAGCCACCTGCGTTATAGCACGAAGGAAGATCAATAATGCCCTCGGGAATTTCCAAAGCTTTAACGGTTCCTCTGCTATATGAAACGGTTTGACCTAAAGCTTTAAGCGCATTGTTAAGCTTGTTAAAATTAGGCGAAAAGCTTGTTGAGTCATTCAAAATGTAGTATGCAGGGTATGTTGTACCGTCTGTCATAACTACCCTTGAGGTAGTATCCAAAATTTTTGGCTCAGCAATGCCATCAACTGTAGTTACAGCTCCAAAGGTCGGGGTGTAACGCTCTGCACTGATTGAAATTGCCATTAAGCAAATCAATGATACAGCAATTAGCAAAAACAAAATCTTTTTCTTCATAAATATTCTCCTTTTGTAATATTTGACATTTTTACACTTATATGATACAATAATAACCAGACAAAGTAAATTGAAAATTTGACACACCATTAGTAATATTTGACGCGGAGGAGTTCTGATTTGAAAAGTTACCTATACTATTTAAAATATAACGGCAAATATTTAAACTGGTCCGATACAAGCTATGCAAGTGAAGAATCACATAACAGGCCGCTTATTGTAAACTGCGCAAGCTGTGTTAACACCCCTGAGCAGCACAAAAATACCAATGCTGAGGGGCGACTTGATTATATGCTTATTTATGTTATAGAAGGAACATTAAAAGCCAAAACACCCTCGGGTGATGCCGTCATTGAGGGCGGAGATGTTGCAATCTTTCCACCTAAAACTCCTTACGAAATCGATTGCGCAGGAGAAACTATTTATTTTTTAACCGTACATTTTACAGGCTCGGAGGTTGTTTCTAAATTAGAAGAATACGGTATCCCTGTTTTTCCTAAAATTAACACTTTAAATCCAAAGAACCATATGCAATTGCGCTTTAAAAAGCTTTTTGAGGGATTTGCAAGAAACGATCGCTTCCGTGACTACGACCTGTCCTGCTTGCTTGAAAGAATTTTGATAGAAGCTGCTCGCGCCAGCGAAGGCGCGGGAAAAGGTACTATACTTTTAAACAAATCCATCAATTATATTAATGAATATTTTAATAAAAAAATCCCAATTCCGCACCTTGCCTCCATAGAAAATATGTGTATGACAACATACAACAAGCATTTTAAAAACATTATGGGAGTATCACCCACAAAATATATCATTGAACTAAGAATGAGCTCGGCGAAGGAGCTGCTTGAATTTACGGATTTACCTATTACCGAGGTTGCAATTACCTGCGGGTACGATGACCTTAATTTCTTTAGCAAGACCTTCAAGAACGAGGTCGGCTTAACACCAAGCGGATACAGGCAAGAATCGCGAAAATTCAAGGTGCTTGATTTAGGTAAAAATCCGGTTATAGAATAAAAATCACTGTCGCAAAAACATTTGCGACAGTGATTTTTTATATTTGCTTATAGGTAATTTGTTTAAAATCGGCAAAGCAACGGTTTTCGTTTTCGCCTGTGGATTGGTCATTGCAGCACATTGCAATGTAGGTGCCCGTATGTCCCTCGTGGTCTATGTCGCAATATGCCTCGTCTGCAAGATTTGAGCAATCAAGCGCTCCTGCAATTTCAAAATAATCTACTCCGTTTAATGAGTAGTAGAATTGAAGGGTGCAATTATCAATTTTTGCTCTTAGCCACACCTTTGTTGCGCTGCCAATATCAACACCGCGCATAAGGGGATCATAAAACTTCAAGCTGTCACGAACGATTATTCGAAGAACATTTTTACCCTCTTCCTCATAAGACATAAAGAGGTAAAAGAAATTATACGTATCGTAAAATACACTCAATCCCGCTGTTTGCTGAAAATTCTTCGGGTCAAACTCCATCTCAATTGTCGCCTCTGCTTTATGGTGCTGAAGCCTTCTTGCTACCATAGATTGCTTATTCCAAGAGGTTATTGCCTCGTGACCGTATAGTCTTAAATAACCCTTGCGCACCGACAAAGAGCCGATTTCATCAAGAGGAATACGCAAGGTATTATATCTTGAGGGCAATTTATCCATATCAAACACGTCAGTTTCGGGAGCTTTTGCCACCTTGTATTCGGGTAAATATGAATTATATTCTGTTGGGGGCGTTGTGCCGCCGTTTTTCAATCTAATCCAGCCGTTTTCATCCCATTTTACCTCGGCAATACAGGTTTCTCTGCCTAAGGTGCATCTGCCCTTTTCGCCAATAGGTCTGCCGCAAAGATATGCCACGTACCAATCTCCGTTTGGTGTATCAATTAATGAGCCGTGACCTGTTCTCTGCAATGGCGAGCTTGGATTGTCACGAACGGTCAAAAGAGGCTGTGGGTCAGCCTCATAGGGTCCCCAAATGTTCTTTGAGCGAGCCATTTGAACACCGTGATTGTACATTGTGCCGCCCTCTGCAACCATCAAATAATAATATCCATTAATTTTATAAAGGTGAGGAGCCTCTGTTGCGCCAATAGGAGTGCCTGCAAATATATTTTTCGCCTCGCCTATTAGCTTGCCCTCCTTTTCGGAGTATTCCTGCATCAAAATTCCAGAAAAGTCATTTTTTTCCGGGCGAGGGTCCCAGCACATATTAAGCAGGTATTTTCGACCGTCATCATCGTGAAACAGGGACGGGTCAAAGCCGCTTGAATTTAAGTAAATAGGCTCACTCCATTCACCGTACAGGTCGGTGGTTGTTACAAGGTAATTATGAACGTCCTTGAAAATACCGTGAAAATTCTTGGTATTAGTATATATAAGGTAATAAGTTCCGTTATTATAGGTCAAGCAGGGCGCCCAAATTCCGCCCGAATTCGGATTTCCAACCATATCAAGCTGAGATTTGCGCCTTAAGGGTGAGGGCATTTCCTCCCAGTTTACTAAATCTCTTGAATGATAAAGCTGTACACCGGGAAACCACTGAAATGTTGATGTTGCAAGGTAGTAATCCTCGCCCACTCTTAATAAGCAGGGGTCAGGATGAAAGCCCGTTAATATGGGGTTTTTTGCAGTTAACATATATTTGCTCCTTCAAAATATTTTATATCATAATTATAGCATAGAGATAAAATAAAGTCAATTGCTCATATCATAACAAAAAAGCTCTCGCAAAACGAGAGCTTTTTGTTATTATTTAAAGAACTTAACAGCGGACTTGAACATCTTAATGTCGTACTCGCCGTATACATTCTTGTAAAGACCGTTATCGATACGCTCGGAGTGACCCATTTTACCGAACACACGTCCGTCGGGTGATGTGATACCCTCAATTGCGAGAGTTGAACCGTTTGGATTGTATTGGATATCGTAGGTTGCTTCGCCGTTTGCATCAACATACTGTGTTGCAATCTGACCGTTTGCAATAAGCTGCTTAATTGTTTCATCGTTAGCCAAGAACTTACCCTCGCCGTGGGAGATTGGAACATTGATAATATCACCAACATTGCACTCATAGAGCCAAGGGGACATATTGGATGCTACTCTTGTTCTAACAATCTTAGACTGGTGCCTTGAAATGTTATTAAAGGTCAAGGTTGGGCAGCTTTCATCTGTGTCGATAATCTTACCGTAAGGAACTAAGCCAAGCTTAACAAGAGCCTGGAAGCCGTTACAGATACCGCACATAAGTCCGCCGCGGTTGTCAAGCAAATCGGTAACTGCAGCTTTAACATCGTTACCTCTGAAGAAGGCTGTGATGAACTTACCTGAACCGTCAGGCTCGTCACCGCCGCTAAAGCCACCCGGGATAAAGATCATTTGGCTTTCCCTTATCTTTTGTGTGAACTCCTCAGCGCTCCTCTTAATGCCATCGGCTGTCAAGTTGTTGATAACGTAAATTTCGCTTTCAGCGCCTGCGTCATCAGCCGCCTTTGCGGAGTCAAACTCACAGTTTGTGCCGGGGAATACAGGGATAAGAACCTTTGGTCTATTTACCTTAATGTTAGCGCCATATCTCTTTTCAGAGTTATAGGAAACGGTTTGCGGCTTTTCCTCGTTGTAAGAAATGTTGCACGGATATACGCTTTCAAGCTTATTTTCATATGCCTCATATACCTTGCAGGTGCAAATTTCTTCGCCCTTGTAAGCAAACTTGTTATCATTAGTTGTATAACCAATAAGCTTACCGATATCGCAGGTGCAATCAAGCTCAATTATGAAGGAGCCGTAATTGTAGCCAAAGATATCATCCATTGTAAGGTTATCATCAAACTTAAAGCCGTAGCCGTTACCCATTGCCATCTTAACAACAGCCTCGCACACACCGCCGATTGTTGGTGTGTAGATAGCCAGCGCCTTGCCGTTTCTTGCAATTTCGGTAACCTTATTGAATA
The DNA here is from genome assembly GCA_017452475.1 of Clostridia bacterium. Lineage (GTDB taxonomy): Bacteria > Bacillota > Clostridia > Oscillospirales > CAG-272 > RGIG2000. The sequence continues at coordinate 56,982 of JAFTMJ010000075.1, read as the reverse complement.
CTGCAAGCAAGGAGTCTGTCTTTGGCAGGTTGTTTTCATCATATTCAGGCGAAAGCATAACTACTTTTGTTCCAGCCTTTTTAAACTCGGGTGAAACGATATCCTTTGTCTTTTCTGTTGTTACGGCAAAGGAAATAAGTGTTGGTGGAACATCAAGCTTTTCAAATGAGCCACTCATTGAGTCCTTACCGCCGATAGCGCCAATTCCAAGCTCCTTTTGAGCCTTAAATGCGCCCAAAAGCGCAGACAATGGCTTGCCCCAACGGGTTGGGTCCTTGGTTGGCTTTTCAAAGTACTCCTGGAAGGTCAAATAAACATCCTCAAACTTAGCGCCTGTTGCGATAAGCTTGGAAACAGACTCAATTACTGCCAAGTAAGCACCGTGATATGGGCTCTTTTCGGAAATGTATGGGTTATAGCCCCAAGACATAAGTGAGCAATCATCTGTATGACCCTTTTCGCAGGAAATCTTATGTACCATTGACTGAATAGGTGTCCTTTGATTCTTACCGCCAAAGGGCATAAGAACTGTGCCTGCGCCGATTGTGGAGTCAAAGCGCTCGCTCAAGCCCCTCTTTGAGCAAACATTAAGGTCGCTCATTACATCAACAATTCCCTTTTCAAAGCTAATAGGAGCTTCCTTCTTATAGCACTGTACCTTGTTACATTCAATATCAATATGCTTTTCAGCACCGTTGGAGTTTAAAAACTCTCTTGAAATATCGCAAATGGTCTTACCGTTCCAAGTCATTCTAAGCCTTGGCTCAGCGGTAATCTTAGCAACAACGGTAGCCTCAAGGTTTTCCTTGTTTGCAAGAGCCATAAACCTTTCAACATTGTGAGCTTCGATTACAACAGCCATTCTCTCCTGAGATTCACTGATTGCAAGCTCGGTGCCGTCAAGACCGTCATACTTCTTAGGAACTGCGTTTAAGTCAATCATAAGACCGTCAGCAAGCTCACCGATAGCAACGGAAACACCGCCTGCACCGAAGTCATTGCAACGCTTAATCATACGGCAAGCCTCGTAATTTCTAAACAAGCGCTGAAGCTTTCTTTCCTCAGGAGCATTACCCTTTTGTACCTCTGCACCGCAGTTCTCAAGGGACTCAACAGTATGAGATTTGGATGAGCCTGTTGCACCTCCACAGCCGTCACGTCCTGTACGTCCGCCAAGAAGAACAACTATGTCCCCGTCGGCAGGAACCTCACGCCTTACATTCTTTGCAGGAGCTGCCGCAATTACTGCGCCAACCTCCATATGCTTTGCCGCATAGCCATCGTGATAAATCTCGTCAACAATACCTGTTGCAAGACCGATTTGGTTACCGTAGGAGGAATAGCCTGCTGCAGCAGTTGTAACAATCTTTCTCTGTGGGAGCTTACCCTCAATTGTTTCATTAATTGGCTTTAACGGGTCAGCAGCACCTGTTAAACGCATAGCACCGTAAACATATGAACGACCTGACAAGGGGTCACGGATTGCGCCACCAATACAGGTAGCGGCACCGCCAAATGGCTCAATTTCTGTTGGGTGGTTATGGGTTTCATTCTTGAAAAGAAGGAGCCAAGGCTCAGTTACACCGTTAACTGTTACATCAATCTTAACTGTGCAGGCGTTAATCTCCTCACTCTCGTCAAGCTTATCAAGCTTGCCCTCCTTCTTAAGATATTTAACCGCTAAGGTTGCAATATCCATAAGGTTAACAGGCTTTGTCCTGTTAAGGTCCTTTCTTGTTGCAACATACTCGTTATATGTCTTTTCAAGCACCTCATCGTGGAACTTAACACTGTCAATAGTTGTTGAGAAGGTGGTGTGACGGCAGTGGTCAGACCAGTATGTATCTATCATTCTGATTTCGGTGATAGTTGGGTTTCTCTTCTCTGTTTTGAAGTATGCCTGGCAGAACTTAATGTCGTCCAAGTCCATTGCAAGACCGTATGACTTAACAAAATCGTTAAGGCCCTTTTCGTCAAGCTCGATAAAGCCATCAAGGGTTGCAACCTCTGTCGGGATATCATACTCAGCCTTTAAGGTTGTTTTCTCGCCTAATTCAGCTTCCCTTGCCTCAACGGGGTTTATAACATATTTCTTTATCTTTGCAAGCGCCTCATCAGTCACATTGCCGTAAAGTGCGTAAACCTTTGCACTTTGGATTACAGGCTTCTCACCCTGAGAAATAAGCTGAATACACTGTGCGGCAGAGTCAGCGCGCTGGTCAAACTGACCCGGCAAAAACTCTGTTGCAAAAACTGTTGCGCCGCTTAAATCAATTGTCTTTGATGCATTATCAAGCTGTGGCTCTGAAAATACGGTCTTTACAGCATAGTCAAAAAGCTCCTCAGTGATATTTTCTGCATCGTAACGGTTGAAAATTCTAATATTCTCAACGCAGTCAATTCCTAAGAAGGTTTTAAGTTCAGAAAGTAAGCCGTTTGCCTCGTTTTGAAGTCCTTCCTTCTTTTCTACATAAATGCGATATACCATTTATTTCTCCTCCGTTGCCAAAAGCGCTCTTGCACCTATGTCGTGGCGATAAAACGCATTGTCAAATTTTATTTTATTAACCTTTGCATAAGCGCCGTCAATTGCGCCCTTCAAGGTTTCATTTACATGGGTAACGCCAAGCACGCGGCCGCCTGCGGAATAAATTTTTCCGTTTTCATACCTTGCGCCAGCAACATAAACATCTTTTTCGATGTCCTCGGGAATCACCATTTCAAAGCCGTTTTCATACTTTTCGGGGTAACCCTTGGATGCCATAATTACACAGCAAGCACAGTCGTTTGAGAACTTAACCTCACAGCTGTCAAGCGTGCCGTTTGTTGTTGCCTGCATTATCTCAAGCAAATCACTTTCAAGAAGTGGCAAAACGACCTGTGTTTCAGGGTCGCCAAAGCGACAGTTGTACTCTATTACCTTAGGTCCGTTCTTTGTGAGCATAAGACCAAAGTACAGGCATCCCTTAAAGGTTCTGCCCTCCTTGTTCATAGCGTCAATTGTTGGTAAGAATATTGTTTCCATACAAATATCGGCTATTTCCTTGGTGTAATAGGGATTAGGTGCAATTGTACCCATACCGCCTGTGTTTAAGCCCTTATCGCCGTCAAGCGCGCGCTTGTGGTCCATTGATGAAACCATTGGCTTCACTGTCTTTCCGTCTGTGAATGCAAGAACGGAAACCTCAGGTCCCTCCAAAAACTCCTCAATAACTATATTATCACCGCTGGAGCCGAACTTTTTGTCGTTCATAACGGAGTTAATTGCATCAATTGCCTCTTCTCTTGTAAATGCGATTATAACGCCCTTGCCAAGCGCCAAGCCGTCAGCCTTAATAACTGTTGGGATAGGTGCTGTCTTTATAAATTCAAGCGCCTTGTTAGCATCTGAAAAAACATTATAATCCGCAGTGGGAATGCCGTACTTTTTCATTAAGTTCTTGGAAAAAACCTTACTACCCTCAATGATAGCCGCCTCAGCACGCGGACCGAAGGCAGGGATACCTACATTTTCAAGTGCGTTTACACAACCAAGCACAAGCGGGTCATCAGGTGCAACCACTGCGTAGTCAATCTTGTTATCAACCGCATACTTAACAATGGCATCGATATCCTTTGCGCCAATGCTTACAGTCTTAGCATCCTTATACATACCGCCGTTGCCCGGAGTTGCGTGAATTTCTGTAACACCCTTGCTTTCCTTAAGCTTTCTTATAATGGCGTGCTCTCTTCCGCCGCCACCTACAACTAAAACCTTCATCTACACCACCTCATTAATGATGGAAAAGTCTCATTTTTGTAAACGCCATTACAATGCCGTACTTATCACAGCACTCAATAACAAGGTCATCGCGGATAGATCCACCGGGCTCAGCAATGAAGGAAACGCCACTCTTTCTTGCCCTTTCAATATTGTCACTGAACGGGAAGAACGCATCAGAGCCAACGCTAACGCCTGTAATTGTATCAAGATATGCTCTTGCCTCCTCAGCGGTTAACGGCTCCGGCTGCGAGGTAAAGTACTTCTGCCATACGCCGTCAGCGCAAACATCCTCTTCATTCTTGTTAATGTATCCGTCAATTACATTGTCTCTGTCGGGACGTGCAATTGTTGGCAGGAATGGAAGGTTAAGAACCTTTTCGTGCTGACGGAGATGCCAAGTGTCTGCCTTTGTGCCTGCCAAGCGTGTGCAATGAATTCTTGACTGCTGACCTGCACCAACGCCAATAGCCTGTCCGTCATATGCGTAGCATACGGAATTTGACTGTGTGTACTTAAGAGTAATCAAGGAAATGATAAGGTCGGTAATTGCATCCTCGGTAAATTCCTTGTTCTTTGTAACTATGTCAGAGAGCAATTCTCTGTCAATCTTAAAGTTGTTTCTGCCCTGCTCAAAGGTAATGCCGAACACCTGCTTTGTCTCCTGAACCTCGGGAATGTAGTTAGGATCAATCTTAACAATGTTGTAGTTACCCTTTCTCTTTGACTTTAGGATTTCAAGAGCCTCATCTGTATAGCCGGGAGCTATAACACCGTCGGAGATTTCTCTCTTAATAAGTGTTGCAGTTGTAACATCACAAACATCGGAGAGTGCGATCCAGTCACCAAAGGAGGACATCCTGTCAGTTCCTCTTGCCCTTGCATATGCGCAAGCAAGGGGGCTCTCGTCAAGACCCTCAATATCATCAACGAAGCAAGCCTTCTTAAGCTTATCGGAAAGCTTCTTTCCAACTGTGGCGGATGTGGGGCTTACGTGCTTAAAGGATGTTGCGCAAGGCATTCCTGTTGCCTCCTTAAGCTCCTTAACAAGCTGCCAAGAGTTGAATGCATCTAAAAAGTTAATGTAGCCCGGTCTTCCGCAAAGAATTTCAATTGGAAGCTCCTGTCCGTTTGCCATATAAATTCTTGAAGGCTTTTGGTTAGGGTTACAGCCGTATTTAAGTTCAAATTCTTTCATTTTTTGCTCCTTTTCCAAGACGAATTATTTGTTTTTGTTAGTCATTCTGTTTTGTACTTCGCCGTTTTCAAGATTTACATAGCGAACATACAAGGAGATTTTGTTATTCTCGTTAAGGTTATCCCAAATTTCGCTTGTGAAAGCATCAATGTCATTGGAAATCTTAACTCTTTCAGGCTCGCCCTGGAAGGTTGGGATTGGGTTGCCATCGCATACATATGTATGGATGAAATGTCCAAGACCATTTATAGGTGAGTACTCGTAAAAGTATCTGTTGCAGGCACTGCCCTTTTCATCAGCGCTCTTAAGAATGCTCATTTGATATGTAAAGTCATTGTTATCAAACTTCAAAATACCGCTGATACGAGGGGTGAAGTTTGGAGCATCAGGCTCAAACTCTCTTGTCTTAAGTGCTTTTTTGAAGCACTTGCCATCCTTTAAGAAATTATAAATTGTATCTGTTTGGTCGCCGTTTGTCACAACAAGCTTATTTTCATAGCTTCTGATTGCGGCATAGATAATAAGGGATGGGTCCTCAACCTTTGAGTAGTCAAAGGGCTCGGTAAAAATGTCACCGTCAACCTCCTTGAATACCCTGTTACGGCTGTTTTCGCTTCTACCCATAATGAAATATGCAATAGCTGCGTTCTTTCCGTCCTCGGTCTTACCGATAACAATTCCTCTGCCCGGATATGTATTTGTAGAAAGCAAGTTCTTTAATTCGTTGATTTCGTAAATATTCATTTTTATTTCTCCTTAATGATTTGGGAACAAATCTTTTCACAGGAAAGGGGAAGTATTTTCCACTCCGCCTGTTCCATTATTCTCCTTTGAAGCTCCTCGGGGGTGTCGCCATCCTCTATTTCAACAGCCTTTTGCATAATAATTTTTCCACCGTCGGGAATTTCATTAACAAAATGAACCGTTGCACCGCTAACCTTAACGCCGTATTCAAGCGCTGCCTCGTGAACTCTAAGACCATAAAAGCCCTTGCCGCAGAAGGAGGGAATTAAGGAAGGATGCACATTTATTATTCTGTCCTTAAAGTGGTTGGTAAAATCTGCGCTCAAAATGCTCATAAAGCCTGCAAGCACGATTAAATCCGTGTTTGCCTCATCAAGCACACGGATAAGCTCCTTTTCAAAAGCCTCTTGAGAGCCAAGCTGACTCTTTAGCACAGTGGCAGTATCAATGCCTGCGTTTTTTGCTCTTTCCAAGGCATAAGCCTTCGCGTTGTTAGCAACAACAAGCTTAATTGAGCCGCTTTGAATAATGCCGCTTTTTTCAGCATCTATAAGCGCCTGTAAATTAGTGCCACCACCTGACACAAGTACAGCAATATTAGCCTTTAGCATAGGATAACTCCCTCGTCGCCCTTGATGATTTCACCGATAACGTAAGCCTCCTCGCCGTTTGCGCGAAGAACCTCAAGTGCTGTGTCAACCTGGTCAGCAGGAACAACAATGCTCATACCAACACCCATATTGTAGGTATTGTACATATCTCTTTCAGGGATGTTACCTGTCTTTTGGATAAGTTCAAAGATTGGAAGCACCTTAACAGCGCTCTTATTAACCTTAGCGGTAAGTCCTTTTGGAATAGAACGTGGAATATTCTCGTAGAAGCCGCCGCCTGTGATATGGGAAATACCCTTAACATCAACCTTTTCAAGAAGCGCCAAAACACTCTTTACATAAATCTTAGTTGGTGTCAAAAGTGTTTCCGCTATGCTCTTTCCACCCAAAGCCTCGTTTGCAACATAGAGGCTATTTGGATTATTATCAATATCAAATACCTTACGGCAAAGTGAGAAGCCGTTGGAGTGAACGCCGCTTGAAGCCAAAGCAATAACAACATCGCCCTCAGCCATTCTTGTATTGTCAAGAATCTTCTTCTTATCAACAATACCAACAGCAAATCCAGCCAAGTCATATTCCTCAACCGGCATCATACCGGGATGCTCAGCAGTTTCACCACCGATAAGCGCAGCGCCTGACTGCACGCAGCCCTCAGCAACACCGCCAATAATGTCAGCAATCTTTTCGGGAATGTTTTTACCGCAAGCGATATAGTCAAGGAAGAAAAGTGGCTTCGCACCGCAGCAAATAATGTCATTTACACACATTGCAACTGCATCAATACCGATTGTATCGTGCTTATCCATAAGGATAGCCATTTTAACCTTTGTACCGCATCCGTCAGTACCGGAAACAAGCACAGGCTCCTCCATACCTGCAATTGGCAAGCCGAAGCAACCGCCAAAGCCGCCTACATCATCAACACAGCCCTCGTTCTTAGTACGGGCAATGTGCTTTTTCATAAGCTCAACAGCCTTATAGCCTGCTGTAATGTCAACGCCCGCTGCTGCATAGCTTTCAGATCTTGAATTCTTCATCTCTTAGTTCTCACTTTCCGATAATTTATTTTCATATTTATTTCTTATCATAACAGGGGTTTCGGTAGGATATTTGCCGTCAAAGCAAGCGGTGCAGAAGCCGCTGCAGGTGCCGCTTGCACCTATTTTGGTAACATCCTCAAGATTTAAGTATGCCAAGGAATCAACGCCAACGATTTTAGCAATTTCCTCCTCGGTATGTATGCAAGCAATCAAATTCTCCTTGGAATCAACATCAGTTCCATAGTAGCAGGGGTTTAAGAATGCAGGGGCTGATGACCTCAAATGCACTTCCTTTGCGCCTGCGTGACGCAAAAGCTTAACAATTCTTGCGCAGGTTGTACCGCGAACAATTGAGTCATCAACAAGCACAACCCTCTTGCCTGCAACCGTATCACTTACAGGATTAAGCTTTATCTTAACCTTATCTTCACGGACATCTTGACCGGGAGCAATGAATGTTCTGCCTATGTACTTATTTTTAATAAGACCAATTCCGTATGGAATACCCGATGCTTGGGCATAGCCGATTGCCGCATCAAGACCCGAGTCGGGAACTCCAATAACTACATCTGCCTCCACAGGCTTAACAGAAGCTAAATATTCTCCTGCCTTTCTTCTTGCCTTGTGAACCGAGCAGCCTGCAATATGAGAGTCGGGACGTGCTGTGTAAACATATTCAAAGACGCAAAGCGCTTCCTTTGCCTTACCGCAGTGATCCTTTATTGACTTAATGCCGTCCTTGGAGAAAACAAGGATTTCACCCGGCTCAAGCTCACGAATGAAGGTCGCGCCAACAGAGTCAAGGGCACAGGTTTCACTGGCGATTACATATTCGCCGTTTTCACGCTTGCCGTAGCAAAGGGGATGCATACCCATTTCATCACGCGCCGCGATTATCTTCTTCGGTGACATCATAAGCAAGCAGTAGCCACCCTTAAGCTTGTCCATTGCTCGACTAACCGCCTCCTCAATTGATGCTGACTTAATTCTTTCCTGTATAACCATATAGGACACGATTTCAGCATCGCTTGACGTGTGGAAAATCATACCCTTAAGCTCAAGATCTTGCTTAAGCACAGAGCCGTTAGTAAGCCTGCCGTTTGTTGCAATTGCCAAATGACCCTTTGTGTGGTTAACAACAAGTGGCTCTGCATTAACCCTTGCCTTTGTGCCAAGTGTGCCGTAACGCACATGTCCAATAGCCATTGTGCCTTGACCGAGTGAGCTTAGCACTTGACCCGTGAACACATCGTTTACTAAGCCTGAATCCTTATGTGTGTGGAAAACGCCGTCATCATTTACAGAAATACCGCAGCTTTCCTGACCTCTGTGCTGAAGGGCATATAAGCCGTAGTATACGCTTGAAGCAACATTTGTCCTCTCGTTTCCGATTATTCCAAAAACTCCCATTTACTTAACTCCTTGAAAATCCAAATAAAAAATTATTTATTAAATTTTTCCTCAATCGCTTTGTTCTTTAAGAGAACTGTTTCTTCTCCTGCCTTTCTTGCCGCAACAAGCTTACCATAAAGCTCATCATCGGACAAGGCAAGCATTTCCACAGCCAAAAGCGCCGCGTTAGCCGCACCGTCAATAGCAACGGTTGCAACAGGAATACCGCTTGGCATCTGTACAGTCGACCAAAGTGCATCTACACCGCCTGTGTTCTTACAGGAAACCGGAATGCCGATAACAGGCAAAACAGTATTTGCCGCAACTGCACCCGCTAAATGCGCCGCCATACCAGCCGCCGCAATAATTACACCAAAGCCATTGTCACGCGCACCCTTAACAAACTCTGCCGCTTGAGCAGGTGTTCTATGTGCGGAGTAAACATGCACCTCAAAGGGTACACCGTAATCCCTTAAAACATTGATGCCCTTCTCCACAATTGGAAGGTCGCTGTCACTACCCATAATAATTGCTACTTTTTTCATCTTTTTCTCCTTAAAAGCTGACTTTTGGCGGTTAAAACAAAAAAGACAGTACTACCCCATACGGTAGGACTGCCCAGACGGTCGACAAAACATGTTTTTGCTTCCATGCGGTTAAACCCGCCACCCGTCAGTTGCAAAAACCTCACCGCTTAATATTTTAACACGTGCGTGCGTGAATGTCAATAAGTAAATAGGTTTTATTGTATCGAAAATTGGCGGTTTTTCCCGATCTTTTTTGTAATTTTTGACAAATCAACAACTCATTTTGTTGGTTTTTCCATTGTAAATTTTTTGTTAACAACACATTTGTCCCGTTATTTTTGATATAATAAGTAAAAATCGGCTGAGGTAATTTATGATGAAAATAGCTTTTTTTGATACTAAAAAATATGACATAAGCTCCTTTGAAAAGTACAAAACTCATAGCATTGACTTCAAGTTTTTTGAAACCAGGCTTAATGAGGACACCGCTTCCCTTTGCAAGGGATACGATGTTGCTTGCGTTTTTGTAAATGACGATGTGAACAGCAAAGTAATTGATGATCTATACAGCTATGGAGTTAAGCTCATTGCTCTACGATGCGCAGGATTTAACAATGTTGATATCAAGCATGCCGAGGGCAAAATAACTGTTGTGCGCGTACCTGCATACTCTCCCTATGCCGTTGCGGAGCATGCCATCGCTATGCTATTAACTCATGTTAGAAATACTCATAAGGCTTACATTAGAACAAAGGGCTATAACTTCAGCCTAAACGGGCTTTGCGGCTTTGATTTACACGGTAAAACCGTAGGTGTTGTTGGTACGGGTAAAATTGGCAGGATTTTCATTGATATTTGCCGTGGCTTCGGTATGCGTGTGCTTGCCTACGATAAATACAGAAAAAATGATGATGACACAGAGTACACAACCCTTGAAAACCTGTTCAAAAGCGCTGACATAATTTCTATGCACTGCCCTCTTACCGAGGACACATATCATATGATTAACGAAAATACCATAAGAATGATGAAAAAGGGGGTTGTTATTGTCAACACCTCAAGAGGCGCGCTGATTGACACAGAGGACTTAATTGAAGGCATTAAATCTAAGAAAATAGGTGGCGCGTGCCTTGATGTTTACGAGGAGGGGGCAGATGTGTTTTATGAGGATTATTCAAGCGACATTATAGATGATGACACCCTTGCCATTCTCTTGTCTATGCCAAATGTGCTTGTAACCTCTCACCAAGCATTTTTAACGAACGAAGCCCTCGAAAACATTGCGGAAACAACGGTAAAAAATATAAATGATTTCTTTTTACACGGAAAGTGCGAAAACCAGGTTACAATATAGCAAAAGCCACGCTGTTTTTCTCAGCGTGGCTTTAATTTAGGTTTTAAAAAATTGTTGCGCGTAGCGGACAGATTCCATAGCATCCTTGGAATAGTTGTCTGCACCTATCATCTCTGCATACTCTTTATTAAGCACAGCTCCGCCAACCATAAATTTGGTGTCGGGCAGCTCCGCCTTTACAAGCTTAATTGTTTCTTCCATTGAAGGAACGGTAGTTGTCATAAGAGCAGACAAGCCAATGAGCTTAATGCTATGCTCCCTTGCATAATCAAGCACGTTTTTCGGTGGGACATCCTTGCCAAGGTCGTGAACACGGAAGCCGTAGTTTTGCAAAATAACCTTAACAATATTCTTACCTATATCGTGTATATCACCCTTAACGGTTGCAAGAATGATTTCCCCCTTATTTGTTTCGCCCTCTCCCTTGATTTTCTCCTTAACCACCTCAAAGGCAACGGTTGCGGTTTCTGCACTCATTAGGAGCTGCGGCAAGAAGGTTTTTCCCTTCTCATAATTATCCCCCACCGTATCAAGTGCAGGAATAATGTGATTATTTACAATATCAAGTGGAGCATTTTCCTTAAGCAAATTAGCGGTTATTTCCTTAGCATCCTTTTTTAAGCCCTTTAAAATGGCTCTTTCAAGGGTAATTTCTCCTACCTCTGCTGCTATGGTAACAGACTGACTGTTACTTGCAAAATTGATGTAGTCACCGCACATATCATCAATACCCATCAACGCGTTGTGAGCATAGTACACCTTCATCATCTCAAAAGAATACGGGTTCATAATAACCGCATCAAGTCCCTTTGACAGGGCATGGGCAAAGAAAACAGAGTTTACATAGTCCCTGCTTGGCAAGCCAAACGATACATTGGAAATGCCAAGGGAGGTCTTAACCCCCATAGACTTTAGAAGCTCAATCGATTTAAGTGTAACCAACGGCGCATTTTTATCCGAGCTGACAGTTAGGCAGAGTGGATCGACTATTATGTCTTTTTTGTCTATGCCATATTCCTTGGCTCTTTCGATTATTCTTTTCGCTATTTCTACTCTACCCTCTGCACTTGACGGAATACCGCTTTCGTCAAGGGTGAGGGCGATAACCACGCCACCGTATTTTTTCACGAGAGGAAGCACGCTATCCATACTCTTTTGCTTTCCGTTTACGGAATTAACAAGAGGCTTTCCGTTATATATCCTCATTGCACCCTCAAGCGCGATAGGATCAGATGTATCAATTTGCAACGGCAAGGCAGAGACAGCCTGTATTTCCTTAATTACTGAAACAAGCATTTCGCCCTCGTTAATTTCGGGCAAGCCCACATTAACATCAAGCATATCCGCCCCCTTTTCCTCCTGCCCTATTGCTTCGGAAACAAGGTAGTCAAGATTATTCTCTCTTAATGCAGCCTTGAGCTTTGATTTTCCCGTTGGGTTTATCCTTTCTCCTATTAACACAACCTTGTCACCAAAGCTACACGCGTGGGAGTATGAAGAAACAACGGTATCGTTCTTTTGTGTAACAGGAAGTGGCTTACAGCCACTAAGAGCCCTTGTCAGCTTTTCTATATGCTCAGGCGTTGTACCGCAGCAGCCGCCCAAAAGACGAGCCCCCATTTTTGCTATTTCAACACAAGCTGATGCAAATTTTTCGGGTGTAGAATCATAGCAGGTTTTACCGTTATGAACGCAGGGCATTCCCGCATTCGGATTTACTATTACCGGTATGGATGAGCATTTAACGAGCTCGGGAACGAATTTTTCAAGCTCCTCTGCCCCAAGTGAGCAGTTAACGCCCAGGGCATCCACCCCAAGTCCCTCCAGCATAGCAACCATAGCAGGGATATCACAGCCTGTTACGGTTTTTCCTTTTTCATCAAGGACAAAGGTGGCAAAAATAGGAAGAGACGAGTTTTCCTTTGCCGCCAAAACCGCCGCCTTCATCTCATAAGGGTCATTCATTGTTTCGATGATTATCAGGTCACAGCCTGCGTTAGCCCCTGCCTTAACAGTTACGGAAAAGGCATTGTAGGCATCCTCAAAATCAAGATCCCCCAAGGGCTTTAGAAGCTTGCCCGTGGGTCCTATATCAAGAGCGACAAATTGATTTTCTGCAAACTTTGCCCTTTTGGCATTTTCCACCGCACTTGCCACAACCGCTTCTGTATTGTCAATTTTCAACGGATTTGCGCCAAAGGTGTTGGTGGTGGCAATGCTTGCACCAGCCTTAAAATACGCTCTGTGGATTTCTGTAATGGCTTGCGGATTTGTAATATTCCACATTTCGGGGCACTCACCCGCCTTCATTCCCCTTGCCTGAAGCTGTGTGCCCATTCCGCCGTCAAAAAACACGAAGCCTTTTTTAACATAAGATAAAATATCCATTTTTATCTCCTAATTCCAATTACTGCGGTAACTGTTTTTACAGGTACCATCATATACGAGTCGGTTAAGCACACGCCCAACCTTTTACTTGCCTCAAGCACATTTAAGATATCCGCTTGATGCTTAATGCAAAAATCACCGTAGCCGCAGGAGAACCTGGGCTTACAGCGCTTGTCCCTTGCAAGCTCACCGTTAACATAGTCGCAAAAGCTTTCTATCAAGGAGGAGCAGGATGCACTGAACACAGCCGCCCTTGCCTGGGATATTCGCGCTAGCTTTTCATAATGCCTATCAGCACTTATGCCGAGGGTTGCGCAAAAAACATATGCCTCATTACATCCCTCTAAGTTTTTGACAAGCCTTTCACTTTCAACCTTCATAAAGCCAAAGTCAACCGTTTTGCCTTCAACCGCAATTGGCACTTTGACATATACAGCGCGAGGGCTTGATACAGATAAAGCATCCGTTTCCCCTTGGTCTAAAAGCTCTGTAAGGCTACAATCATCCTCTTTTACACCTAAATAACGCATAGCCTCACCTCGGTTCACCTTAAGCCGAGTAATATCAGACAGCGCCATTGTGCCTATATCTATCATTTTATAATCTCCGATATATTCGCCTGTATTTTTTCGGCAACATCGGGCTTGTTCATTGAGTAAACGTGAACCGCATTTATACCGTTTGCAAACAGGTCTATAATTTGGTCGGTTGCGTAGGCAATTCCCGCCTGCTTCATCGCCTCGGGGTTGTCCCCATACCTGTCAAGTATTGTTTTAAAGCGCTGCGGCAGACTGCAGTTGGAAAGCTCACAGCTACGCTTAATTTGCTTTGCATTTGTAACAGGCATAATACCCGCAACAATAGGAACGGTTATTCCCGCTTCTCTTATTTTGTACATAAAGTTATACAAAACATTGTTATCAAAAAACATTTGCGTAGTTAAGAACTCACAGCCTGCGTCAATCTTCCTTTTAAGGTTAGCAATGTCCTCCTTTTGATGGATAGACTCAGGATGGCATTCGGGGTAGCAGGCACCGCCAACGCAAAATTCATAGCTTGCTTTAATTTCCTCAACAAGCTGGTTTGCATAGTGGTAATCCCACTTTTCTCTGTCACGGTTTTCGGGAGTGATATCCCCTCTTAGGGCGAGAATATTCTCTATTCCGCTTTTCTTTAGCATTTCAAGACGCGCCTTAACCTCCTCCTTAGTGGAGTTAACGCAGGTCAAGTGAGCTAATGCGGGAACACCGTAGTTATCCTGTATGTCCTTAGCTATTGACAATGTATATTCGCTTGTACCGCCGCCTGCGCCATATGTAACGCTCATAAACGATGGCTTTAAGGATGCGATTTTTTCAGTTGCCGCCTGCACAATTTCAAACTTATCCGAGGTTTTCGGCGGGAAAACCTCAAAGGACAATGACGGCTTTTCGCCCTTTACGATATCAATTATTTTCATAAGCTTTTATCCTTGAAATAAATATTCCCGTGGCGGTTTAAGCCACGAGAATATTATACAATATATTTTATTCAAAGTCAACTACATTTACCCAGCTGCTCAAAAGCTCTTTTTCGTGCTCGTTTCTTTTCACAGTTTGGGAAGCGGCAACTATTGGTATCCAACGCATATAATATGCTCTTGAAATTCCTGTTTTCGCCATAAATAGCTTAAGATACTTCTCCGCTAAGTCGCGCTTATCTGCGAGGTTGAACAAAAGATAGGTTCTTGCAACATCGGCAGAGGCATTGCCCTGAGTTGCGTGCGACCAGTCAATAATATACCACTCATCGCTTTCGGTAACGATAATATTTGACGGAACAAAATCACCGTGGCAGAGCTTATCGTGATTTGGCATTCCTGCCAGCCTTGCCTGCAGCTCAAATCTTATAGCCTCGTCAAACTCGGTTTGTTCTATCTTTGCGCTCATCTTTTCCTTGATTTTCAAAAGGCCTTGGGAGCGCTTTGTGTGCACTAACGCCTGTAGGTCAACGAACCTTTGTAAATATTCATCCTCGCGCTCGGGATGCTCACGCATAAGCACATCTAAGGGTGTGCCCTCAATATAGTCGGTTACAACTACCCATTTGCCGTCATCTGTGGTGGTAACGGAATGGAGCTTTGGCACATTCAGTCCCACGCCCTCAATCTTTGCTTGATTAAGCGCAGAAACGAGAACATTTACCTTTGAATAGCCCTCTCCGTAAACCTTTATCTTCAAATCGCCGTCACGGTAAACCGCCTTACCGTTGCCTTCAAAAATTACATTTCCAAGCTTCATAAAATCCTCCATAGTTTTAATATTTCGTATAAACAAGGATTTTTAAGGTTATACCCTCTTGTTTGTGCCGTAATATGCGTTAATATACATTTCCTTTATCTCACTCATTAATGGGTAGCGTGGGTTTGCGCCTGTGCATTGGTCGTCAAACGCCTGCTCTACCATTTCATCAAGGTTAGACATAAATGTATCCTCGTCAATTCCGTAATCCTTTATGCTCTTCTTAATACCGATAGCACTCTTAAGCTCATCAATGTAGCCAATAAGCGCCTCTACCTTATCCATATCGGTTTCGCCCTTGAGCCCAAGGTAGTCTGCAACCTCCGCATATCTCTCTATTGCCATTGGGTGGTCATACTGTGAGAAGGTGCCCATCTTAGTTGGTGTCTCAGTTGCGTTGAAGCGGATAACCTCATCAATCATAAGTGCGTTTGCAACGCCGTGAGGCAAGTGGTGGAATGCGCCAAGCTTGTGCGCCATTGAGTGGCAAACGCCGAGGAAGGCGTTTGCAAATGCCATACCCGCCATAGTTGCCGCATTAGCCATTTTTTCGCGGGCTACAATATCGTTTGCACCGTTTTCGTATGCTCTTGGCAAGTACTCAAATATCATTTTAAGTGAACGAAGAGCCAAGCTGTCTGTATAATCAGTTGCCATAATTGAAGCATATGCCTCAAGAGCATGGGTAACCGCGTCAATACCCGAAGCGGCAGTCAAGCCCTTAGGCGCGCTCATATGGAAGTCGGTATCCACTATTGCCATATTGGGAAGAAGCTCATAGTCTGCAAGAGGATATTTTACACCGCTGTTTTCATCTGTAATAACAGCAAAGGGTGTTACCTCAGAGCCTGTGCCCGCTGAGGTTGGGATAGCAACGAAATATGCCTTTTCTCCCATTTTGGGGAATGTATAAATACGCTTTCTTATATCTGTAAAGCGCATTGCCATATCCATAAAGTCTACCTCGGGATGCTCATAAAGAACCCACATAATCTTAGCCGCATCCATTGCGGAGCCGCCGCCAAGAGCTATGATAACATCGGGCTTAAAGGAACGCATCTGCTCTGCGCCTGCCTTTGCGCAAGCAAGGGTTGGGTCAGGCTCAACATTTGAGAAGGTTGCATACTGAATACCCATTGCATTGAGCTTATCGGTAATCGGCTTTGTATAGCCGTGTTCAAACAAGAATGTGTCAGTTACTACAAATGCTCTCTTTTTGTTCATTACAGTACCAAGCTCGTCAAGTGCAACTGTAAGACATCCCTTTTTGATATAAACCTTCTCGGGAACTCTGAACCAAAGCATATTCTCTCTCCTTTTCGCAACGGTTTTAATATTTAAAAGGTGCTTTGCGCAAACATTTTCGGAAATTGAGTTTCCACCCCAAGTGCCACAGCCAAGAGTCAAGGACGGGGCTAAGCGGAAATTATAAACATCGCCAACGCCGCCGTGGGATGATGGGGTATTAACAAGGATACGGCAGGTCTTCATCAAAAGCTTGAACTTGTTAAGCTTTTCTGTTTCGGTCTGCTCATTAAGATAGATGGATGAGGTGTGACCCAAGCCCCCATCCTCAATTAAAGCATACGCCTTTTCAAGGGACTCATCAAAGGTCTTGGTCCTATACATTGCAAGCACGGGAGAAAGCTTCTCATGGGCAAACTCCTCGGTTAAGTCAACGCTTTCAACCTCGCCAATCAAAACCTTGGTTTTGGGGTCAACGCTAACACCTGAAAGCTCTGCTATTCTAAATGCGCTTTGACCAACAATTTTTGCATTTAATGCGCCGTTTATGATAATGGTTTTTCTAACCTTTTCTGTTTCGTCGGGTGTTAAGAAATAGCAGCCCCTTTTTGTAAACTCCGCCTTTACATCGTCGTAGATTGACTCCGGCACGATAACGGACTGCTCTGATGCGCAAATCATACCGTTATCAAAGGTTTTTGAGTGGATAATCGAGTTAACCGCCAAGACAATATCAGCGCTTTCATCAATTATTGCAGGGGTGTTACCCGCGCCAACGCCTAAGGCAGGCTTTCCGCTTGAATATGCCGCCTTAACCATACCCGGTCCACCCGTGGCAAGAATTATGTCTACCGTGGACATAAGCAGGTTAGTAAGCTCCAAGGACGGAACGTCTATCCAAGCAACTATATCCTCAGGCGCGCCTGCACTCACCGCCGCCTCAAGGACGATTTTTGCAGCCTCAATGGTAGACCTTTTTGCTCTTGGGTGTGGGCTTATAATAATACCGTTTCTTGTTTTCAAAGAAATAAGTGTTTTATAAATTGCTGTTGATGTGGGGTTTGTGGTTGGGATAACTGCGCCAACTACTCCAACAGGGGATGCAATCTTCTCCATTCCCCCTGCCTCGTCAACCTCAATTACATCACAGGTTTTTTCGTTTCTGTGTTTATTGTATACAAACTCGGATGCCAAGTGGTTTTTAATAACCTTGTCTTCTACAACACCCATGCCTGTTTCCTCAACCGCAAGCCTTGCCAAGGGAATTCTTGCGCGATTAGCAGCCATAGCGGCAGCGGTGAAGATTTTATCAACCTGCTCCTGTGTGTAGGTGGCAAATTTCCTTTGCGCTGCCTTGACCCTTTCCAAGGCTTCCTTAAAGGTATCTACACTGTTTACAATTGCATATTCCTTCATTTCTGCTCCTTTTTGTCGCCAAAAAACGACATATCAAAATTATGTTTGTATTTTATCATATTGGTTATTATTTGTGAAATGCTAATAAAATATATGGGTATATTAAAAAAAGCATAGCCAATTTAGCTTAGTAAAAACTAATATCAGCATATGCTTTTTTCATTTTTTATTTAATTTTCTTCCGTGTATCCCCAATTAACATTCAGTCCACTGTTCCAATCGGAAGCCCAGCCACTTGGCTTACTTGATGCATCGGTGTACACAGATGCGTTGTAGGAGCTGTAAAATAGCTGACTGCCAACGGTTTCCACACTTTGCGGTACATATACATATTTTAACGCAGCACACTGAGCAAATGCATATCCGCCCAAGTAATTTACGCTTTCGGGTATTACCACCTTTTCCAGTAATACGCATTTGGCAAACGCCTGATCTCTTATAAACTCTACGCCGCTATGAAGCACAAGAGTCTTAATGCCCGTGCAGTTATAAAATGCTGTGGAGCCGATGTCCTTTACATTTGACGGTATCACTACCTCGGTTAAGCCCTTGCAGTCAGAGAATGCGCCGTTTCCGATAGTTGTTACCTTTGACGGAATTTCAATGCTCTTAAGGCTCTTGCAGTTAGAAAATGTTGTGCCGCTTATTACTGTAAGCTCCTTTGGAATATAAAATTCCGTTAATGCTACACAGCTCATAAATGCATTTGTTCCTATTTCTGTAACGCTATCGGGCACCTCTATTACAGTGGCAAGGGTACAGTTTTGGAAGGCGCCGTTGCCTATGCTTTTAATGCCGTCGGAAATGAAAATCTTTACAAGGTGGTATTTGTCCTTAAATGCAAACTTTGCAATTTCCAAAACAGGCTTATTTTCATATGTTGCCGGAATATACAGCTCTATATCCTCGCACTTTCCTAAGCCGGCAACAATATAATATGTCTCATCCTCAGACAAAACAAAATCAAGCCCTGCGCTTACATATTTAATTTTGCATACTGTGCAGGCACCGTCCTCGTAATTATGCCCTGCCGCATCAATAGTTTCTTGTTCAACAGTGATTTCACCGCAGACGGAGCATTTTTTACCGTCGGTTAAGCCTGCCTCGGTGCAAGTAGCTTCATAGCCCTTTACCGTTTCTTCGGTATGTCCTTTAGCCTTGATTTCTGTCTGTTCAAGGGTAGTTTCACCGCAGATGGTACATTTTTTGCCGTCGGTTAAGCCCTTTTCTGTACAGGTTGGCTCTTTTCCTTCAACCGTTTCATCAGTGTGACCTGTCGAAGGGATAGGTGCTTGGGCAAGCAGAATTTCACCACATACGGAGCATTTTTTGCCGTCGGTTAAGCCGTCCTCAGTACAGGTCGGTTCTTTACCGCCAACTGTTTCCTCTGTGTGACCCAATGCGGGGATTGCTTCTGTTTTCTTATCTCCGCAGGAGCAGCTTTGTTCCCTTTGCCCGTCCTCTTGGCAGGTTGGCGCCTTAGTTTCATTCCACTCACCGTATATGTGGGTGTGAGGTGGCTTTGACTGCGCAGTGCTTGAACCTGTCGTGCTTGGAGCAGTTTCACTCTCACCGCAAGAAGCAATACACAGCGTGAGGCATATCACCAAAAACATAACTAATATTATTCTCTTTATCATTTCTCTTCTCCTTAAAATAATTTGATTATATCTTAGCACATTAGTGTTTTGATGTCAATTAGCATTAAAAAATATAACCAAAATTAACAAATACTTAAAAGTGCGGCTGAATACACAGCCGCACTTATGCTTATATAAGATTGTTATTTTTCTGCCTTTGATACCTTTTTGAACCAAAGCTTGTGCCTTTTGATAAATTTAATGTCCGTTACAATGTTCTTTACTGCTTTACAGCTAACACACTCCTCAGGAAAATCCCAAAACTCACAGTCCTGATGTTTAAAATGAACGCCCAACTGCTCATTAATGCATTTCCTGCATTTTCCACGCATTTCTTCCTTAAAGGTTTTGTATTTCATACGCAAATATGGCTTAAGCCATTCCCCCAACTTGATTGTAGGAATATTATAGCACAAATTTAATTGTATGTCAACATATTAATTTCTATTTAAACTAACGTCCTTCGTTTGCCTTTTTTACATTTTCTATAAACATTTTGTCAAGGTCGGTCAGCTTGTAGCCCTGACGGTATATTAGGACATCCTTGTACTTTTTCTTTGAAAAGCTGCACTCCCTCTCAATAAGGTTATGCTGCTCAAGCATCTCGTCAGGAATTGGGGATATCCACATAAAGGTGTTTGGCACGTTTTCAAGAAGCATATATTGGCTTGCGCGCTCAAACACATATATTCTCTTATCCACAAACTCAGACATTTCCGCTTTTTTTACGTCAATAACGGGCAGGGAGGGTACATACGGGTCTGCGTGGGCTATTTCTATGTACTCACCCAAATCCTCGGGTTTAATATTTTTCTTTTTTGCCAGTGGGTTGTTTTGTGACATTGCAAGGACATAGGAAAACTCCGTTATTGTTTCAGCCACTAAATTCTTTTCAAGGAACAGGGACTCAAAATATTTTTCAAATGTGGTTAAATACCTTATAATTCCTAAGTTATAGTCCCCCTTTACCACATTATTTATGGTACGCATTGAGTTGGTTTCCTTATAAAATATTTCCGCCGGGCTTTGCGTATCTATATTTTTAGATAGCTCCGCAAAGGCATAAGCAATATAGCCCGCACGGGGAACACAGGCGGAAAAGCTGGACTTTTTCTTTTTGCCTATCTTATATATATCCTCAACCTCGTTGATTTGGAGAAGTATTCTCCTTGCGTATTGCAAAAACTCCTCACCGTCAGGTGTTGGTGAAACACCCTTCGAGTTCCTTTCAAAAATTGTTATGCCAAGGTCATCCTCCAGCTCCTTAATGGCGCGGCTCAAATTAGGCTGTCCCATAAAAAGCTCCCTTGCAGCCTTGCTTATCGATTTATGCTTGTCAACCTCTAAGGCATACTTTAAATACTGTATATTCACCGCTTCGCCCTCCAAATAACATAGAACCTCCCTTGAAAGAAGGGAGGTTTAGATTTTAGACAAATGTCTATTATTTCAAAAAGCCGTTTACAATTTGCTCCTCAGCCTCTGCCTCGGTAAGACCCAAGGTCATAAGCTTCATAAGCTGTTCTCCCGCTATTTTACCTATTGCCGCCTCGTGAATCAGGCTGGCATCAATGTGGTTTGCAGCAATTTCGGGAATTGCAATAACCCTTGCCTTATCCATCAAAATTGCATCACACTCAGTGTGGCCCGCGCACTTGTTATTTCCTCTTATATTGGAGTAAAACTCTTGGTACGATTCGTCCCTTGCAACAGAACGGGAAATAACGTTAGCAGAGCTGTTTTCACCGTTTAAATCAACGGTAAAATCCGTTTTTGCAAACTGCTTGCCATGGGTCATCAAGCTTTCCTTAATGACAAGCTTTGCATCGTTACCAAGGGTGGCGGTGGTTTTTCTGACGGTTGACTCAATTCCCTTAATTTGGGTTGTTTCCATCTCCATATATCCGCCATCATCAATTTCAATTACGGTTTCGGGGTTCATTATCCTTGAGCCTGTGCCCTCACCCTCTCCGTAATGGCGCTCAACATATTTAATTTTCGCGTTTTTGCCTACATGAAAGGTGTGAATACCATCGTGAGCAGAGTCACTGTCCCCACTGTTGTGAATTCCGCAGCCTGCCACGATTATGACATCTGCATTTTCGCCGATAAAGAAATCGTTATAAACCATTTCCTTAATTCCGCTTTCGCTGATAACCACAGGAATATGCACACTCTCATTTTTTGTATTTGGCTTTATTATTATATCGATACCCGGCTTATCCGTCTTTGTAACGATATCAATGTTGGCAGTTGTGTTCCTGCCGCCTAAGCCGCCGTTTGCTCTTATATTATAAGCGCCCTCCGGTATTTCGTGTAAGTCCGCAACCTTTTCGAGCAGACCCTTTTGTATTGCATCCATTTTAATTTCCTACTTTATTATAGCTTTACACAGCCGAATTTTGAATAGTCTCCACGGAGAAGGGATGGCAAAATTTCTTCCTTCTTACCGTAATTTGTTACCTCGCCGTTTGAAACAACGATAATCTTGTCAGCAATATCAAGTATCCTTTCCTGGTGAGAAATAATAATGATGTTGCCGTTGATTTTTTCGTGCATCTTTTCAAACACCCTAATTAGATTATTAAAAGACCAAAGGTCAATACCTGCCTCAGGCTCATCAAATACCGAAAGCTTGGTACCTCGCGCCATTATCATTGCAATCTCAATTCTCTTGAGCTCACCGCCTGACAAGGAAGCGTTAATCTCCCTGTCAATATAATCTCTTGCGCAAAGACTAACCTCGGAAAGGTATGTGCAAGCCTCTGTTACGCTTATTCTCTTTCCTGCCGCTAATGTGATTAGGTCACGCACGGTCAAGCCCTTAAAGCGAACGGGCTGCTGAAAGGCAAAGCTGATGCCCATTTTTGCCCTTTCTGTTATTGACTTGCTTGTTATATCCTCACCGTCTAAGAATATTTGACCGCTTGTTACAGGGTAAATGCCCGCAATTATTTTTGCAAGAGTGGATTTACCGCCGCCGTTAGGTCCTGTGATTGCCACAAATCTATCTTCAATTTTAAGGCTTACATTCTTTAAAATTTCCTTTTCACCGCCGTCCTCAGTGGTGACCTTGAAGGAAACATTTTTTAACTCTAACATAATTACCTCGTAACTTTTATATTCTTAGTTATTTTACCACATTTTTATCATATTGTGAAGATGTTTTCATAAAATTATACTTTTTTGGCAAAAAAGATAAAAGGCGCTTGTTTTTTCAAGCGCCTTTTATCTAAGTTAAATTAAATTACTTCGCAATAACATTAACACGCTTCTTGTCCTTAGCCATGTAGTCAAACTTAACTACACCGTCTGCCAAAGCAAAGAGTGTGTCGTCCTTACCGATACCAACATTGGTACCAGGATGAATTTTTGTTCCTCTTTGTCTTACAATGATGTTACCAGCGATTACATTAGAACCGTCTGACTTCTTAACACCAAGACGCTTAGACTCACTGTCTCTGCCGTTCTTTGTAGAACCAACACCCTTTTTGTGAGCGAAGAACTGTAAACCAAGTCTTAACATTATATGTTCCTCCGTTAAATTTTTACGTTTATTTGTTACCTTCATATTCTTTCTCTACCACGTCTACCTCAAGGTAATCGTAGTATTCCTCTACCAAGTCATTAAGCTGGTAGTAGTAGCCCATGATAAGTCCTGAAATTGCAAAATTCTTTTTCTCATCACTCTCGTAAGCGGGTAACGCGCCACGGGCGGCAACACGTACATTTGTTGTCTTTTCGTCTATTTCGTAGTCAACCTCTGAAGCATATGCAACCTCAATTGAGTTGATAACAAGCATTGTCATTGCGGAAATTGCCGAGCAAAGTATATCATTACCGCTGCTTGCAAGCCCTGTGTGACCCTGCTCCTCAAAGCCCCAGAAAACTCCGTTAGACTTGAAAAATACGACCTTTGTCATAATTTTCTCCGAAATTAGCCAACGATCTTTTCGATCTGTACCTTTGTATAAGGCTGTCTGTGACCGATCTTCTTCTTCTCGTTCTTCTTAGCCTTGTACTTCATAACGTAAATTTTCTTTGCCTTGCCGTTACGAACAACCTTTGCTGTTACGGAAGCACCGGAAACATATGGAGCACCTGCAACGAAGCCGTTTTCGTTAGATACTGCGAGTACCTGATCAAATACAACCTCAGCGCCTTCTTCAGCTCCAAGCTTCTCAACGAAGATAACGTCTCCTTCGTTTACTTTGTACTGCTTTCCGCCTGTTTGAATGATTGCAAACATGAAAAGCACCTCTCTTTCATCGAAAACTCGCTAAGCCGGGTAGGACAAGCCTTTTGTGACCACAGCATTATGCGGCGATACAGATTATATCATAGGTTTTGTTGCTTGTCAATACTTTTTTGCGATTTTTTTGTTATAATATGTGCAATAAAAGTATTGACTTTACTCTTTGCGTGTGCTATTATATTTTCATACCATTTACGGAGGCGATTTTTCTTGAACAAGCACATTAAAAAGCTTACAATCTGCGGCATTTTTGCAGCTATAATTTGTGTGGTTACCACCTTTGTGGCAGTCCCTGCTCCTGCCATTGGAAGCATCAATTTAGGCGACATTTTCATCCTTTGCTCCGCTTGGCTTTTAGGTCCTTGGGGTGCCTTGGCATCGGGCATTGGCGCTTCATTAGCCGATATTTTTTCGGGCTTTGCAATTTACGCGCCCGCTACACTTGTAATTAAGGCTATCGTGGCGTTAAGTTGCTATTACAGCTTTTTCCTTTTCGTAAGGCTTATAAAGGATGAAAGGATTGGCAATATTTTGTCAAGGCTGTTAAGCGCCCTTATTGCCGAGGGAGTTATGGTCTTAGGATATTTTGCTTACGAATCTATTGTTTACGGTGTTAGTATGGCTATAGCAAGCATACCCTTTAACCTTATCCAAGGCTCTGTATGCTTTGTTGTCGGCACTGCTGTTTGCCACCTGCTTATGCAAAGCACCGCAATTAAGCGTCTTTTAATCGAACAAACCAAATAGTAAAAACGCATTGCCACAAGCGGGCAATGCGTTTTTTTGTTTACAGTAGGTTCAAATCAAAATTAAAGGCAATGTGCTTTTCATTAACTGTGTACTCAGGCAAAATGTCGGGTCCGCAGGAGGATGAGCCAACACCAGACACCTTGTAATCAATCCTTACATGGGTTGCGGTGCTTTCCCCAAGCTCATCAGTATGCTCTGCCTTTTGAATTTGCTCAATTGAGTAGTTGGAAACATTGAACTCAAAGCCCTTTCCTGTAAATTCAATCTTGTCCTCAATATTCAAAAGCCTTGCTTTCATATGGTTGCCGTGCTCCTGTGGGCGAACATAGTTTACATATTCCATATCAGCAGAGCTTGAGAACATACCAAGCCTTGCATGGTGGCACATATCACAGTAGTTTTCGTCAGGACCCATACCGTAATATGTAAACTGCTTGTTTTCCTTCTTTAGAGTAAACTCAAAGCCCAAGCGAGGTAGCCATACGGCATCCTTCCTTACATCACCTGTTACGGCATAGGAAATTCTGCCGTTTGCGTAAACTGTGGTTTTAAGCTTAAATCTAAAGTACGGCATAATTGATATTCCGCCAAGGCTACATTCAGCGGTTATTGTGTTTTTGTTAACGCTAACGCTATAAACCTTTGTTGAAGTAAAGTCGATATTCTCGCCCTTCCAGGTTGTTTGCTTAGACCAGAACTCTGACATTCTCTTGTCATTATCGGTAAGAGCGCGGAAGGCGGACATCTTAACCCCCTCGGCAAGAAGCTCCTCTCCGTTTACAACAAGGCTGTCAAAGTTGCCGATTTGCTTGTTGTAGCGATACAAGAAGTTATCCCCCGAAGCATATACAAAGTGTGTATCATTTACAATGCTTGCAGGAGTTAAGTCCTTCTTTTCGCCAACAACCCTGCAATCAAGCTCCTGTGAAAGCAAGCCCAAGGATTTACCCTGTGGGTCGAAAAGCTCAACATCTATGCTTGCGCCAAGCTTGCACTCCTTTGGAATTTTATCAAGCTTAATAAAAGCGGACTTTTTAGGAGCAAGCTTTAGCTTTATACTCTTTTCCTCTACCGTACTTTCATCAACCCTTACGGAATACTTAAAGGTGTAGTCCGCAAGATTGGTGAAATCATAGTGGTTGGTAATTTTAATTCTTCCTGCCTTATATTCGAAACGGAAGGGTGCATATGCAGCCCTTACTTCATATGAGCCTGCCTTAAATGACCTATCTGCAAAAACAAGACCGTCACAGCAGAAGTTACCGTCGTGGGTGAGTTCACCCGGGAAGTCGCCGCCGTACTTCTGTACACCGTCAACCAAAACAACGTGATCAGCCCATTCCCAAATGCAGCCGCCCGCAAAGTTGTCATACTTATACATTAGGTCAACATACTGCCATACATCTCCCGGGCCATTACCCATTGCGTGGGAAAATTCGCACAAATAAATAGGCTTTTTGCGGTCATTTACCGTAAGCTCTTTTACTGTACGCTCTATGCTTGGATACATACAGGAATAAAGATCGGTTTTGTCTATGCCCTCCTGCCTCCAGCAAGCACTTTCAAAGTGAACAAGCCTTTCACCGTCGTGCTGACGGATATAGTTAATCATTGGGTCATTACAAAGTGAATGATAACCCGCCTCATTACCCAGTGACCAAATAATTATCGATGAATGGTTCTTATCTCTTTCATAGGTACGGGCCATTCTTTCCTCGTGCTCCTTAATCCAATCGGGGTGAGAGCAGGGCCACTCATTTTCCGTTACGTCATAATTGTAGTCAGCATTAGGATAGCGGCGAATCATTCCATGAGCCTCATTGTCACACTCAAGGACAACATAGAAGCCCATTTCATCGCACATATCAACAAATTTCGGATGGGGTGGATAGTGGGAGGTTCTAATACAGTTAATGTTAAGCTCCTTCATAAGCTCAAGGTCGCGCCTCATATCCTCATCACTCATACAGTAGCCCTTACCAACCATTGTGTCGTGGTGGTTAATGCCCTTAAGCTTAACGGGTGTGTTATTAATTAAAAGCTCATACTTTTCGGAAACCTTAATGGTACGAATGCCGATACGCTGCTCTATAACCTCCTCGCCGCGAGTTATGACAACAGTATAAAGGTACGGATCCTCAGCTGTCCAAAGATGGGGCTTTTTAACGTAAAACGTACACTGGGTGCCGTTTTTTTCACCAATCAGCTCACCGTTATCATAAAGCTTAATATTTGCCTTGCGGTCAGCCTTAACAACGATTTTTTTGTTGTCTACTGTACGAATGTCCACATCCTTAATGTGGTTTTTCTCACGTGAAAGCACATAAACATCACGGAAAATGCCGTTATAACGGAACATATCCTGATCCTCAACATATGTGCTGCAGCTCCACTTGTACACATACACCCTTACAGTATTGGTACCCTTGCTTACATACTTGGAAATCTTAATTTCCGCCTGAAGATGGCTACCCTGTGTAAAGCCCACATATTTACCGTTAATGTAAAGAACGGCGCAGGAGCAAACTCCCTCGAAAACAATATACGTTTCCTTGTTTGTATCATTTACTGTAAACTCCCTTTCATAAACGCCCATTGGGTTCACATTGGGAACATATGGCATATCGCAGGGGAATGGGAAATTAATGTTTGTGTAGTTAGGATTTTCATATCCCTTTAGCTGCCAGCAGGAAGGCACATCAATTTCATCCCAAGAATCGGGCTCAGTGGCAAGGTCACTGTTTTCAAAAAAAGCAAACCTCCACTTACCGTTTAAGGATTGATACTCGGCGCTACCCTTCGGAATATAGTATGCCCTTTGTTTTTCCCTGTTTTCGGATGTTTTTAAGGGATTTTCATAAAATCTCATATTTTTCACCTCGTGAGTAATATATTTTACTGCTATAATTTTACCATACTTGTGAATTTAAGTCAACAAATATATTTACTTTTTGGCAGGATTGTGATAGAATATTTTTAGTAGGTTTTCAAAGGAGCTTTTATGGGTAAAACAGTTTTTATTACAGGCGGCAGCCGTGGCATTGGCGCGTGCGCCGTTTATGAATTTGCAAGGCTTGGTTACAGTGTGGCATTCACCTATTTTAAATCTAAGGAAAAAGCCGAGGAAATTGAAAAAGACACGGGGGCGTGTGGGATTTATTGCGATGTTTCCAAAAGTGAAGATATTAAAAAGGCTATTAAAATTGCCACAGACAAGCACGGAAAAATTGACATTTTAATCAACAATGCAGGCATTGATGAATTTGCACTACTTACCGATATCACTGATGAAATGTGGCACAATATGATTGACACCAATCTTTCAAGCGCGTTCTATGCTTCAAGAGAAGTGCTACCGCAGATGATTTCGCAAAAAAACGGTGTTATAATCAACGTTTCCTCCATGTGGGGACAGGTTGGCGCTTCCTGTGAAGCCCACTACTCTGTTTCCAAGGCGGGAATGATAGGTCTTACCAAGGCACTTGCTAAAGAGGTTGGGCCTTCTAATATAAGAGTCAACTGTGTTTGCCCGGGCGTTATCGACACCGATATGAACAAGCACCTATCTAATGACGACTTGGAACAGTTAAAAAGCGACACTCCCCTCGGTAAAATTGGAAAAACCGAGGATGTTGTAAACACTCTCGTTTACTTAAGCGAGGACAAATCATCCTTTATAACAGGACAAATTTTGGGTGTGAACGGCGGGTATATAATTTAATATTTGTATAAAAACAGGACAGAGTGTTTTCTCCTCTGTCCTGTTTTAATTTTAATTTGCCGCAGTTATTATGTCATTATATGAAGCGAAGTAATATTTTTCATTTTCCTTCGGTGTGCCAAGCTGTAGGTACGAATATTCTGACACTTCACCAGCCGTTTCAAGCACATACGCGCCCATTGCAATCTGTGCGTTTTTTTGCTCATCGGTTTTGAAGCCAACTATCTTTAATTCAAATGCTGTAAAATCATAGACTGACATTTCTGCATAAATTACGCCGTTTGCAGCAACTCCCTCGCCATTAAAAATTTCATTGTCGCCCAATCGTGTCTTCAATACAGCAAACACGCCATAAGTTATTTTCTTACCTGTTGCACTTTCATATTCGCTAATTGCAATATCGTTTATGATATAGCCTATAGCAATTCCATCTGCACCGTTCTCCGGAACGGAACGACCGATGTAGGTAAACAATGCTTTTGCCTCTCCTGTGCTGCTATATGTGCAACCGACTCTTGTGCAAGCGGTGGTTTTTGTTCCCACAGCATCATAGCTTTCGTAAGAGTATTCCACATCCTCTGAATGCTTGCTACCGTAGAAAGCATCGCACATATTATAGTCATAAACTATATATCTCTTTTTCGATGATGGCGTCATCGCCTCAAATTCAGCAAGACTTTTTTGCGTTGCTCCCAAGAACGCGTTATTATCTGTACTAACCACATTTTCCATTAAGGTAGCCAACTGGTCCTTTGTTCCTGTATAATAGAACACACAGTTGCTTGCAACGCCATAGAATGTACCGTTAGCTACACCGGTAAGTGTTGCAGGGATGTATACTGTTGTTACACTCGAGCATCCTCTAAACACTGTCTGTCCGCCAAAACTAACAAGGGATGAGCCAAGCCCGATTGTTTCTATCTGTGTACAGCTATTAAAAGAGCTTCTGCCTATTTTTGTAACCGTGTTTGGTATAACCAAATCCTTAAAGCAGCTCAGGCTTGTGCAGCCCAGAAATGTATATTCTCCTATTGCTGTAATTCCCTCGTATAAGATTATATCCATATTAAGGCTGGAGCAATCGCGGAACAGGCCGTTTGGCAAGCTACCGCCATTTTCAGCAATATTTTTGAATATTGAATTTATCCCATCAACCTTTTGGAGTGCTGTACAGCCGTAAAAAATATTTCCTGATAGACTTTCAAGAGTATCTGGAAGTCCTGCGGAAACCAAAGCTGTGTCATTCATAAACACATTTGTTCCAATTTCCACAAGGCTTGTGTTTGACATATCACATTCTTTAAGCTTACTGCAACCGGAAAAGCAATAGTTATGCACTTTTATAAGATTATCGGGCAAAAGCACGTACTCAAGATTTGTACAATTTTGAAAAGCCTTTTCATTAAGTGCATTGAAGGGTACCGTTTGATTAGGTAAATACAATGGCTTTTCATCAGAATAACTCAAGTTAGCGACAACTACTTTATTTTTATCATATGTAGTGCCATTTGCATCGACAATACTTAGGTTATTTAAATAGTAGTTTTCCTTTGTATTGCCGGTATATGAGGTATATTTTACATATGCTTCACCAAGAGTTGAGTCCTGCTGTAAATTGGATACGCAGGCATATGTATTTTTGCCTGTATCCGCATTGGTACCGCTTATGTACCAAATTAAGCCCGAGCCATCCTCGTCCCATAGCCGTAATGACGTTCCGTCTGCGAGAGTAACGCTTTCACTATAATTTGCATCAGCAAATACGGAAATTGCAAACAGACATGTAAAAATCATAATGCCAAGAGTTACAATTAAAAGCTTTCTTTTCATTTTCTTTCTCCTTTTAAAACATAAAATATCATTTCAATTTAATTGTAAACTATTTTCAGTTGGTATTCAAGACAAAACACGGGCGAAACATAGACAATATTTTAGTTCTTTTGTTATTCAAAAAAACGAATGACCATCCAACGCCTTTTCAACGCCTTTATTTACGTTAAAAATGTTGAAAAATCACAAAAAGCGTGATATAATCATAAGACAAAATGTTATTTTTATGGAGGGTTATATGTTTTACCAAAAAGGACATTCCATAATCGCTAACGAGGTTACTGTTGAAAAAGGAATCAACCTCAATTTCTCCGCTCATATTCATAATAGCTTTGAGATAATAATAGCGACAAGCGGAAAAATGGAAGCAACAGTCGCAGGAAAAAAGTATATAATCTCCGGGAATGAGTGTGTTTTTGTTTTCCCAAATCAGCTTCACGAAATTAAAACTGAAATTCATTCAGAATATGTTGTTTTGATTTTTTCACCTCAGTTGGTTATGACATATACTAAAAAGGTTGAAAATTATGTGCCTAAAAGCAATAAGTTTTATTTAGATTGCCTTGACATTGACAAAATTAGGGGGCTTGACAATAACACAACTATATTTGAAATTAAGGGGCTTCTTTATTCAATTTGCGGCAGCTTTGATAAAAATGCATCATACATAGAATTTAAGGATGACAAGCATAAATTACTTTTTAAAATTTTTAATTTTGTTGCAGAAAATTATAAAGAAAACTGCTCTCTTTATGAATTGGCAAATGAAATTGATTATAATTATTCATATCTATCACAGCATTTTTCAAAATTCACAGGAATTAGTTATACGGAATATGTTAACCGCTTTCGCATAGATGAGGCGTGCCGTCTATTAACACAAACAAATTGTACTGTGCTTGATATAGCCCACGAATGTGGCTTTGACTGCCTTAGAAGCTTTAACAGAAGCTTCAAATCAATAATCGGCAGCTCGCCCAGCGAATACCGGCAACAAAAAGCCGCTAATTAGATTAGTAACAGTAACAAATTTCAGCTAAGGAGATATTATGAATTTACTTGGAAAGGTATCTGACCCAAAATTTTGGGCAGAGTTAAAAAGCAAGCCTGAATACAAAGAAATGGTTGATGCAATAACAAAAGAATATGCGGATTGCTGTGTTGGTGAAATCGAAGCAACTAAGTTTTCTAAGTTTTGTTTGTTTAAAGAAAAGGGAGACAGAAACGCATATCAAGATGTTTTTTTCAAGCGCCAGCACCGTATGTATGCGGCGGCTTTTATGTGTCTGCTTTTTCCTGAAAACGACGGGTATTTAGAGCTTTTGCAAAACACAATTTGGGAGGTCTGCGACCAGTATGTTTGGGCTTTACCTGCACATATTGAGAATATTGACGTCAATAATAATTGTGAGCTTGATTTGGATGCCACAACTATGTCAATGGCACTTGCTATTATCAAGGTCTTGCTTGGAGGCAGATTGCACCCTCTTATAAGGTCAAGAATTGATTACGAGCTTGACAGGCGTTTAATTAAGCCCTTTTTGAAAAAAAGATGGCACTGGGAATATCGGCAAAACAACTGGACTGCTGTTTGTACAGGTGCTACCGGATGTACCATTATGCTCAACCGTCCCGAGCTTTTTGAGATTGTAAGAGACAGACTAAACGAGAATATGGCTGACTATTTGCGTTCTTACAAGGATGACGGTGTCTGTGTTGAGGGCGCAGGTTACTGGTCCTACGGCTTTGGCTATTTTATGGAATATGCAAGAATGCAAAGCATATTTACTAACGGTAAATATAATTTAGTTGATACGGAAAAGGTGCAGAATATTTCTACATTTTTACAAAAATTATATTTAGACAGGGATGTAATAGTTACATACGGTGACTGCAGGCCTTTTGGCAAGTTTTCATTACACGCCGGCTTTCTGTTCGGCTTAAAAAGCTGTTTTAAAGATGCTTTCGAGCTTCCGCAAAAGAACCGCAGAAGATATGATGTGCATTATTTTCCCTTTATGCTCCGTGCATTTAATGACTATGATTCTTCATTTACTCAAAATGAGTTTCCAAAAGAAGTGACAAACTATATGGGCGACACCGGTTGGTTTGTAAAGAGATGCGAAAAATACGGCTTTGCCTCTCGCGGTGGCACAAACCGTGAAAGCCATAATCACAATGATGTGGGCTCTTTTATTCTGTCTATTGATAACGAACAGGTGCTTATTGATATGGGTGGGCGCCCTTACACAAGGCAGTATTTCGAGCAGGACACAAGGTACACCTATCTTGAAACCTCGTCAAGAGGACACAATGTGCCAATTATCAACGGACAATATCAAAAAAACATTCCAGAAACATTTTCCTACACAAAATATGAAAACGGTATTTTTTCCATTGATTTCGAGGATATTTACAGCATAAAAGAGCTGAAAAAGCTGACAAGAATGTTCTCCTTTACAGATAATTCCGTCACAGTATGTGACAAGCTCGATATTGAGGGCGAATTTACTCTTACGGAAAGGCTTGTAAGCTACTTGGAGCCGACATTTAAAAACGGCGAGGTAATCATTGGCAAAGCACACATAAAATTTGATAAAGAAATTTTTGATGCTTCGTATTCGACAGATACGCACACTCTCGAATGTGATGTAAACGGTAATACCACCAAGGGGGTTACCGTGTATCTGACTGATTTAAGCCTTAAAACACAAGATAAGTGTGTAAGCTTTACAATTGCAATAGAATAACTTAAAAAGACACCTCAAGCGACGATCTGCGATAAATCAGGGCACTGCTTGGGGTGTCTTTGATTATACAACAAAACCCGCCAAGGCGTTTCGCCTTGGCGGGTTAAGTTAACTTAACGCTTTATTAAGATTAAAGACCGCGCTTTACATACTTTGTATGGAGAATCTCGTGAGCCTTGTGGCTTGCGGGTTCACCAAAGAATTCATCATAAAGCTTCTTAACAGCGGAGTTCTCGTGTGACTTTCTTACGTCAAGGTTTTTGTCAGCTGTGTAAAGAACGCTTGCACGGAGAGTCTTCAAGTCTACGTTGTTACGAACAACTGCAGGCTGTGTAGGCTGACCGCCGCCGTTTACACATCCACCGGGACACGCCATGATTTCGATAAAGTCAATCTTTTCGCCGTTTTGAACGGACTCAAGAAGCTCCTTAGCATTAGCTGTACCGCTGGCAACAGCAACCTTAATCTCAGCGCCACCGAGAGTGTATGTTGCCCTCTTAATACCGTTTGTACCTCTAACCTCACTAACCTCAACAAGGTCCTTACCCTCGAGAACGGCAGCAGCTGTACGGAGTGCAGCCTCCATAACACCACCTGTTGCACCGAAGATAGCGCCTGCGCCTGAACCGATATCAAATGGCTCATCAAACTTCTCATCCTTCAATGCTGTGAAGTTGATGCCTGCCTGCTGAATCATTCTTGCAAGCTCTCTTGTTGTGATAGCTACATCAACGTCAGGAACACCTGCGGCATTTTGGAAGTTTCTCTTAACCTCAAACTTCTTAGCTGTACAAGGAATTGCGGAAACAAATACGATATCCTTAGGATCAAGACCTACCTTTTGTGCATAGTATGTCTTGTAAAGTGCGCCAAACATCTGTTGTGGTGACTTGCAGGAAGAAAGGTTATCGGTAAAGTCAGGGAAGTAGTGCTCACAGTACTTAACCCATCCAGGTGAGCAGGATGTGATAAGCGGGAGATTCTTGCCTTCCTTAAATCTTGCCAAGAACTCAGTAGCCTCCTCCATAATGGTAAGGTCAGCTGTCAAGTTCATATCATATACGCCGTCAAAGCCGAGAGCCTTCATAGCAGCAACCATCTTGCCCTCAACATCAGTGCCGGGCTCATAGCCGAAGCACTCACCGAGAGTAGCACGGATGGAAGGAGCTGCACAGATTGCAACGTGCTTTGTTGGGTCAGAAATTGCATCAAATACCTTTGCTGTGTCATCTCTTTCATAGATAGCACCAACAGGGCAAGCAACGATACACTGACCGCAACCGATACAAGAGGTTGTACCAAGCTGAACCTCAAATGCGGAAGCGATGTGTGTGTCAAAGCCACGGTCGTTAGCGCCGATAACACCGATCTTCTGCATATTCTTACATGCAGCTACGCAACGACGGCAAAGGATACACTTCTCATTATCTCTGATTACAGAAGCAGTGGAAGCGTCAAGTGGGTACTCGTTGTTGTTACCAACGAAGTGATCCTCATCTACACCGTACTCAAGGCAGAGCTTCTGAAGCTCGCAGCTTGTGGAACGGATACAGGTTAAGCACTTCTTCTTATGTGCGGAAAGAACAAGCTCAAGGTTTGTCTTTCTTGCCTTTCTGATTGCAGGAGTATTTGTCATAATCTCCATACCCTCGTTTACAGGGTATACGCAAGCTGCAGCCAAGCCTCTTGCGCCCTTAACCTCAACGAGGCAAAGACGGCACGCGCCGATTTCGTTTATATCCTTAAGATAGCAAAGTGTTGGAATATCAATGCCTGCATATCTTGCAGCCTCAAGAACGGTTGAGTTAGCAGGAACTGAATATTCTCTGTTGTTTATTTTAACATTTACCATATTTTCCATTATTAGTTCCTCCTTAGTCCTTATAAATTGCATTGATCTTCTTGCAGCCTGTCATACAAGCGCCGCACTTAACGCACTTAGATGCGTCAATTGCAAGTGATGGAAGCTTGTGGCCGGGAGCTACATAATCAGTCTTATAAATTGCGTCAGCAGGACACTGTCTCATACACATACCGCAACCGA
The DNA here is from genome assembly GCA_017452475.1 of Clostridia bacterium. Lineage (GTDB taxonomy): Bacteria > Bacillota > Clostridia > Oscillospirales > CAG-272 > RGIG2000. Next base: position 22,035 of record JAFTMJ010000075.1, on the reverse strand, counting down.
TACACTTCTCTTGGTCGATCTTGTATGTCATAAGGTTCTTACATACACCTGCAGGACACTTCTTATCAACAATGTGAGCGATATACTCGTCACGGAAGTTAGCAAGAGTGGAAAGAACAGGGTTTGGAGCTGTCTGACCGAGACCGCAAAGAGATGCGCTCTTAATATAGTTAGCAAGCTCTTCAAGCTTGTCAAGGTCTTCCATCTCACCGTTACCCTCGGTAATCTTTGTAAGAATTTCAAGAAGTCTTACAGTACCGATACGGCATGGTGCGCACTTACCGCAGGACTCATCAACTGTGAACTCAAGGAAGAACTTAGCCAAGTCAACCATACAGGTGTCCTCGTCCATAACGATAAGACCGCCTGAGCCCATCATTGAGCCCTGTGCAATCAAGTTGTCATAGTCGATTTCAACATCGAACTTGGAAGCAGGAATACATCCGCCGGAAGGACCGCCTGTCTGAGCAGCCTTAAACTTCTTACCGTTTGGAATACCGCCGCCGATTTCCTCAACAACCTCACGAAGAGTTGTACCCATAGGAATTTCAACAAGACCTGTGTTGGTAATCTTACCGCCCAAAGCAAATACCTTAGTACCCTTGGACTTTTCAGTACCCATAGATGCAAACCACTTAGCACCCTTATTGATGATTTGCGGAATGTTTGCGTATGTTTCAACGTTATTGATAATGGTTGGCTTGCCCCAAAGACCCTTAACAGCAGGGAATGGAGGACGTGGACGTGGCTCACCTCTGTTACCCTCGATGGAGGTTAGAAGAGCTGTTTCCTCACCGCATACGAAAGCACCGGCGCCAAGTCTTATCTGAAGGTCAAACTCAAAGTCTGTACCGAAAATGTTCTTACCAAGCAAGCCCTCTGCTCTTGCGTCGTCAATATCCTTCTGGAGTCTGTTAACGGCGATTGGATACTCAGCACGAACATATACGTAGCCCTGGTTAGCACCGATTGCGTAGCCTGCAATAGCCATAGCCTCAATCAATGCGTGTGGGTCGCCCTCAAGGATGGAACGGTCCATAAATGCACCCGGGTCACCCTCGTCTGCGTTACAAACAACATACTTCTGACCCTTAGGCTGAGCTGCTGCAAATGCCCACTTTCTACCTGTTGGGAAGCCGCCGCCTCCTCTACCTCTGATACCGGAATCAAGGATTTCCTTAATTACATCATCAGGAGTCATCTCGGTAAGAACCTTACCAAGCGCGGTGTAGCCGTTTGTACCTATGTATTCATTGATGCACTCTGGGTCGATAACGCCACAGTTACGGAGTGCAACTCTCTTTTGCTTCTTATAGAAAGCTGTTTCGTTAAGGGAAAGAATTTCATCACCCTTAACAGTTTCGGAGTAAAGAAGGCTCTTAACAGGGTTACCGCCAACAAGATGCTCCTTAACGATTGTTTCAGCATCCTTAATCGCAATTCTTGAGTAGAAGGTGCCTTCAGGATATACAATTACGATTGGGCCGAGTGCGCAAAGACCGAAGCAGCCTGTAAGTACAACCTGTACCTCATTTTCAATGCCTGCCTCCTTAATTGCTCTTTCCATCTCTGCCTTAATCTGTACACTCTTAGAGGATGTACAGCCTGTACCGCCACAAATGAGGACGTGCTTCTTAACGTTGCCATCAGAAACGGTTGCGTCCTTGGAATGCTGACGGAAATTAATTTTGTTTTCGTAAGCTGCTCTAATTTGAGCAAGTTCGTTTATATTCTTAATCACTATCTTTTTCCGTCCTTTCCTTAATTATTGTATTTATCGAGAATGCCCTTGATCATATCAGGTGTGAGTCTGCCGTAAACCTCTTCGTTAACTGTGAGAACAGGAGCAAGACCGCAAGCACCGATGCAACGGGTAGCATCCAAGCTGAACTTTCTGTCTGCGGAGATTTCGCCATTCTTAATGCCGAGCAAGGACTCAAGCTTGTCCATAAGCAAGCCTGCACCCTTAACGTAGCAAGCAGTACCTAAGCAAACAGCAACTGCATACTCGCCCTTTGGATTAAGGATGAACTGTGAATAGAAGGATGCAACACCATATACCTCAGATAGTGGAACATCCATGGAGAGTGCGATGTGCTTCTGCACCTCAATTGGCAAGTATCCATAGATACCCTGCGCGCCCTGAAGAACAGGCATAAGAGCGCCCTTCTCCCCTTTGTGCTTTGCAATGAGCTCATCAAGCTGCTTCAATTGCTCAGCAGTGCCATTGAAAGCGACGGTTGTCAATTTCTTTTTCATAGAGGAACTCCTTTATAAATAAATTTTTTAATCAAAACTTGTTTTCGATAGCCTCAGCAGCTTTATCGAGATAATCATTCTCCATAAGCTCAATAATTCCCTTGTCGCAAAGGGCGGTAAGCTTAGGATCCATAGGTAGCTTGCCAAGAACCTCATAACCGAATTTTTCAGCAACCTGGTTGGATTTGTTTTCACCGAAAATGTGGATTGCCTTACCGCAATCGGGGCAAACAACATAGCTCATATTTTCAACAAGACCTATAACGGGAATGTTCATAAGCTGCGCCATATTGGCAGCCTTTTCAACAATCATAGAAACAAGATCCTGTGGAGTGGTAACAACAACAATGCCATCAATTGGCAGGGACTGAAAAACAGTAAGCGGAACGTCGCCCGTGCCCGGAGGCATATCAACAAACATATAGTCAACCTCGTTCCAAACAACCTCTGTCCAGAACTGCTTAACCATACCCGCAATTACAGGTCCGCGCCAAACAACAGGCTTTGTCTCATCCTCCAAAAGAAGATTGATGGACATAATGTCTATGCCTGTCTTTGAGGAGGCAGGGATGAGATATTCACCGTTAGACACTACCCTTTCCTTTATTCCAAAATTCTTTGGAATTGAAGGTCCTGTTATATCAGCGTCAAGAACTGCAGTTTTGTATCCTTTTCTCTGCATTAAAACAGCAAGCATAGATGTAACGATAGACTTACCTACACCACCCTTGCCACTCACAACTCCTATAACATGCTTAACGGAGCTTAGCTCATTCAACTTCTCCTTTGGTATCTCCCTTGAGGAACACTTCTCGGAGCAGGTTGAACAATCATGTGTACATTCTGACATGATATTTTCCTTCCTTATAATTTATTCGTAAATATTTTACTACATTTTAAATAAAAATTCAAGAGTTTTCGATAAATATTAGATAAAAAATAAGTACTAACCCATATCAAAGTTTAGTGAATTTTACCAAAAACCTGTTAGTTATATAATCACTTTCCACATAATCCACATAGGCAAGTAAATTTTTTGTTAACAAAACCGTGGCGGCTCTTTTAACATTTTTAGGCTTTTTTGTGCTTTCGTTTTCCTCAAGCATGTTAAGCGCCTTTTTTAAATGTAAAGAGCGAACCTTCAAAAATTCGGGCAAAGCTCCCATACGGTTTGTTGCAAGCCTGTCTATGGCTAAGGCATCTCTTAATGAATTCTTGTCAACGCTCTCCTTCCTACCAAAATACTCAAAAATCTGCCTTGTAAAATCATCAAGAGTATTAGGCGTAGGATTTTCAAGTAAATACTTGGCAAAGTCGAAGAACATACTAAAGCTGCTATCAAAGCAGCCGAAAAGATAAGAGCAGGTTAGAGCAAAGCGACGGGAATTGTACATTTTTTCAAATGCATCCTCAAAAGCATGCAGCTCGTCCATTTCTTTTTGTGAAATGCAGTTATTTGACACTATTTCATATGGGGGAGTGTCGATAAACACAGTTTTATAGGTATCGCTCTCCTCCCTGATTTTTGCCCCGTGAAGAAGCTTCAAAAAGCCGATTTGCAGCATATGCGGTTTTAGGGCAATGGCTTTTTCAAAGCTTGTCTTGAAGCTATTCATATTTTCATACGGCAAGCCTACAATTAAATCAATGTGAGTATGGATATTGCCAAGTGCAATTATCTTTTTAATGTTTTCCGTCAAAAGCTCCATATTTGTTTTTCTGTTAATTGCCTCAAGAGTTTTTGAATTAAAGCTTTGCAAGCCTATTTCAAATTGTATCAAGCCCTTTGGCGCATTACTTAATACCTCTATCGTTTCATCATCAAGAAGCTCGCCCTCAATTTCAAAATGGAAGCATACGCCTTTTGGAATATTTACTCCGTATTGGTCAATAATGAACTTAAAAAGCTCCCTTGCCCTTTTCTTATTTGCATTAAAGGTTCTGTCCACCAGCTTTACCGTTTGTGTGCCACTGTTCGCCAAGGTAATGATATTTTTCTTTGATTGCTCTAAGTTGAAGAACCGCACCCCGCCGCATCTGCCTGACAGACAAAAGGAGCAGCTAAAGGGGCAGCCCCTGCTTGTTTCAAGGTATGCTATCCTGCCATTCAGTCCATCCAAGTACTCCTTCGAATAGGGATTCGGCGGCAGATTTTTATTGATATTTGGCGGTTTTATAAACACTCCCCCGCATTTTTTATAGGAAACACCTTCAATGCTTTCTATGTCGATGCCACTGCAAAGCTTTGCAAACGGCTCTTCTCCCTCGCCGGAAATAATGTAATCTATAAACCCGTATTTTTCGAAAAGCTCTCCTTGATTATAGCTAACCTCAGGTCCGCCCAACAGGACCTCTGCATTCAAGCTCTCTTTAGCTCTTTTTGCAATTTGCAAAACATTATCCTTATTCCATATGTATGTTGAAAACGCCACAAGGGTTGGATTGCACGCAGCAATACGGTTGTATATTTCATCTGCTCTTTCATTTATTGTTCCTTCCACAACAGCACACTCGCACCCCACCTGCTCTGCTGCCGCCTTTAGATACCAAACGGCAAGGGTTGAGTGAACAAACTTACTGTTTATGGCGCATAAAACAATTCTCATTCAATCACCTCTTCATCCATTTTAACAAATACATTAGGTTTTGTCAAACCTTTTACATTTATTATATATAATAATTATTTTAGTATTGACAAAATTGGTCGAATGTGTTAGAATTAACTTGCTAATTTATTTTAAGGAGTAAAGTCTTGGTCGATTTTGTTGATTTGCATTGCCACCTGCTTTTCCGTGTTGATGACGGCGCGCAGGATGAGGATGCTATGAAAAAAATGATTGATATTGCCTATTCTGACGGAATACGGCATATATGCTTTACACCGCACTTTAAAATATTTGAGTTCGAGGATGAGGAGCAAATGCATTTTCATATGGGCAGGCTTGACAGAAGGTTTAAGGTTGCCTGTGATTATGTAAATGAAAAATATCCCGACCTTAAGCTCTATTTGGGAAATGAGATAATGTATCATGCCGATATCAGCGATTCTCTTTTCAACAATAGATGCCACTTTTTAGGAAACAGCTCATACGCTTTGATTGAATTTCCACCGGATTGCACAGGCTTTGAAATTGAAAACACAATTATCAAGCTTTTGCGAAAGGGTATCCGCCCTGTTATTGCGCACATTGAACGCTATTCAGCCTTTATCAAGGACCCCTCCTTGGCTGAAAGCTTGCGCGAAAGCGGTGCTATGCTACAGGTTAACGCCCGTTCCGTTACAAGATTCAAGCTTGGCAGAATAGCAAGCTTTTTAAAGAGCTGCTTTAAAAAGAAGCTTGTTGATATTGTTGCTACCGATGCGCACAATGATTCAAGCCTGCCGCCACGGCTATCAAATGCCTATGAGGTTATTTCCAAAAAATACGGTCAAGAATACGCAAACGATGTTTTTTGCAGAAAGCCCCTATCAATTCTTTTGAACGAAAAAAAATTCTAAGGAGTATAAAATGGATTCTAACAACACCGCACCTGCTAAGAAAAACACTGAACTTGATATCAGAGATATAGCAAACTTTCTTTTAAGCAAGCTTTGGATTATCGCACTTGTTGTTCTCTGTTTTGCTATAATCGCATTTTTGTGGACAAGCTTCTTTGTTACTGAGGAGTACACATCCACAACCGAGATATTTATTATAAATACCTCTTCGAGTACAACTACCGAGGCCGAGGACTGGTCCATCGGTAAGCAGCTCACCAAAACAAGTAGTGAGCTTATTATGGGTGACTATTGCGATAAGGTTGCAGAGGCATTAAACAAGCACAATGGCGCAACACCCGAAACCGATGCTGACATTGCGCTAACAAAGGCGCTTTGCGATGACAAAATTATGAATGTAGGCTCATCCTTCTCTGCTTACTTTAGCCAGCATTTTGGCTCTGAGGGCATTACAGGCAGCTACATCCGCAACCACATTGAGGTAACATCAGATGATGAAACCTGTATCGTTTCCGTTACTGCTACCACTGAAAATGCAAAGCTTTCCGCTGCTATTTCAAATGCTGTGATGTGCTTGTTCCACGCACACATTAACGAGTTTATGCAGGTTGACACAATCAGAACAAGCATCTCCACCTCCGGTACAGTTCCACGCGAGCCTTCCAATGCGAATGCAACAAGAAACGCTATTATCTTCGGCGCTATCGGTGCTGTTTTGGTTTGTGCTATATTGATTATTATTTTCATCTTTGATGATAAGGTAAAGACACCGGATGATATTGAAAAGCAGCTTGGATTAAGCGTTTTGGGTGCTATTCCTGAAATTGACGAAGCATGAGGTGTAAACGATGAAATCTACAGTATTAAATGAAACTAAAAAGTTAAACTACTCAGTTCGCGAGGCTTTCAAGGCTTTACGTACCAACTTCCTTTTCTGCGGTGATGACATTAAGACAGTTCTTATCACAAGCTGCGTTAAGAACGAAGGTAAGAGTACTATTTCCTTGGAGCTTTCCAAGTCCTTGGCTATTTCGGAAAAGAAGGTTTTGCTTGTTGACGCCGACCTTCGCAAGTCCGTTTTTGCAACAAAGTATACACAAAACGCAAATGAAATTTTAGGTCTTAGCGAATATTTGTCCGGTCAAGCAACCTTGGATGATATTTTTTACGCTACTCAAAATGAAAATCTTCATATGATTTTTGCGGGCGCGGTTCCACCAAACCCTGTTGAGCTTCTCGGCTCCGCTAAGTTCCAGGCTTTGCTTGCTGACGCAAGAGAAAAGTATGACTATGTAATTGTCGACGCTGCCCCTCTTGGCGCGGTTATTGATGCTTCTGCTATTTCTGCTTTTGTTGACGGTGCTATTTTAGTTATCACCGCAAACGAAATCAGCTACAGATTTGCACAGGATGTTAAGCTCCAGCTTGAAAAGAGTAACTGTAGGGTGCTTGGTGCTATCCTTAACCGTATTCCTATGAGAAACGGCTCTTACTACAATAACTACTACAAGAAGTATTACGGTAGATACAAGAAGTACGGTTACGGCGGTAAGTACGGCAGGTACGGCAAGTACAGCAAGTACGGTCACTATTACGGCTACGGTCAGTACGGCGGCTACGGCTACGGCGAAGAGGACAAGACTGACACAAGTAACGAAAAGAGCTCCAAAAAGAAAAACAAAAAATAATCTTACTAATGTAGGAATTCGGATTTCTTTATTCCGAATTCCTATTTTTTATTCTTTATTAATAATGCAGGAGGATTATGGAAAGATTTTTACACAAGACAAAGGATTTTTTAAACAGCTATTACTACCCAATTTTAATAGTTGCTACCGCACTAATTACCCACACCTTCTCTATTGAACCCTTCGGCATCGCCGTATATGGAATTACGGTTGCCTTTGGCTTTATACTGTGTGAGGATTTACGCTTCTTTATCACGCCCATTATTACATTTATTTTGATGTTTTCCCAAAAAAGCGTGAAAAGCGGAATATTTTACAAGACTCCGTATATTGTTGCAATAGTAATTTTTGCGGTTTATCTTGTTACCATTATGGTGCTTCACTTTGTTATTCACAAAAAAAGCAGTGACTTTAAGGGCTTTTACAAATCAAAGCTTTTTTGGGGCTTTGTTGCCCTTTGCGGTGCATATTTGCTAAACGGTTTTTTTAATTTTGACGAATATACTTTTGGTAACATTGCCTTTGCATTAGTTATGATAATCTCCACAGGCGTCATATTCTTTCTTTTCAGAACTGGGTTGCCCGACGCAGGGGACACAAAGAAATACCTTTTCTTTGTCCTTTATTTAATTTCTATAATGGCTACCCTTCAGTTTTTTCTTTCATTTATTTATCAAATAGAGCTTGTAAACGGTGAAATTGTAAAGGAAAGCGTAATGTTTGGTTGGGGAATGTGGAACAATATGGGCGGATTGCTTGCCTTTTTATTACCTTCCCACTTCTATTTTGCTTGCACGGCAAAAAGGTTTGGATTCCTGTTTTACGGAAGCGGGCTTGTGTCATATTTAGCAATTGTTCTTTCCCTAAGCCGTTCCTCTCTGTTAATTTCCACATTAATAATCGGTGTATGCGCTATTGTGTGCTGCTTTGCAGGCTGCAACAAAAAAATCAACCGCATAATTACCGTGGGAATTATTGCGGTTGGAATTATTGGAATTATTGTTCTTTGGAGCAAGATTTCTAACATTTTGGGCGACTACTTATCCCGTGGATTTGACGACAACGGCAGATTTGATATTTACAGGCGAGGCATTGAAAACTTCCTTAACCACCCTGTTTTTGGCGGCGGCTTCTCTTCTGCCAAGGCGCAGGAGTATGAGTTTGCAATCTTTATGCCCGACAGATATCACAACACATTTGTTCAGCTCCTTGGCACCTGCGGAATTGTAGGTCTTTTAGCTTATTTGTTCCATAGGTTTCAAACGGTTGTATTGATGTGGAAAAAACGCAGTATATTTACGTTGTTCTCTGCGCTTTGCATCGCTTCTCTTCTGCTGACAAGCATGCTTGACAACCACTTCTTTAATATTTATCCTACCTTTATTTATGCCATCATCCTTGCTGTTATTGACAAGTGTGAAGCAAATTACTCTTCTCCGTTAAATGCTGAAAGCAAATAAAATTTTAGCCTCCCCAAGCTTGGGGAGGCTATTCTTTTATTAACCGTAGAAGGAGCCTTGTACAAGGGTTTCCCTCTTTTCATCCTGACCGATGATTACAAGACACTGTCCCTGTGAGGGCGCCGCATATAAAACGGACATCTTTTCAGTAAAGTCCTTTGTTAAAACAACACCAACGGTTTCAGTACCCATAGCGAGGGTTAAAAGCTGACCGTTTTTGCACATATCCTTATTTACAATCACGCCTGATGCATTAGGGATAGTTGCTTTAATTGAAACGGGATTGTTTGTTGTAGATACGCAAAGAAGCACGCCGCCTCTTATTGTAAAGTCAGTTACATACTCAACCTTTTCAAACAATATATGCTTACCTGAAACGATAGAAACTGTGTCTGCCTTGATAGCATCTGTATCTGCAGTTACGGTTGTTTCGCCTGCGCTCAATGTAACCTTTGTAGCAGCCTTTATGCCCTTATTGGAGTCAACAATGTTCACATTGACTGTGCCGCCGATTACAACCTCGTTAGAAGCGTCCACACCGTCCCTGGTTGTGCTGATAACCAATTTGCCGCTTTGAGCATCAACGGTTGCGGCATTAAGACCGTCCTCAAAGGAGTCAACACCGATAGTTGCCTTGTTTAATGTGAGCTTTTCCTTAATTTCAAAGCCCTTGCACTCGGCAACCGCATATCTTTCGCCTGAGTCATCATCTGTGTCCTCAATATGAACATATGCGCCGTTTACATAAATGTAGGAGCCCGTAACATCCTTTGTAAATACAGGCATTGTTTTGATGTAGATAACGCCCGTTGTGGAAACGGTTGCATTTACTGCCTCAACTCCGTTACCGTTTGTGGTAATCTTAATATTTGCCTTGCCTGTAATGTTAACCGAAGCATCACTCTTAATTGTATCCTCAACGGTGCTAAGGATAAGTGTGCCGCCGCTTATGTTAAGGTCATTTGTGGCAACAATACCCTTGCCGTTAGATTCAACTGTAATTCTGCCGTTGATGATAGAAACTGTACCGTAGCTGTTAATACCGTTTGTTGTGCTACGGATTTTTATGCTGCCTGAGTTAATTTCGATTTTGCCAACATATTCGTTGCCAACCTCATCATCACCCGCTTTAATGCCACTCTTTGCAGAGCTGATATTGTACTTACCGCCGTTAATGATAACACCCTGCTTACCGTATATACCGTGACCAACGGAGGTAATGTTGTAATTACCGCCATTAATAGTAAGCTCCTTGGTGTTGGAAATGCCGTGCTTTGCGTTTGCGGTAATGGTGAGCTTGCCTGTGCCGTCTAAAACCAAATTGCAGGATTTAACCTTGATAGCACCGTTTTCACCGTTTGTTGCGCTATCCCGGAGGGTATTGTATGAGCCCTTTGCCAAAACAATGTGAACCTCTTTAAAGTCATCTGCAAAGATAACAGGGCTGGAGCCACTGTATGAAAGGTCAAGCCCGTCTAAAAGCAGGTAAACCTTCTGTGTGCCCTTCTCCTGCGCCTTTAGGTAGAGCTGACAGTTGGCGTTTTTGCCGTGAACCCTGTAAACACCGCCTTGGCTGATAACAACCTGTGTGTTTGTTACCTTGGAAACATCAATATCGGTATAATCGGTAAAGGACTGAACCTTGCTTTCGTTACCGAAGGTGTCCTCTGCAGTGAACACATTCATAAGCTCACCCAAAACCTCTTGTACGGTTGGCTTATCATAGTCAGCAGGCGGCTGATATGTATCGCTTGGACCAAGCGGTTGATCAGGCTTTGGAGGGGTACCTGTATCGCTTGATGTGGTAGCTGCAGATGATGGAGTTGAAGGAGCTGTACCCTCCTCATCACCACAGGAAACAATCATCAAAGCGCAAATCATTGCTAATAACAGTGCAAAAAGCTTTTTCATTTTGTTCTCCTTTTTGGGGGTAGGAATTTATACATATATATTTTATCATATTTATTTTACATAGTCAACTGTTTTCTTTTTGTCGCCATCCGCTTTCTTCTTTTTGACGCCATGATTTTCCACTTTGCTCCATAAATTGACTTGCAACCACAACGTGCTGCAGCGCAATTCATGGCGATGCCAATTTATGAGTTTCTCTGCTCAATTCACGCAACCGCAAGGTTGTAATTCACTGTTGAATCTGTCGTTTAAGACAAACGACACTTTCTACGTGGTGCAAGAGTACAAAAGGTATATTTTTGTGTCAAAAACGGGGTTGTAAAGCCAAAAGGTATATTTTAAGCAATTTCAATTTGCCAAAAAATCTTTTTACACTTAATGTATGGCTCTCCCATTTCCGAGTCGTAATCACAGCCGTCAATCCAACCTGCAAAGCCATCCAGTACAGTGAATGAGAATCCCTCATCCGTTTTCTTGATTTCGGAATCTAATATCTGACCAACTTTCTCCTTGAAGTCAGCTTCTATAACGTCTTCAAAAGTCGCGGTAATGTAGCAACCCCAAGTGGTATCGAAACGTACTACGATACTATTTCCGTTCTCCACATACTCACTTATAAGAGAATCGTGAAAACCAAATGAAACGCCTTCAAGAGCCGCGATATCTTTATCGTCTTTTATTTCAAAAAAGTCTGGCAATTGGATTTCTTTGCAATGATTTTTGAACAAAGGGAACAACTCTATATCTGCTCCTTTTTTTGAACGAAGTGCCTTAAAAAGTGCTTTATCATTGATTACCCAATCAAAGCCAGCCCAATCGCCTTTGCTTGTATCAAAGTCGTTTTCAATCACAAATACAGTTCTGCCAATTCCACCTAATCTAGTGTCATGTAATTTTATTCTTTTGATTTTTGAAAATGTTTCATCAAAGATAATCGCTTCTGACTTCCACCCAACATATTTCAAAGCAAAGATCGGTGACACATATGTCGAACCGTCTTTGTTCTTTATGATACCATACGTCACTTTTGGTAATCTCCTTTCGATATGTTATACTAAACTGCTGTAAAATAAACTTTCGAGTCTTGCTCGAAAATCACATTTGTCCCAACGCAAACTTGGGGCATTTTTTAATTTTGAACACTAATTTTTTAAATTTTTATCTCAAAATCGCTCGAAACGGCTTAATTTTGTCCATTTTAAGCCGATTTTGGCTTATTTTCGTGACAGACAAACAACACTTTCTACGTGGCTTGTGCGAGGGAAAAGATTAAAAACAGACACAGGGGTGGATATTTTATAGTTTTCTGACAGTGCTTTTATATCTCTTGTCATTGTGTCGGTATTGCAGGAGACGTAAACGATTTTTTGGGGATTTAAGCGTTTTAATGTTTCAATCATAAAGAGGCTGCAGCCCTTACGCGGTGGGTCGATGATGCAGGTGTCCACCTGCTTGTTGAATTTACTTGCGTCCATTGCTTCAAAGTGAGCATTTCTAATATTATTCGCTTTTGCGTTATGCCGTGCATCCTTCACTGCGCTTTCCACAATTTCCACGCCATAGACAGTGGCGCCTGTTCTTTTTGCGGCTATTATGCCAATTGTGCCTGTGCCGCAAAACAGGTCTGCGCAGATACTGTCCTTATTTAGGTCTGCCAGCTCAATTGCTTTTTCATACAAAAGCTCCGTGCAGGTGTGGTTAACCTGATAAAATGAGTCGGGGGAAATTCTAAAATCTATTCCGCACAAGGTGTCATTTATGTAGCCGTCACCGTATACATTTGACATTTTTACCTTTTCAAGGGCGAAGCTCTTTTCCTTTGATACGCCGTATAACACCGCCTTTACATTTGGAAAGCGGTAAACAAGCTTTGAGGCATAGGGTATAATGTTAGTTTTTTCAAAAAATATTGGGCAAACCATTATTTCCTTTTCATCATAGGACTTACGCAAAAACAGGGCGCGGAGGGGTGTGCCCTTAAGCTCCTTTGCGGTAAAGCTTGCAATTTCATCAAACAAAGGGGAGTTCAGCAAGCATCTTTTGTGAGGGATGACGGTGTTTGTGCCCTGCGACATATAGCCAAAGGAGGTACCGTTATAGAAAAGAACAACCTTGTTTCTGTAATTTACCGACACAGGGCTGACTATTTTTTCGACTTCAACATCCAAATGCTGCTTGGCAAATGCGGATTTAACATAGCCTTCCTTGATTTCATTTTCAAATTCACAGGTTAAGTGAGAAAAGGCACATCCGCCGCAACTATCAACATATGGACAAGACGGTTCAACCCTGTGAATGGACGGGGCAAGGACTGATTTGCAGGTGGCGAAGGCATATTTTGGGTATACATCGGTAATTTCAATTTCACACTCCTCACCTGTTATTGCTCCCTTTACAAAAACAACCATATTGTCAAGGCGGCAGATGCCGTTTGCAAAAATATTAGTGTCTTCAATTTTTACCTTAAATCTTTGTCCTATCTTTAGCATAAAATGTCGCCTTTCACTTGAATTTACACTATAATTATAGTATAATTTAAAGGAAAATGCAAGAAATATTGGAGCTAATATGAATATATTTGATAATTTGATTTGTCCAATTTGCTCTCTTCCCCTAACCATTAAGGACAGGAGCTTAAAGTGCCGAGGCAATCATTCCTTTGACATAGCTGCCTCGGGTTATGTGAACTTACTAAAGCCCGGCAAAAAAAATAATGCTCACGCAGGGGATAGCAAGGATATGATTAATGCGCGCACTTCCTTTTTTACAAGCGGCGCTTACAGTGCCATTTGCAATAAGATTTGCGCCCTTGCAAATGAGCTTAAGCCAAGGCTTGTTATTGATGCGGGCTGTGGTGAAGGATATTACACTGAAAACATAGCAAAATCAGACACGTCTCGCCTTGTAATTGGTGTAGATATGTCAAAATTCGGCTGTGAGCATGGCGCAAAAAGCGCAAAGAGGCAGGGTATAAATAATGTTATCTACACTGTTGGAAGTATCTTTGAATTGCCCGTTAATGACGAAAGCACCGACTTAATTGTAAATATGTTTGCACCTGTTGCAGGTGAGGAATTTAGGCGTACCTTAAAGCAGGGTGGGCACTTTATAGTTGCCTCCGCGGGAATTGACCACTTAGACGGGCTTAAGGCGGTTATTTATGACAGTGTTTATAAAAATGAAGAAAAAATTCTTAACTATGAGGGCTTTGAGCTTTTGCGCTGTGACAATTTAAAATACACGGCAAAAATAAGTGGCAATGAAGCTATTAAGAACCTGTTTACAATGACGCCGTATTACCACCGTACATCCCTTGAGGATAAGAAAAAGCTTGAGGGAGTGGATGAAATTACCACAACTGTTGAGGTAAACTTCTCTATTTACAGAAAAATTTGAATTTAAAAAGAAGGCAAAAATCATTTTGCCTTCTTTTTAAATATTTTTCTTTTTACTCTGCCAAGGAAATTATGTGTGCGCTTCTTGAAGCGGCGCATAGGTAAGCCTTTAACATACTTGCGGTATTTTTTGTTCGACTCATCAATTACCTGACCGTCACGAATGACACACTTCATTTTTGCCAAAATATGCTTGTCGGTTATGCCGTATTCCAAATCAAACTGATTGTCCCCGCACATAACATACTCACCGTTTTTGATTTTCACAATGCGGTGCAGAACGAACTGACCGTTATCTCTTTGGTAAAAAACCGCGTCCCCAAGCTTAATGTTGCTTGGAGAAACGAGGACAACCTCATCCACGCCCTGCCTAATAAGAGGCATCATACTAATACCGTTGGGCTTGAAGGTAAACTCCCCGCCACTTTCGATAACCTCCTTCATTATTGGCCAAAATTCCTTTAAGCTAACACCTGAATTATTCAAGGATGCCATCTCCCTCAAGCTTAGCAATAAAGGCGTTTACATCGCTTTCAACCAGCGCCTTGTCATCGCACTCATACTCGGCAAGGATTGCGTTAACAACCTCTTCAACGGTTGCGCCCTTTTCAAGGGTTTGCCAAATAAGCTTGCCTGTTTCATTCAAGGTTATCATACCCTTAAACTCGCGGCTTCTCTCGCCAACGGCAACTACGAAGGTCTTACCGCCAACATCTCTTAATATAAATCCGTTCTTAATCTTCATTTTTTCCTCCACTCATTGCCTTATACGCTATTTCGGCTGCTTCAACTGAAATATTACAGCCCAAAAGCCAGCAATTTACCTTATTTAACATTCTATCCACAAGGTCAAAGGTGTTAATTGCACCCATTGCGTCCTTGGGAATTAAAATTTGCTTCATTATACGGCTTGCCGCCTCATCTAACGGGAGCTTGCTGATGCTATTTTCCTTTGCTCGTTCTACAAAGCAAAGACCCTTAAGAGGCACGCAAACATCACGGTTCCACCCCTCTTTACCGCACCAAGGTGTGCCGTAGGCATAGAAAACACCGTCTATTTCACGGACAATTGGCTTGTCCCCATTTACAATTTGAACCCTGTCCCCAAGATATTGCTTCCACAAGGCAATATGGGTACTTTTTCCTGTGCCGCTACGGGCTGTAAAAGCATATGCCTGCCCGTCAACCTCGATGGTTGCGGCGTGCATAACGAAGGAGCCGCGCTCCGGGAGCTGTAGACAAATTGACCTATATATACAAACACCCTCTAAATAGCCCCGCTGTTGTTCAGTGTTCATTGAAAGGAGCAGATTTTTAATCTCCTCGTCGCTTTGGGCAGCTATATATTCATTATCAATTTCTTCCTCAGTGCAGGTGGCGCAAAAATCCGCCCCGTTACCTTGGTATTTATATTTTGAGCATAGCCTTTCAATATAGCCATACTTGTTGTCGACCTCTATCACGAAGCCCGCTATCTTAACCTTGAACATAGTGTACCCTTTCGACTTAATATACTTTAGTTTATCACATTTAATGCCTATTGTCAATAAAATAAGTTGACATAACCGATTTAATATGATAAAATATTTTATGTATATCTTTTTAGAAGGGAGTTGTAAGCTATGGCAAAGGAAAAGGTTGGATTGCATGATGGGCATAGGCAGCGCCTTAAAAACAAGTTTTTGGAAAACGGCTTTCAGGGATTTGAGCCACATAATATTTTAGAGCTTCTTCTCTTTTATTCCATCCCAAGGAAGGATACAAACGAGATTGCCCACAAGCTAATTAACCACTTCGGCTCACTTAAGGATGTTTTTGATGCCTCCTTTGATGAGCTTATTCAGGTTGACGGGATTAAGGAAAGCAGCGCCACCCTTATTAAGATGGTGCCGCAGATTGCAAGCAGGTACGCAAGTGACAGCTTAAGGGAAACTACAGTTTACGATACTGCCAACAAAATCGGCGAATACTTTGTTAATAAGTATTTTGGCGAGCAACGGGAAATTGTTTATGTTATGCTCCTGAACAACAAGTTTGAGCTTTTGACTGTTGCAAAAATCCACGAGGGTAGCGTTAACTCAACCTATGTTTCCGCAAGAAAAATACTTGATTTGGTTGTTAAGCATAATGCTTCAATGGTTGTCCTTGTGCATAACCATCCAAACGGCACGGTTTGCCCATCTAATGACGATATTGAAACAACCGCTAACCTAATGGCGGCATTCAACGCCTTTGATATTAGGCTAATTGAGCATTTTGTCGTTGCCGGAAACGAGTTTTGCCCCATTATACACAACACTGTTAGCCTTCAGGTTGAAAATAGTTCACAAAAACCTGCTTTTAAAGGGAAAATAGACTTGAAATTTTAGAAAGTTTCTGTTATAATATTATGGCTGACTCAAGTTAGCCATTATGCCTGCATAGTTAAATGGATATAATAAACCCCTCCTAAGGGTTAGTTATGGGTTCGATTCCCGTTGCGGGTGCCAAAAAAGCCATAGCACATTTTTGTGCTATGGCTTTTTTAGTTCCTGCAACGAATCGACCCATCTCCAAAATGCGTTACATTTTGGATTGGGTTCGCATTTTTGACCAAGACCGTTCTCTGCTTGCAAGGAAAAGGTCGGGCAAAAATAGCTCCGTTAGGAGCCTTCCCATAAAGTTGCGGGTGCTAAAAACAACGAATCGACCCATCTTCAAAATGCATTGCATTTTGGATTGGGTTCGCATTTTTGACCAAGACCGTTCTCTGCTTGCAAGGAAAAGGTCGGGCAAAAATAGCTCCGTTAGGAGCCTTCCCGTATCCTTGCCTGTTGCCCTTATTCCTTTTCACGATAAAACCCCTCACAAGCGTGAGGGGTTAGCTTTTATAGCATCTTTAGGATTGAATCAACGTCGGAAATTACTGCGTCGTAGGTTTCCTTTAGGTACTTGATGCCGTAGTTATAGTCTTCTTCGGTGAAGGAGTCGGTTGCGTCCTTTGCAACCACAACATCGTAGCCATACTGGTATGCATCCGCTGAGGTGTGACGAACGCACATATGGGCATGAAGTCCTGTCATAATAACTGTATTTACACCAAGCTCATCAAGCAAAAGCTTCAAGTCTGTTTGGAAAAAACCACTGTAACGGCGCTTTGGAACTATGTAGTCCTTATCGCAAAGGTCAAGCTCGGGAATTACCTCAGCTCCCTTTGTACCTGCAATTGCGTGGTCGCCCCAGAACTTAAGCTCGTGGTCGATTCCTTTAATGTGAGCATCATTACAGAAAATTACAGGAACGCCCTTTTCACGGCATCCAGCCAAAAGCTCCTTTGTTTTTGGGACGATTGCCAAGCCGCGGTCGCACTTTAGAGCGCCTGTTACAAAATCGTTTAACATGTCTACTACCAACACTGCATATTTCTTTTCCATTTTTTCATTTTTCCTTTCAGTTTTGTTTCAACTTAATTTGTTTACACATATGTGTATACAACTTTTGCATAAGAAAAAGTAAATGTCAATTATAAATTTCTTGATTTTAATAATTTTGTATGATACAATAAATATATTGATTTACAAAGGAAAGTTATTATGAAAAACGAACAAAGAAGAAGCCAAATATTAATTAAACTACAAGAATCGTCTTCTCCTATCAGCGCTACACGCTTGGCTGAGGCGTTTGGTGTGACAAGACAGATAATTGTTGCGGATATTGCTCTTTTGCGCGCAGCAGGGCAGCAAATCCGCGCGGAGCATTACGGTTATGTTCTTGAAAAGGCGCAAAACGACGGCATTATTAAAAGAATAGCTGTTAAGCACGGAAGTGAGCAGCTAAGGGACGAGCTTTACGCAATTGTTGATAACGGCGGTAAAGCCATTGATGTTATTGTTGAACATTCTGTTTACGGCAGGATTTGCGCGGATTTGAATTTATCCTCGCGGTATGAGGTTGATGAATTTGTAAAAAAGGTTACCGAAACTGAAGCCGCACCGCTTAGCCAGCTAACAGAGGGCTTACACCTGCATACAATCTCTGTTAAGGATGAGGGAGCATTTGAAAGAATTGTTAATGCTTTAAATAAAATGGAAATTTTAGTTGAGTATGACTAAGGAATATTTTTAGCTATTTTTATCATACTAACCTTGGGGGTGATAAAATGAGCAAGAAAAATAAGGCCGAAATGAAAAAAGCAAATGACCAAATCGCAAATGTACCTAACCCACCTGTGCCAAACAGAGCAAGGACAGAAATGAAGAGTGGTGACGGTGATTGCGATAAGGGTGCTTGTGAAATCAAGCACGGCAGCAAGAAAAATCACTAATCGCACCTTAGGCTCCCGTTTTGGGAGCCTATTTCATATGTCTTTGTGTTCATTTGATTATATGTTCATATTTAGATATTAATAAAACACGGATTTTAAAGCGGTTTTTTCATTTGGTATTTACAAATTTCTCTTTTCGTGGTATACTTGTATCAAATAAAATTATCGGTGGGATATAATGGAGACAAAAGAAAAAAGAAAATTTTATTATTCGCGCAATGAAAAAATTGTACGCGCGATTGCTATACTCGGCATTATACTAAGTGAGGTAATTGGAGTTTTACTTTTAGTATTGGGCAGGACATTAAACGGTATTATTGTTTTCTGCGCCTGTGCCGTTGCCTCCTTCCTTGTTAGCAGCTTTTTTATTGGCATTGTTAAAAACAAGCTTTGCTTCCACGAAAAAAGGCGTGTTTTTTATGCTTTAATTTATGCAGGTATTATCATTCTTGCCATGCTAACAGCATTTTTAGCAAGCTACTTCTCTACTTATGGCTATGAGGAAATCCGCGAGCCTGCGCTTACTTTTGTGCACAATGCTATTAAAAAGGACAATGTAAATGTTACGGTTGTTGATTCAACAGTTGTTTCATTTGAACAGGGTGACAGCTACTATATGGAGGTTGAAACAGCAATTACCGTAAAAGAGGTTGGCGGTGCCGTTACTACAAAGACCGTGCTTTCCTACATAAAGGTAAACATTTACACGGCAGAAATTACGGCTATTGATTGGCAACAATACCAAATTGCAAGCACATATATTGATTAAAATTAAAGGCTCGTGAAAACGAGCCTTTTTTTGTGAAGGGGCGATAAAAAAGATATTTTTGCCTTTTTTGTTTGGGTTTGAACTGTAGCGTTTGTTGTTTTAAATAAAATGCTTTTCGACCAAAGCGCCAAAGGCGCAGGAGAAAAGCTACCTTTTCTCTCTTCTCTCTTATCTCTTCTCTGGAAAAGTCGCGCGGGGGATTTAGAGAAAAGTGAAGAGTGAAAAGAGAAGAGTGAAGAGTACAAAAAGAAAAAGCCGCTTGCGCGACTTTTCTTTTTGTGAAGGGGCGATAAAAAAGATATTTTTGCTTCTTTTTGTTTGGAGTTGAACTGACGCACTTGTACTGTGCTCAATCTTGCTCATCGGAAACTAAACTGACATCATATGCAATATATTTCCTTAATTCGTGATCAGAAAAAAATTCTCTCTGGCTATTATTCAAACACCTAATTACAAGCGCATTTTCTACGCACGGATATATCACATATAATTTTCGCTCTTTTACTAAATTCTTTTTCTTTAATTCAGTAAAAATTGCTGACAATAAATCGCCACAAAAGTGCAGTATGTCTAATCCTTCTCCATCTAAAACAACAGGATACGGAATAAATATGATGGGATATTCGTCGGGTGCAACTGTAGCTAAACGATCCTTAAAAACTTTATATATAGTCAAATTTTCAATATCAAACTGTCCTCTTTTTTCGATATATTCACTAAACTCAGCGACTTCATCTAATTTAATTTGCATCCACTCTCCAAAATCAGAATTTCTGCTTCCCACAAGTTTTCCGTCTTTTTCCGAAAACAGCAGTTTTGCATCGTATTTTTGATTCGTCGATAAATCTATAAAATCACACTCGCCTTTTGATTGCTTTTCAAGATGTTTATATTTATTAGGGAATATTTTTTGCGAGTCATTCATAAGCTGCTCGATTAATTTTTCGTAATTGCCGCCTCGTATAAGCTCCTTAAAATTATCGTTAATTATTGCTTGTTCTCTTATGGTAAATCCCATATTTCCTTCCTTTTAACATAAAGTTTCCAATACGCCGTTTACTGCTTCAAATAATTTTAATTGATCATTTAATTGCTCAATACATTTAAGTCCATGCATCAAATTATTTCGTATTCTATATATAACTAATAGGCATCCACATCTTACATCTTCTTCTTTTTGTTCCATAAATTTTTCCATCAAAAGCCTATCTTCTTCTTGATTTTGACGAGCATTACCAGGATACAAGCCCGTTTCTACATATTCTGAAATTACTTGCCCAAACCAAGAACGTCTTTCATTTAGAACCTGTGCTAATTGCACCTCTTTATTTTTATCGATTTTAATGTTTTGAGAAACCAATTTGATTTTTGTCGGATTACAAGCATTATTACATTGAAATCTCTCAAAACAATTCCAAAGTATTGAAAATCGTCCTATTTCAATGACCAATTTATCATCCAAATTATTTCCTCTAATAATCATAAACACCCTCCATCGAATTGCCTTATATTAATTATATCATATCCATCAAGAAATCTCAACCGCAGCTTACCTTATCGACGCAATAAAATTTTTAATATGATATAATTTTACTACGATTTTTTAGCAAGGAGATTTTGCAGGGTATGCACTATTCAGAAGAAATAAAAACACACATAATTGCTCGATATAAGAGCAAAGAATGCATCATTAGTATTTCAAAAGAAACCGGAATTCCGCGCTCTACTATTTATCGGTGGATAAATGATTATACGGCAAAGAATTCAATTAATTCAAACGTAAAGAACAAAGAAATTAAAGAACTTGAACGCAAGGTGGAAAAGTTGCAAACCATGTTGGCTATTATTCGTGAACTTGGAATTTCGATCAACGCACCCTTAAAGGAAAAACTAAATGCTATGGCGCCGCTATATGGGAAATATAACGTTCATTGGTTATGTGAAGCTATGCAAGTTGACCGAGGTACTTTCTACAACCATATTTTTCGTAATAAAAAGGATAACACATGGTATTCCAAACGTAGAGAGATTCTGCGTGAGGAAATTCTAAAAATTTATGAGGAAAATAGGCAAATCTTCGGTGCAGGTAAAATCACAGCAATTCTAAAACAAAAAGGTTATCGGACAAGTGAAGAAACTGTTTCTTTTCTCATGCATGATATGGGTTTACAAAGCATTCGCCACCGTGCGAAAGCTATATACGAAAAAGAAGTAAAGGCAAAGAACAAAGTTAATCAGCAATTTCAAACCACACGCCCTAATGAAGTATGGGTGAGCGACGTTACATATTTTAGAACACCGTATAATTCGTATTACATTTGCGTGATTCTCGACCTATACTCACGAAAGGTTATAGCTCATAGAATTGCCTTAAACAATAGCACACAATTGGTGAAAAATACTTTTAAAGATGCTTATGAAACAAGACAGCCAAAGGGTACGCTTATTTTCCACTCTGATCGTGGTGGTAATTATCGTTCAAAAACTTTTTGCAATTACTTAAAATCTCTAAAGGTCACACAATCATTTTCTCGTGCTTATACCCCCTACGATAATTCCGTTGTAGAGTCTTTTTTCTCAAGTCTTAAGAGAGAAGAACTCTATCGCACCAAGTATCGATCTGATAAGGAATTCAAAAAAGCTGTTGATGACTATATGGTCTTTTACAACAGCCAACGCCCGCATTCGAACAATAATTATAGGACACCCGATGCCAAAGAAGCTGAATATTACAGCAAAAATAGCACCTGA
>JAFTMJ010000074.1 GCA_017452475.1 Clostridia bacterium | reverse complement strand
CTCACTCTTCCGTTGATAGGGGCGACCGCATATTTTGTCTCTTTTGTCAAGTCTTTCTTTTAAAATTTTCTTGATTTTTTTCAATAAAAAAAGACCTACCTCTTTCGAAGTAAGTCATTTTTCTTAACTTAATGGTATTGGGCGCGCCCTCCTTTTTCTTATGCAAAAAATAAAAGCAACGGGCGCGCCCGTTGCTTTGTATTTTTGGAATTAGATATCCATTGTGTTAAGCAAGTTCTTAAGGTTCTTTAGCTCAACTTCTGTAAGAGTGATGCCTTTGCCAAGCTTCTCGTGATTTTCCTGCCAAACACGAATGTCATATACAGGCTCACGCTCGTTCCAGCTCACAAGGTTAACTTCCTTAACCCAGCCATTGTCATTTTCGGAAACTGTGCCGAAGGTCTTAACAATGTCGTACTTAAACTCTGCCATCGAATTATCCTCCCCTTAGAAATATTGAGCTATGCTCATTCTTAAGTACATTCTATCATATATTTTATAATATTTCAATATTATTTATATAAAAATATTAAATATTTTAGAACTTTTTGGGAATTTTTAAGGAAAAAGGGGCGCGCAGGGTGCAACTGCAGGATGCGGAATTACAGCGTATGCAAATTCAAATGCAAAATTTTAATCAACACGGAGTGTTGTATTGAACCTTACCGCAGGTGTGTATGGAAAGGGGAAGATAATTTTGCAATTGAGGTTGATTATAAAATATAAATGTGGTAAAATATAATTTAGGATATATTTACATTTTGAGGAAAAGGGGGATTAGATGAGGCCTTTTACTAAATTTTTGCGTTCTCAGCTCAGCTTTTTCAAGGGCTTTTTGTCTAACTGCTCCTTGGAAACGGCAAGAAAAAATCAAGACAGGCTTGGCAAGCTTATGGCGTCCTTCCACAGGCACGACGTGGAGCATGAGGATTTTACAATAGGTGAGATGGAAGCATCTATGATTACGCCGAGGGACTTGGTTTCCAACGGAATTGTGCTTTACATACACGGCGGTGGATATACAAGCGGCGACCTTGACTATGCCAAGGGCTTTGCCACTATGCTAAGCGCAAGATGCGGCATTAAGGTTATGTGTATTGCCTACCGCTTGGCTCCTGAGCATACCTACCCGACTGCACTTGATGACTGCCTGGAGGCTTACGGCTATCTCTTATCCCACGGGTATGCGCCTGAGAGCATTGTGCTTTGCGGTGAGAGCGCAGGCGGCGGCCTTTGCTATGCCCTTTGCTTAAAGCTGAAGGAGAAGGGCAGGGTTATGCCTGCGGGCATTATTGCCATCTCCCCGTGGACGGATATGACCTCCTCCGGCGAGTCCTATGAAACTAACAAGAGGGTTGACCCCTCTATGAATAAGACAAGGCTTAAATATTATTCTGATTTTTACCTTTACGGAAAGGATGAAAAGTACAAAAGACGGACACACCCCCGAACAAATCCCGACGCAGAGGATGATTTAAGGCAGAAAAGCAACCCGCTTGTTTCCCCTGCCTTCGGTGAGCTTGACAAGCTGCCCCCCTGCCTTGTTTTTGTGGGCGGCGACGAGGTTATGCTTGACGATGCGGTTAAGGTACACGAGGGTGTAATAGCGGGCGGCGGCAAAAGCGAGCTTGTTGTTACCCCCGATATGTGGCACGGCTATGTGCTTTATGGACTTAAGGAGAACTTAGGTGATTTTGACAAAATCCGCAAGTTTATTAAGGAGAACGTACCCTTACAGAAAAAGCTGAAGTGGATGAGCCTTGACAACGCGGCAAAGATTTACCCTGCGTCAAGAAACCGCGGCTGGAGTAATGTTTTCCGCCTGTCTGCCACACTTGATGAAAAGATTGACAAGGAAATTTTGCAGGTTGCCCTTGATGTAACCGTTAGGCGCTTCCCCTCCATTGCGGTAAGGCTGAAAACGGGATTTTTCTGGTACTATTTAGAGGAAATTCCAAGCGCACCCGAAATTATGGATGAAAAGCCGTACCCCTTGTCGAGAATGATTTTTGATGATATACGAAAATGCGCCTTTAGGGTTATTGTATATGAAAACAGGTTGGCGGTGGAATTTTTCCACGCATTGACCGACGGAAACGGCGGACTTGTTTTCCTAAAAACCTTGATTGCGGAGTATTTGTATCAGCGGTACGGTATAAAGGTGCCAAACGAAAAGGGCGTGCTTGACAGGCTTGAGGAGCCCTCCCCGAAGGAGCTTGAGGACAGCTTCCAAAAATACGCAGGTCCTGTAAAGCATCCAAGGAGTGAGGACACCGCCTTTAAGATAACGGGCAGACCCGAAACCGACGGCTTTAGAACCAACACCACCTTTATTATGGACGCGGAGCAAATAGCCGCTGAGGCCAAAAAGAGGGGCGTTACCGTTACTGCGTACTTTGTGGCGCTTTTGATACACACCAATATAAGGCTGCAGGAAAAGCTGGTTAAAAACCCAAAAAGGCGAAAGCCGATAAAGATTTTGGTGCCTGTTAACCTAAGAAAGCTTTTCCCCTCCGAGTCCTTGCGTAACTTTGTGCTGTATGCAACCCCGGGCATTGACCCAAGGTACGGAGAATACAGCTTTGATGAAATTTGCAAAAGCGTGTACTACCAAATGAGCTTGCAAATTACCGAAAAAAATATGAGCGCGCGAATTGCCACCAATGTGGGCAACGAAAACACAAAAATTTTAAAAATTGCCCCACTGTTCCTAAAAAATCTTATTATGAAGCTGGTGTTTAAGGCGGTGGGCGAGAGAAAATCCACCTTTACCCTTTCCAACTTAGGTGTGGTTACAATGCCGCCTGAGATGGAGGAGCATGTGAGCCGAATGGATTTCTTGCTTGGCGTACAGTCCACAGCGCCGTATAACAGCGCTATTGTGACCTACGGCGGAAGGATGTACCTAAACATCATAAGGAACATTAAGGAAAGCGTGCTTGAAAGGGAGCTTTACGAAACCTTTAAGGAGCTTGGAATTAAGGTGGTTGCGGAGAGCAACTCACGAACTAACAGGGAGAAATTGAGATAATGTATTGTATAAATTGCGGAATTGAGCTAAGTGACGGGCAAAAGATTTGCCCCATTTGCCAAACGAGAGTTTATCATCCCGATTTGAAAAAATCCGACGCATTACCCACCTATCCAAGGAGGGCGTTTAAGAGCGAGGAGATTAACATAAGGGGACTTTTGTTTATTGTCACGCTTTTGCATTTAATTCCTATTATTTTTGCCCTTATTCTTGACCTGAACCTAAATGGGAAAATTGACTGGACGGGCTATGTAATCGGGGCGGTTGTGCTGATTTATGTTTCTGTGGTGCTGCCTATGTGGTTTAAAAACAAAAACCCTGCTGTTTTTGTGCCTGCAGACTTTATAGCTATAGCGGTGCTGCTTTGGTACGTTGACTTTACCGTTGACGGCGGCTGGTTTTGGACCCTTGCGTTGCCCGTAACAGGCTTGGCGGCGGTTATAGTAACGGGCTCGGCAGTGCTTTTAAGATACCTAAAGCACGGCAGGCTGTTTGTAATTGGCGGCGCATTTATTTTGGCGGGAATTACCCTACTCATTATGGAGCATTTGATGCACATAACGCTAAATATTGCCCACGACGGATATGTGTGGTCCCTTTACCCAATGGT
Organism: Clostridia bacterium; assembly: GCA_017452475.1. Taxonomy (GTDB): domain Bacteria; phylum Bacillota; class Clostridia; order Oscillospirales; family CAG-272; genus RGIG2000. Next base: position 16,681 of record JAFTMJ010000074.1, on the reverse strand, counting down.
ATTTTTGGCGATTATGGGCATTGGGCTTATTGTTATTGAAATTGTTAAGCCCTTTAAGGAGTCACTTAAAAAGATATTTTTCCTATAGCGGAGATAAGACCTACGGTTGAACCTCGATTTTATACGGTAAATCTCGTCTTACTCTGTGTTAAAAAGCTTTCAAACCAAAGGCGGGACAAAGGCTTGTGGATTTATCGTTTTGAGACAAATGCTAAGTAAAAGGAGCTGTTGCTAATGCGACAGCTCCTTTTAAATTAAAGTGTTATTGTTTCGTTTGGCTTTATGTCATAAAGCTTGCCGTCGATTTCAACGGTTAGGGGATAGGTGTAAATCTCCTTGTCCAAGGGGCACACAAGGGTGAGCTTGTTGCCGTTTATTTCAAGGGTTGATTTTTCTGCCTCTTGGAGATATAAAACCGCCTCGTTCAGGGAGCATACCCAAACCTGGTTTGACTTTGCCTTTTTTGCAAGATAGTCGCACTCGTTAACGAAGGTTTCAAAGGATTGGGAGTGGAATTTATCCTCGGCTTTTTTGGTTATCCAGTGGTTAACCTGGACACTCCACCCGCCGTTTTTGATAATTTCGTCAATGTTTGATGTATATTCCTCGGTGGTGCGGTTAAGCATTGCGGTAAAGGTGCCGATGTTAAACCAGTCGATTTCGCCCGGAATGTTTATTTTATCGTTGCCGTTACGGTTGGCAATGTAGTAGCCTTTCAAAATGTCCCAGCCGAAGCTGTCACTGCCGCCGCCCGGGGTCGCGTAGATTAAGGGGGCGGTGCCGTACATTTCCTTTAGCCTTTCCTTTGTTTCGGAGGCGTCCTTGTGCATTTCCTCTGCAGGGGTGTCCTTACAGTAGCAAATGCAGTGGCCTATGGAGTGGGCGCAGTAGTCATAATACCCCTCGCTAAACAGCCTTTCCCACATTTCCTTTAGGCGCGGGCTGATAAAGCCCACGGTTTGGGCGCTTGTTGCCTTAAATTTAATACCTGTTTCCTCGTAGATTTTTTTGAAAATTTCATATGTCCATTCAGTGCTTTCGCCGTAGCAGCCGTCATCAAAAACGAAGGTGAAGGCGCTTTTTGCGTTGTTTTTATATTTGCATATCTTTGCGTTCATTTTGTTACCTCACAGGCTTTTTTTATTATTCTATCACTTTTTTGTCACAGTTGCAACACTTTGTTAATTTATAATTAGAACAGCAAAGCAAAAAATCAGAGGAGGCTGTTATGAAAAAATTTGTTACTCTTTTAGTATTGGTTGGTGCCTTGTTGCTTGGCTTGTGCGCTTGCTCAAGCCCTAAGGATGCGGAGGATGCGGCGGTTAAGGGCATTGAAATGCAGAACGGCAAAATCCTTGTTACTTACGATGACGGACGCACGGAGTATGTTGAAATAAAAGACGAAAACGCAGTTAAGGGCGTTAAGGTTGAAAACGGCGAGATAGTTGTTGAGTATGCAGGGGGCGAAAGCGAAAGCTTTGGCATTACGGCAGAGAACGGAATAAAGAGTGTAAATATGGAAAACGGCAGGCTTACGGTGGAGTACGGTGACGGAAGGACCGAGAGCTTTGATGTTGTGGCGGAGAAGGCTGTAAAGAGCATTGAGTTTTCAAACGGTAAGCTCTATGTTGCTTATGCTGACGGAAAGACGGACAGCTTTGCTTTGGAGACGGAAAGGGCTGTGGAAAGCGTAAGGATAGAAAACGGCGAGCTTGTGGTTGAGTACACCGACGGCAGAAAGGAAAGCTTTGGCGTTGTGACCGAGTTAGAGGGCTACGGCGAGGAGAGCTTCCTTGAGTTTTACCCCTTAGACGATGGCACCTATGCGGTTGGCGGCGGACGGGCAAAATATATTAGTGAGGTAACCATACCCCGAGCCTACAGCGGCAAGGCGGTAACGAGAATTGTAGATAGCGGATTTCAAAATTTCGACAACTTAAAAAGTGTTGTAATATCGGAAGGGATTATAGCAATAGGAAGCAGCGCCTTTTCTGATTGTGACGGCATTGAGAGTATTACAGTACCAAATGGGGTTGAGGAAATAGGAAGCAGCGCCTTTTCGGAGTGCAAAAATCTTAAGAGCGTTATAATGCCCGAGGGGTTAAAGCGCTTGGGAATTAGCGCATTTTCAAGTTGTAAAAGACTTGAAAGCGTTGAAATACCCAAAGGGCTTGCGGAAATTGAAAACAGTGTATTTTCAAATTGCGACAGCCTTGTAAGCGTTGAAATACCCAAAGGGGTTACACGAATTGGTAACAGCGCGTTTTTAAATTGCGACAGCCTTAAGGAAATTGTAATACCCGAGGGGGTTTCATACATAGGGGACAGAGCATTTTCAAATTGCACAAGCCTTGAAAGCGCTGTTATTTCCGAGGGGGTTAGAAGCATTGACGATAAGGCGTTTTACAGCTGCTCATCACTTAAGACAATTGAGGTGCCAAGCAGCCTTGAATATCTGGGCGATGATGTTTTTTATGATATTAATCCACAAATTTACAATGTGATTGACAATTGTATGTATTTGGGAAATAAGCAAAATCCCGGTGTTGTTTTTATAGGTGTAACGAGCCTTAATATAGAGGAGTGCCATATGAATGAAGGCACAAGGATTGTTCAAAAGAAGGCATTTGAATTTTGCTCTAAGCTGAAAAGAGTTTATATTCCCAAGGGGGTTGAACAAATCGGCGAAGGTATCTTTTATAAGTGTGAATCATTGCAGGTAATAGAGATGCCGTTTATGGGCAAGGCGGCTATTGATGCGAAAAATGCGTGCATCGGATATTGGTTTAATTTATCGAGCTATAGTTCATATGAGATGTATGTTCCTTCAAGCTTGAAGAAAATTGACATTGCAAACGGTGGGGGAATACAGCCATATGCCTTTTATTGGTGCAATGATATTGAGGAGATTTCCATAGGCGCAGGGATGGATGAAATAGGCGAATACACATTTTATAACTGCTCAAGGCTTAAAAAAATAACGCTTTCGGCAGGAGTTAAGTCAATTGGAAAAAATGCTTTCTTTAACTGCGCCAGCTTGACTGAGATAAACATACCTTACGGTGTTGAGAAAATAGATACCTTTGCATTTCGCTCTTGCGTGGCGTTGGAAAAAATAAATATTCCTGCAAGTGTTACGGAAATTGCGGATTACGCATTTGAAAACGATGAAAAGCTGACAATTTACTGTGAGGCAGAGGAAAAGCCAAGCGGTTGGGCAGAGAATTGGAATGCGTTGGTAAGAGATAGCCTTGACCCTTCGGTTGACAAAAGATGTACTGTTGTGTGGGGGGATAGAAAATGAAAAATGCAAAATGAATAACCCTTCCGTCAACTGCGTTGACACCTCCCCTTAACAAGTGGAGGCTACGGGGAGAAATGCAGAATTGATACCGTGTGGTGTCAACTCGTTTCGCGTAGGGGAACATATCGAGTCATGTAAACGACATATCGAGTGCGTTAGCACATATCGACGATATTGCGAAATTAGGACGCTCCCTCCGTCACCCTGTGGGTGCCACCTCAGCACAAGGCACGGCGCAAGCGCTCGCCCCCGCCGGTGGAGGCATAGGTGGGAGCAAGACCCTTACCCTACGAGGGGATAGAAAATGAAAAATGCAAAATGAATAACCCTTCCGTCTTGCTTCGCAAGCCACCTCCCCTTAACAAGTGGAGGCTACGGGGGAAAATACGAAATTTTAATCAACACGGAGTGTTGTATGGAATCACGCCGAAGGTGTGTATGGAATTCTGCGCAGCGGGAATGGAATCAACACACAGTGTTGCATGGCTACGGCTTTTTATAAAATTCACGGGAGGGCGGCGCCCTCCCTTTTTGGCGGCGGAATGTGATGAAACGGTAAAAATTTATGTATTCGCAAAAAAATTTTAAAAAATACTTGTAATTTTATATATGTTTATGTTATAATGCGTTGGCTTTGCAAAGCGAGGCTTTTGCTTTGCAGTGAAATATTTGCCCCTGTGCAAATGTGAAATTCGGCAGAGCCGAGTGAAATTTGTCATAAGGACAAGTGAAATTTTTGCCATTGGCAAAAGTGATAAGTTAGCTTGCAAAATACGTAGAGGGCTTTAGGATGTGAGGTTTTACCGTCATATAAAGTCCGTGCATATTAGGAGGAAGGTTATGATTAGAGAAGACTTAAGAAACGTTGCTATTATTGCTCACGTTGACCACGGCAAGACAACCTTGGTTGACGGTATGCTTGAGCAGGGCGGCGCTTACCACGAAAATCAGGCTACTACTGAAAGAGTTATGGACTCGAATGCTCTTGAAAAGGAGCGCGGCATTACTATCCTTGCAAAAAATACAGCTATTCGCTATGGCGACAAAAAAATTAATGTAATCGACACCCCCGGTCACGCAGACTTCGGCGGTGAGGTTGAAAGAATTCTTAAGATGGTTAACGGCGTTATCCTTTTGGTTGACGCGGCTGAGGGCCCTATGCCTCAGACTCGCTTTGTTCTTCGCAAGGCTATGGAGCTTAACCACAGAATTATTGTTGTTATTAACAAGATTGACCGCCCCGACGCAAGAATTACCGAGGTTATTGACGAGGTGCTTGAGCTTCTTATCGACCTTAACGCAACTGATGAGCAGCTTGACTCCCCAATGCTTTTCTGCTCGGGCAGAAGCGGCACAGCCTCCTTCTCTCCCGATGTGGAGGGTAAGGACTTAATTCCGTTGCTTGACACTATTATTGACTATATTCCTGCTCCCGAGGGAGAGCCCGAGGAGCCCCTTCAGCTTCTTGTTTCCTCAATCGACTATAACGACTATGTGGGTAAGATTGGCGTTGGCAGAATTGAGCGCGGTACGCTTTCCGTAAACCAGGAGGTTATGGTTTGCAACTATCACTCCGACGCATCACCAAGACGAGCTAAGATAATTTCCATTTATCAGTTCGAGGGCCTTTCAAGGACGCAGGTACAAAGCGCTACTGTGGGCGACGTTGTTTGCTTCTCCGGTGTTGAGGAGCTTTCCATAGGCGACACGCTTTGCGCGCCGTCTTGCATTGAGCCCCTTGAGTTTGTTAAGGTTTCCGAGCCTACAATGGAAATGACCTTCTCTGTAAACGATAGCCCGTTTGCAGGTAAGGAGGGTAAGCTTGTTACATCAAGACAGATAAGAGATAGGCTTTACAGAGAAACGCTTAAGGATGTTTCCTTGCGTGTTACCGACGGTGACACCACCGACTCCTTTAAGGTTGCGGGCAGAGGTGAAATGCACCTGTCTATCCTTATCGAGAATATGCGCCGTGAGGGCTATGAGCTTTGCTGCTCAACTCCGCGTGTGCTTTACAAGGAAATCGACGGAATTCTCCACGAGCCAATGGAGAGGGTTTCCATTGACGTGCCTGATGAAAGCGTTGGCGCGGTTGTACAGAAGCTTGGCGCCCGTAAGGGTGAGCTTTTGGAGATGGGTCCTGCAGGCTCAAGAACAAGAATTGAGTATTTAATTCCTTCAAGATGCTTGTTTGGCTACAGAAGCGAGTTTATGACCGACACCAAGGGCGAGGGAATTCTTAACACCTTGTTTGACGGCTATCAGCCATTTAAGGGTGAGGTTGTTACAAGATTTACAGGCTCGCTTATTGCTTCCGAGGACGGTGAGGCAACCTCCTACGGCTTGTTCCATACACAGGATAGGGGCGCTATGTTTATCGGTGTTCAGACTCCTGTTTACGAGGGAATGATTGTTGGCGAGTGCCCTAAGATGGAGGATATTGTTGTTAATGTTTGCAAGAAGAAGCAGTTAACCGCTATCCGTTCAAAGGGTGCTGACGAGGCGCTTATTTTGACTCCGCCAAGACAAATGTCCTTGGAGCAGGCTATTGAGTATATTGCTGAGGATGAGCTTATTGAGGTAACTCCTAAGTCAATCAGACTCAGAAAGAAGATACTCAATACACAGTTAAGACTTAAGGCGTACGCTAAGCTAAAATAAATGCAAAGTGCAAAATTGACACAAGGTGTCATTCTGAGCGAAGCGAAGAATCTGCATAAAGCGCAAGTAAATAGAATTTGTGCGCACCGTTAAAGGATCCTTCGGCTACGCCTCAAGGATGACAAGTAAATGCAAAATGCAGAATTAATAATTCAGGCGGAAATGTTTTCCGCCTGTTTTGAAATAAGAGGATTTTTATGTTTTCACAAAAATTGTTAGATATTGCCGCCATGGCGGAGAGGGAATTGAAGCCCGTTTTTGAGGAGCTTGAAAGAATTTCCTTTGAAAATACAAAAAGGGTGCTTGAAACCTACAGGGAGCATAGGGTTAGCGAGGCTATGCTTGGCACAACCACGGGCTACGGCTATGACGATGTGGGCAGAGAGGGTCTTGATAAGATTTATGCGGATGTTTTTGGCGCGGAGAGCGCATTTGTAAGGCACTCTATTGCCAACGGCACAAGCGCGTTGACAATTGGACTGTTTGGACTTTTGCGCCCCAATGATGTTATGCTGTCCGTTACCAACCGCCCGTATGATACTTTATGTGAGGTTATCGGCATTGAGGGGGCAAACGGCGACGGCTCCTTGGCGGACTTCGGCGTTCAATATGACCAGGTTGATTTTAAGGATGACAAAATCGACTTTGAGGGAATTGAAAAGAAGCTGAAGGAATACGGCGACAGGGTAAAGGTTGTATTTATCCAGCGCTCTAAGGGATACTTGAACCGCCCGACTCTAACCATTGACCAAATCGGTGAAATTTGCGACTTTGTACACGCAAGAAGTGGCGCGTGGGTTGTGGTTGATAATTGCTACGGTGAATTTTGCGAGGACAGGGAGCCCTGCCACGTTGGGGCTGATATGATAATAGGCTCCTTAATTAAAAATCCCGGCGGCGGAATTGCCCAAAGCGGCGGATATATAGCAGGAAAGCGCCGCGCGGTGGAGCTTGCCTCTTATAGGCTCACATCCCCCGGCACAGGAACTGAGGTGGGCGCAACCTTGAACCAAAACAGGGATATGTTTAAGGGCTTTTTCTTAGCCCCACACATTGTTATGCAGGCAAAGAAAACAGCCCATTTTGCCGCATACGTGTTTGAAAAGCTGGGCTTTGATGTTTATCCTAAGTTTGATGAAATGCGCTCTGATATTATCCAAACGGTTAAGTTTGGCTATGCTGACGGGCTTATAAAATTCTGCCAGGGAATACAGTCAGCATCCCCTGTTGACTCCTACGTTACCCCTATGCCTTGGGCAATGCCCGGCTACCGGGATGAGGTGATTATGGCGGCAGGCACATTTACACAGGGCTCCTCGATTGAATTGAGCGCAGACGGTCCTGTGCGCCCACCTTACACCGCATTTTTCCAAGGCTCTCTTACCTATGAAAGCGGAAAAATCGCTATTTTAACAGCGGCGCAAAGGCTTTTAGAGGATAAAAATGCTTAGTATTAAAATTATTGCCATAGGCGACCTTAAGGAAAAGTATTTAAGAGATGCCTGCGAGGAATACAAAAAAAGGCTCGGAGCATGGGCGCGTGTCGAGGAGATTGTCCTAAAGGAGGAAAGGCTGCCCGACAACCCAACAGAGGCTCAAATTAAGGCGGGGCTTTTAGCTGAGGAGAAAAGGATTTTGGAAAAAATTTCTCCAAAGGCGTATGTAATTGCCATGTGCGTTGAGGGAAAGCAGCTTTCGAGCGAGGAGTATGCCGCTAAAATAGAGGAAATTACAAACACAGGGTACAGCGAAATTGTGTTAATAATAGGCTCGTCCTTTGGAATGACGGACACAGTAAAGCAAAGGGCAAATTTTAGGCTCTCTGTTTCCAAGCTGACATTTCCACACCAATTGCTCCGCGTGATTTTATACGAGGCAACATATAGGGCGATGAGCATAATAAACGGAACGAAATACCATAAGTAAATCAACGAGGCGTTGATTTACAGTGAAATTTTGCCTATTGGCAAAGTGAAATTTTTGCAAACGAAAAATTTCGTGTATGCAAAAGTGAAATTGCTTCGCAGTGAAATTTTTGCCACAGTGTGGCAAAAGTGTTTAGGTGACAGAGAGCGCATAGATCTCTGCACAGGGCATACTTCGTAATCCGTGCGCTATGCTTGGTCGAGATGACGGGGGTTGGGTGTGCACTTCACTTTGTCATTTCGAGCGAAGTCGAGAAATCTAAGGGAAAAAGTAACTGTGAAGCTAACGGATCTCTCTGCGCGGAGAGAATGGGTTATTGTCGATAGTTTTGCTACACAAAAATTGATATATTAAGGCTTTGCCTTAACTTGATATGCTTGCATAAATACAAGCACCATATGTTTCGCTTGGCGAAATGAGAAAGGAGAAAACAAAATGGCTGAAAGAATAGATGTGGCTGTTGTGGGCGCAGGACACGCAGGAGTTGAGGCTGCCCTTGCTTGCGCAAGGCTTGGGATGAAAACCGTGCTTTTTACAATGTCCTTGGATGCTATTGCGAATTTGCCCTGCAACCCGTCCATTGGCGGTACGGCAAAGGGGCATTTGGTTTATGAAATAGACGCTCTCGGCGGAGAAATGGGTCGCAGCGCCGATTTGGTTACTCTCCAATCAAGAACCTTAAACCTTGGCAAGGGCGCGGCTGTTTACTCCAAAAGGGTACAGGCGGACAGAATGATGTACCGCAGTGTGATGAAGGGTGTGCTTGAAAGCACCGAAAATCTGCGGGTAATACAGGCGGAGGTTACCGATATTAAGGTAGTTAGTGAAAACGGCGAAAAGAAAATCGACGCGGTGGTGACCCGCTTGGGCGAGGAATATCCCTGCCGCGCGGCAATACTTTGCACAGGCACATACTTAAACGGCACTGTGCATACAGGTAATATTTGCTATTTAAGCGGACCCGACTCCCTAATGGCGGCCACGTTTTTGACGGATGCGCTTAAGAGAGAGGGCATTTCAATGATGCGCTTTAAGACAGGCACCCCTGCCCGTGTACACCGTGACTCCATTGATTTTTCTAAGCTGGAGGTTCAAGAGGGGGATGAGGGAACGCTGCCCTTTTCTTGGAGGACTGACGAGGAATGCTATCCAATGCGTGAGCAGATACCCTGCCATATCGTTTACACAAATGCAAATACACATAAAATTATAAGAGATAATTTGACTAAAAGCGCAATGTACTCCGGCAATATCCACGGCACGGGACCAAGGTACTGCCCGTCTATTGAGGATAAGCTGGTAAGGTTTGCGGATAAGGAAAGGCACCAGCTTTTTGTTGAGCCCTGCGGACTTGACACAAAGGAAATGTACATACAGGGCTTTTCAACCTCGATGCCCACGGATGTTCAGCTCCAAATGCTACACTCCTTGGAGGGCTTTGAAAATGCAGAGGTTATGAGATACGCCTATGCTATTGAGTATGACTGCACCGACCCACAGGAGCTGCTTGCCACCCTTGAATACAAGAAAATAAGCGGTCTTTACGGCGCAGGACAGTTTAACGGTACCTCGGGCTATGAGGAGGCGGCGGCGCAGGGACTTGTGGCAGGCATTAACGCTTGCTTGAAGATAAAGGGCTGTGAGCCTATGATTTTGAGCCGTTCCTCATCCTATATAGGCACGCTGATTGATGACCTTGTGACAAAGGGAACGCAGGAGCCGTACAGAATGATGACATCAAGAAGTGAATACCGCCTGCTTTTAAGGCAGGATAATGCGGATTTGCGCTTGACCCCCATAGGCAGGCGTGTGGGACTTGTGGGAGATGAGCAGTGGGCGCACTTTGAAAAGAGGAAAAAGCAGATAGAGGATGAAAAATGTAGGCTTGCCAAGGTGCTTATTTACCCGACGGAGGAGGTAAACAGTGTCCTTGAGGCGTGCGGAACAAGCCCGATTTCCGTGCCTACGCAGTTAGGGGAGCTTTTGAAGCGCCCACAGCTCGACCTTGAAAAATTAAGACGGTTTGATTTGCAAAAGCCCAATTTAAAAAGGAGTGTTGTGTTCACCGCCCAGACGGACATAAAGTACGAGGGGTATGTAAAAAAGCAGCTTGCCGAGGTATCAAGGCAGGAGAAAATGGAGAACAGACCCCTGCCGTGTGACCTTGACTATTCCGCAATAAAGGGGCTGAGGATAGAGGCGGCGCAAAAGCTGAACAAGGTAAAGCCCTTGACCCTTGGTCAAGCATCACGAATAAGTGGCGTTTCCCCTGCGGACATTTCGGTTTTGATTATATTTTTGGGAACAAAATAAATTAGGGTTGGCGCTTGCTTAAAGGAGATCCTTCGCTATGCTCAGGATGACAAAGCGAGAGCGAGTGATACAAAAAAGTGTTAACCCAGTCATTATTAAAATAGCAGAAGAAATGTAAAATGAGCGCACAAGTAAGATTGGCGGAAGCTGTTAAGGGATCCTTCGGCACAAGTGCCTCAAGGATGACAATTGATGCATGGTGATTTCACGCATCGTACATTGTCATTCTGAGCAAAGCGAAGAATCCGCAAAAGACACGCACAAACAGAATTGGTGCAATCCGTAAAGGGATCCTTCGTTGCACTCAGGATGACAAGCTATTTGAGCTGCAATTCTAAGCAAAGCGAATAATCTAAAACAAAACAGACACATAAAGCTTCAAGGATATAAATGGAATGTACTATGTTTATATTTTAACAAATAGACACAATAAAGTTTTGTATACCGGTGTTACAAACAATTTGAAAAGACGCGTTTATGAGCATAAAAACAAGTTGGTTGACGGTTTTACAAAGATATATAATGTGAATAAGCTTGTATATTTTGAGATATATAAGGATGTTCGGTTAGCGCTAAAAAGGGAAAAGGAAATCAAAGGCTGGCTAAGGATTAAAAAGCTTGATTTGATAGAACAAAAGAACCCCAATTGGGATGATCTTTATGAAGCTTTGCCGTAAGACTGTTTATGAAAAAGCTTGGTGCGTGCTTAAATGAGATCCTTCGCTATGCTCAGGATGACAAAAACTAAACAGAAAAATTCCAAGCCGAGATTTTGGCTTGGTTTTTTGTTTTAAGTATTGCTTAAATATGGTTGATATTTGAGGAAAACGGTGATATAATAAAGCTACAAGCATCCCACTATGCCACACTGGTTCAAGCCCAGTGTGGCATGAGAAAAGGAGAGAAAAATGAAGAAGAGTGTAAGAATTATTATTTGTGTGCTTGCTATTCTTGCCGCCCTTGTTATGCTTTGGGGCTGTGGAGAAGAGGAGCCTGCGCACACCCACGACTTCAAGGAAACTATTAAGGCGCCCACCTGCACGGACAAGGGACTAAAGACCCTTAAGTGCGCTTGCGGTGAGGAGCAAAAGACAGATATTGCAGCCTTGGGACACACAGGTGGTGAGGCTGTTATCGAAAACGAGGTAAAGCCCAACTGCGAAAACGGCGGTACATATGATTTGGTTGTTTACTGTACCGTATGTGGCGGTGAGGTAAGCCGTGAAGCAAAGACAACGGAAGCCTTGGGCCACACAGGCGGCGAGCCTGTTACTGAAAACAGGGTAGAAGCGGAGTGCGGAAGAGACGGCTCCTATGACTTGGTTGTTTACTGCACGGTGTGCGGCGGCGAGGTAAGCCGTGAAGCAAGGGTAATTGAGGCTGACCCACATACAGCGGGTGAGGCTGTTATCGAAAACGAGGTAAAGCCCAACTGCGAAAACGACGGCACATATGACTTGGTTATTTACTGTACTGTATGTGGCGGCGAGGTAAGCCGTGAAGCAAAGACAACGGAGGCCTTGGGACATACAGACGGTGATGCCGTTATTGAAAATGAGGTTAAGGCTGACTGTGAAAACGACGGCACATACGACTTGGTTATTTACTGCACTGTATGTGGCGGCGAGGTAAGCCGTGAAGAAAAGACAACAGAAGCCTTGGGACACACTGACAGTGATGCCGTTGTTGAAAACGAGGTTGAGGCAAAGTGCAACAAGGAAGGCTCATACGATGTGGTTGTTTATTGCGCAACCTGCGGTGATGAGGTAAGCCGTGAAACGAAGACAATACCCACCGTTAGCCACACTCCCGCCATCCCTGTTGTTGAAAACGATAAGAGGGAGAGCTGCACGGTTGCAAGCTCCTATGAGGCGGTAACATACTGTAATATTTGCCACACCGAGCTTAAGAGAGAGCTTATAGAGGTGCCCGCAACCGACCATATAGGCGGCGACCCTGTGAAAGAGAATATAACGCCTGAAACCTGCACAGAGAACGGAAGCTGTGAGGTTGTTGTATATTGCAAAAACTGTAACAATGAGCTTTCAAGAGAGCAGCAGGTAATCGAGGCTGCCCACAAGTTTGAAAACAGCGTTTGTACAGTGTGCGGAAAGAGCCAAGCCTACACAAGAGACGGTGACAAGATTTATATGGGCTCTTACCCACAGACAAAGGTTACTGACTCAAAGCTTATTACCCAGACACTTAATTCTCTTTTGCCAATGGGCTCAAGGCCATCAGCAAGCAACCCCAACGGCTGGACCTCCTACCGCTACTATTCCGGCGGCGTGATTAAGGACTATATGTGGTATTATGATGTGGAAACAGGCGGAGAAAGATACCGCGCGGTTTACTTTAAAGCCTACCGTCCAAACAACTGCGGTGACTCAAGTAATGTCAGCAATTCAAGACAGGACGATTACTACTATTATACGGACACTGTATATTGGTTCAAGTACGAGCCTGTTGTGTGGGATGTTGTGAAGGAGGAAAACGGCAACGCATATCTTGTGTGCAATATGATTATTGACGCGCAGCCCTTTAACTACGGTGAAAGCGAGCTTAACAGCTACGAGGAAAGCACGGTTAGGGCTTGGCTCAACGATAGCTTCTACAATATGATATTCAGCGAGGTTGAAAAGTCAATTATTCTTACAACCCTTGTGGATAACAGCGCTAAAAGCACGGGCTATTCCACAAACCAATATGCTTGCAACGACACTGAGGACAAGGTGTTCTTAATGAGCTACTTGGAGGGAACAACCTACTTTGAAAAATACGATGAAAGGCTATACAAGGAAGCAACCGATTATGCAAATTGTCAGGGCGCAACCGGAGACTCCTTTATATTACGTTCTCCTGACAAGAATAGCAATAACAGCATTAGACAAGGAAGCGGACACATGGGCTGGACTGTTTATACCTCTGAAATATACAGCGGAATTGTTGCTATGATTCAAATTACTCTTTAATATTTGAAAAACACACCTTTTTTGCAGACGCGAAAAAGGTGTGTTGACTTTTATGTATATTAATGTTAAAATATAACTGTAAAATTTTTATATTTTGGAGATATACTATGGCAATTGTTAATGTAAGAGATTTTGGAGCTAAGGGTGACGGATGTACACTTGACACACAGGCTATACAAAGGGCTATTGACTCTGCAAATGCAGGGGATAGCGTTGTGCTTGGGGGCAAGGGATTTTTTAACTGCGGCACTATTAGATTAAAAAGCGATATTAAGCTTGTGATTGAAGAGGGAAGCGAGCTTTGCGGCTCCCGTAACTTAGCCCACTACTATGCAAACGGCTTTTACCACAATGAAATGGTGGACACTATTTCATTGATTTACGCCCTTGACTGTGACAACATTGAAATCACAGGCGGCGGCAAGATACAGATGAACGGTGACGCCTTTGTTAATTTTGACGCGTGGTGCCCGTCCGAAACACCGAGGGAGGAAATGGTTAAGGAGTATGAGGAGCAGACTGTTGTTGGCCCTGAAACAAAGGTGACACGCCCATCACAGCCTATTTTCTTTAACAATTGTAAGAATATACATATTCACGGCCTTAAGGTGTTTAACTCCCCCTGCTGGACCTTTACCTTTTCTAACTGTGACGGAATTTTGTTTGAAAATATGTATGTGGACAACCACAACAGAATTGCAAACAATGACGGCGTTCATTTCAGCGCATCCCGAAACGGTATTGTAAGAAACTGCACCTTCCTTTGCGGTGATGACTGCTTTGCGGCAACCTGTATTACAAACACAGAGGGTGTTTGCGAAAACATTGAGGTTAGCGACTGCTTAATGTCCTCTCGCTCTGCGGCGATTAGATTTGGACATCTTTATTCCAAGATTAGAAATATCGTTGTTAAGGATATTAAGATTTTGCCGTCTAACAGGGGAATTTCGATTTTCTCGGGCGATGACGGTGTTGTTGAAAATGTTAAGGTTTCAAATGTTCAGTGCGAAACACGCATCCACGCAGGCGGATGGTGGGGCAAGGGCGAGGGCTTTATTATTTGCGCCGCTGATGCTAAGGGTGAAATCAAGGATGTTACCATTGAGAATTGCCACTTTATAGAGGAAAACCCATCTATCGTTGCGGGAACCGACGGCAATGTTGACGGCGTTAAGCTTGTGAACTGTACCTTCGAGTATAAGGAGGGCTCAACGCATCCGTATTTTAAGAACAAGATGGATTTGCAGCCCAATATGCCGCAGCTTCAGCCTGCTCCCTTTAAGACAGGCGACACGCTTTATGTGTTTGGCAGTAAGAATGTTACTCTTAACGGAGAGGTTATATGATTTTTAAATCAATATTGATGGATAAGGATGCGGTGCTTCGTTCCCTGCGCCGTATTTCCCACGAGATTGTGGAAAAGAACAAGGGTGTTGATAATTTGTGCCTTGTCGGTATTTTGCGCCGCGGTGTGCCTATGGCAAGGGTTATTGCTGAAAACATCAAAAGGATTGAGGGCGTGGACATAAATGTGGGTGTGCTTGATATTTCCGCCCACCGTGACGATATTGATTTCGGCGCGGTTTTGGATGATAGCAAGACGGACATCCCCTTTGAAATAAGCGGAAAAAATGTGGTGCTTGTGGATGATGTTTTGTTCACGGGCAGAAGCGTGCGCGCAGCCATGGATGCCCTTATATCTATGGGTCGCCCTGCGAAAATTCAGCTGGCAACCTTGATTGACAGGGGACACAGGGAGCTGCCTGTGTGCGCAAACTATATTGGCAAAAACTTCCCGACTGCAAGGACAGAGATGATAAAGGTTTACTTTGAGGGAATTGATGAGGAAACCTGCGTAAAGCTGTATGATGTAGAAAATGCGGAATGAACGTTATTCTGATAGATGTGAAAAACGCAGGATGCAAAATTCAAATTGAATTTTTTAAAACAAAAAGCAAGCACGGGAGTGCTTGCTTTTTTAGGCTTGGCTTATTTTCCGAGCATTATTTTGATAATTTCACGGTCTGTTTCGCTCATACCCTTTTGGGCTAAGCGGCTGACGTTTTTGATGGTGTTTTCAACGCCCTTGGTAATAATTCCGTCACCGCCGTAGAACTGGTGACCCGATGCCATCATTTCGTAGCCCATAATTCCCGCCTCAACCGCCATTGCGATTTTTGCGGCGCAGGAGGACTTGGCACCGTCACAAATTGTGCCTGAAAGAATGGCAATGGCATTGACGAGGGTGTGGGCAATTTCGTAATATCTGCCGCCCTTTAGGTAGGCTATGCCACAGCCGCAGCCACAGCCTGCGGAGATTGCGCCGCAGTAGGCGCTAAGGCAGCCTATGCCTGTTTTTTGGTGAATTGTGATAAGGTTGGAAACAATTAAGGCACGCAAAAGGGTGTCGTGATTGGATTTTAGGTGGTTTGCGTAAATGATAACGGGGATTGATGCGGTCATACCCTGGTTGCCACTGCCCGAAATTATGCAAACGGGCATTTCACAGCCACTCATACGGGCGTCACTGCCTGCGGCGGCATATGCCCTTGCCACGGTGCGAACATCTCCGTTTGCCATTTTCAGAAGGGTTTTGCCGATGGAGGCGCCCCATTCGCCGTGCAAGCCCTCCTTGGCAATTGCCATATTAAAGCTGATTTGCCTTTCCAAAAGCGGGCGAAGCTCGTCCAAATCCACAGTGTCGGCAAACTCAACGATTTGCTCAACGGATAGGGTTGAACGGTCGGTGGAGTCCTTTTCCACAATGTCATCATCGGAACGGTATTTTTCGGTAATATCGTTGCCGTTTAAGCGGACATAAACAATGTTTGTGTGCCTTTTTGAAAGGCTGGCAACGGCGGTGTCGCCACCGTTATGACCCTCTATGAGAATTTCAAAGGCATTTTCTGTTTCAAGCTCGTATATTTCAATGCTTGCACAGGATTTATAGGACCGAATGTCCTTTACACTGTCGGCAGTCAAGGCGCTTAAAACCTCAAGGCGGCGGTCGGGACGGGCGGAGATAATTCCTGCGCAAACCGCACTGTCAATGCCGTGCATGCCCCCTGTCATCGGCACGATAACGCTTTTTACATTTTTGATAATGTTCCCGCTTAAGCCAACCTTAAGGGTGGCGGGGGAGGCGCCCAGGGCGTGGGAAATGATGGAGGCGGCATATGCAATGGCAATAGGCTCAGTACAGCCCATAGCGGGGATAAGCTCCTCCCTTAAAATATCTGTGTAGGTTCTTGCAATTTCCTTGGTAAGTGACATAGTTTACCTCTTTTTGTTTATTTAGATATAGCAGAGGAAAGACCCAGTTGAACCCCGCCAAAAGCGTTTATTTTCAGCGCTTTTGACCGAGACTTTCCTTGCAATACTTAGTATGGCTGTGTCAAGCCTCAGCCAAAATCATCTTAAAATAAGCGTTTTTGGTGCTCGCAATTTTAGACGAGTAAATCTTGGCTTAATCAAGGCGAAAAAACGCAGACAATTAAAAAATTTT
>JAFTMJ010000073.1 GCA_017452475.1 Clostridia bacterium | reverse complement strand
AGATTGGGGTAAAAGCATCCATTTTCTTCACGATAGGTAATTTTCATTATAAATTCCTCACAAATTAATTATTCATACAATAATCAAGCAGCTTTGACTTACATTTTATTTGTGTGAGGATTTCTGACATTCACAGTGATTGTCGGGTTCTTATGACCTAATGTAACAGACAATGTTTTTATATCCATTCCACATTCTAAGGCTCTTGTTGCAAAGGTATGCCTTAATGAGTGGAAGCCTTTATGTTCTATACCTAACTTTTTTAATATTCTTTCAAAGGTTCTTTGATAAGAGCGCACCTCTGCGCCATATTTTGTATTGCCGTCAACTACATATCCACTTTTGTTATTTTGTTTCATCGTTTTCAATAGCTTTGGAAAAACAATAATTCTTTCAGAGGTTTCTGTTTTGGTCGTATCTATTATCTTTACATACTCATTATTTGTCCAAGAATCTCTACAAGTTTTAGATACATAAATAATTCGCTTTTGTAGGTCTATATTACTCCACTGTAGCGATAGCAGTTCTCCTATTCGTAGTCCTGTATATAAGCAGAGGATTATTCCATAAAGCTTAGGAATATTTTTTCCTTTAATATAGGTTTCAATCTGCTTTTGTTCTTGCTTACTAAAGCTCTCAACCGGTTTTTCTCTTACTTTTGGTCTTTGAATTAAATCGGAGCATTGCTTTGTTGCTTTGCCTACTGATACCGCCAAATGAAGTGAATTTTTAAGAATGTTTATAATTCCATTTACTGTATTAGTAGATAGTCCTGCCACTGATAAATTAACTACAAATTTCTGTAGCTCCAATGCAGATAAATCTTCTATTTCATAATCTCCAAGCTTTACTGCAATGTGCTTATCAATTTGATGCTTGTAATTTGTATAAGTTCTATATTTAGCTCTTGGCTTAACGTAATATTCAAGCCATTCGGATAGCCAATCCTTAAATTTCATAATTTTAATCTCCTTTGCTATGTATTTTGTACGCATATTTCGTACTTTAATTTTAAAATAAATAATTTTTTCATACCACTTTTGTACCCACTATGACATATATTCAACAGTGGTAATGTTTGCAGGGCGTGTGCTTGTCTTGATACAAGAGCCTCGGCTGCCAGCACCCCAAAGCTCGCTGACGCTCGCTTCGAGGACCCCACCGTACTCGGCTCGACAAGCACACGCCCTGCAATAAACCAAAAAACAAACTAACTGACAAAAACGAACCGTTTGGGTTCGTTTTTTGTTTATCAGCTAAATTTGCACGAGTGCAAGCTAAATTGAGTATGTCTCAGCTAAATTCCTAACGGAGCTAAATTGGCTTTGCCAGCTATGGTGAGCAAATTTAATTTAGCTGTGTAACAATTTCGCTAATGCGAAGATTTATCGTAGCATTAATTTCGCTATCACGGAGTGATAATTTAGCTATTTACTTAAACTTTGTTGTGTGATATAAGGACGAAACCAATGGCAAATTGAAATGTGTAGGCGGCAGGTGTTTCCCATTTTTTGAGTTTTTCACAGCTGAACATCACACAAGAATTTATATACCATTGAAAGAAACGTTTTTTACACGATTTTTGCAAAAAATCCGATTGAATCCGTATGCAAAAGAACATTCCAAATTTCAGGCTTTACAAAAAAAGCTGAATGCTGCTGGATTTACAACCCTTGATTTAACTTGAATGAATGTCATCTGTTTCAGTTTTCAAACATAACCCCGTTTGAGTTCGAATCCTTATTGCAAACCGCAAAAATATCTTTTTCAATTATTCAAAAAAACAGGATGGAAAATTCCATCCTGCTTTGTTTTATTAGAATTGGCTATCTCCAAAGAGCTTAGAAGCATTTACTGTAATTTGCGTTGCAGTATATGTTTCACCCGTGGTTGGGTCCTTCTTGCTTATATGTGCTACGCTATATGGGGACTCGCAAATGATATCATTTGTCTTAACTGCTTCGTTTTCATAAATCGGAGCTGTGTATTTCATTATTCTATCCTCCTTATTTTACTACTTCATTATATGATGAGCCAACGGCTGTTTCGCTCGTTTCTCCTGCGTGGAGATAGAAAATCTCGCCGCCGTCAACAACATAGCCGTTAAATGCAATTTGTGTGCTAAGGTTGTTTTCGTCAATGCCTGTAACCTTAATATCGAAGTAGTTATGAACTACTGAAAGCTCCCTGTTTGCGTTTTTGCTGATTGGCGCAAAAATTACATTTCTGTCAGCCACAACCTCGCCCTCAACTATGCTGATTGGGTTTTCCTTACCAACGGATGCTACAACACCAAAGGCAAAGTCTGTCTTTATTGCGGCATATGCCTTGATTGCTTCCATATCTACATAGAAGCCCTGTGTTACAGAGTAGCAGCCGTTTGCGTCAGCCTGCTCGCTAACTGAGAAGCCCTTCCATGTGAAGAGAGGATTAATTGTGAGGCTTTCATCTACATATGCACAATTGCATATTGTGCAGGTATCCATAAATACAATATTCTTGAAGTAATCAACCGCCTGCATTACAGGGTTGCCTTCCATTGTGTGATTGCTATTATTATAAGCCTCACAGGTGCTAAAGCCGTATACAAGATACTTTCCGCTCTTGTCCTCAAGCTTCATATAATCAGCATAGGAAATTACATTTTGCGCAACTTCCTTGAATGAGTCATTACCTGTAGAGCCAACATTTTTAAGTAATTCATTCAGTTGGTCAAGTGAGCCAACATAGAACACAGTATTTAAAGCTGTGCAACCAAGGAACGCATTGTCACCAATTGATGTTGTTTTATAGTTCATGTAAACAGTAGTAAGGGATGCACAGTTTTTAAACATATTGCCAGATATTGATGCCATATTCGGTGGATAGAATATAGTAACAAGCCCGCTGTTTTCAAACGATGCACCAAATCTTGTCATTGTAGCAGGAAGCTTTATGCCAGCCAAAGGAACGCCCTTGAAGGAGCTGTCCCAGTCAATGCTCCAAAGCTTTGTATTTGACAAATCAAGCATTTGACCTTTAAACAAAGAAACACAACCATTAAAGTTGTTGCTGTCACCTATTCTTGAAAGCTGTGTAAGATCTTCAAGATTTACATACTTAAGCTTTGGACAGGAAGTAACTGCCGATCTGTAAATTCCTGTAGTATCAAGTCTCAAATATAAATATTCAAGATTACTACAGCCTTGGAAAACAAACTTGAAGCCACAAATGGGTTTGCCATAGCCGGTGTGGGTTCCGTTATCCGGGGTGTTTGTTCTAACATCGTCATCCATCATATTAACGACAACCAAAGTTGTTTTTCCATACTTTGTTCCGTCTTCGAGCAAAATATGGATGTCAATAGCTTCATCATGGCCCGCGGATACCCATTTTACCCGTGAGTCATCAGCACGAATTGAGGAATAAACATTTTTACCCTCCTCATCAGTTCCGCTAATGTACCAAATTAGTGAATTGCCCTCGCTGTCGAACATGTTGCACACTGTACCGTCATCAAGTGTAACGGTTGCGTTAGTATCAACTTCTTTGCCTGCGTGAGTAGCGGCTGACACCATTAATACGAATGTCAAGGCAAAAATAACTGACATAACAAATGTTAGAAAAATTTTCTTTTTCATCTCTTTTTCTCCTTTTTGGTTTTATTTTTTGTATTTAAAAAAGCCACTTGATAAAAAGGGTGCGCAACTCCCCTTTTCATCAAATGGCTAATTTAACTATTTTGTTGTACGCAAAAATTACAGAGTTATAGCTCTGTCTGTCTGTCTGTCTGTCTGT
>JAFTMJ010000011.1 GCA_017452475.1 Clostridia bacterium | reverse complement strand
TACTTACACACACGGATCACGGGAAACACCAAAAAGCGAACGGCGCACGTTCGCTAAAAAATGTCCCGCGCCTATGTATAAGTACGAGTCTAAAAGCTCGTTTCGATAAGAGAATGCAACCGCATTCAATGCCGGTTTAGTGGCTGATGGCGACGGATTTCTTGTGAAATAGATTACTGATCAGCGGCTAATGATGCCGCGCGTTCTGTCTTGTTTGCCAAGCGGCACGAGGTTCGTTCTCCACCGCAAGTATTCACGCGAAATATATCTTATTCAGTTGTATAGAACTCAATTTGGGTGGCAATACTAATAATGGGAAAGTATGCCTATGCAAAAATTGAGTATTATATTATATCATAATCAAGCTGATTTGTCAATAGGGTTTATGAAATTTCTTAAAATTATTTTTCAAGTCACCTTTGGGTGATTAAAAAGCCAAAAGTGTAGCCGCTATCGCAGCGTGGCAATCACGCTTTGATAGCGGCAATTTCTTTTGAAAACATTTAACCCTCTGCCTCTAAAAGTTCAATCATTCTTTCAACAATAGGGGTAACTTGACCTTTCTCGAAACGATTTCCAAACGCACCGTTACAGAAGTGATCTTCGCGTAACAGCATAGTAAGCAGAGCTGCACACAACTCATAATTTGCATCGGGAAGACGCTTCAATTCCTCGTCGGGATTGATAGGTTCGGTGGTCATATGCTCCCAATAATGCCTATCTAACGCACCGATTTCCTCTAACACCTCTATGTATAAATCGTCAAGTGTGTATTGAGGAACAAGCAACTCTTGCAGACGTTCGATTTTCGCCCAATTATCCAAAGGACCATCAAAAACAAAGAGGTTTTCTATCGGTATTTTTCTACGGAACTCTCTTGTGAGATTGACAAATCTGACAATCATTCCACCACAAAGCGCGCCCGAATACTGAGTAGTTGTGCCGTCTTGTTCGGTGATGGTCAACTTCCAATCGCCTATGTCAGTCGCATCAATTATGATTTGCCTTTCTTCAACCCAAAGACCAATCAAATGGAAAAGCCGGTCTACATCGTATTCAGAAATGGTCAACTGTTTTCGTCTGGCAACAGAATACACATCACGTCCATAGTTGTATCCGCTAAACCATACTCTCCCTTTGTCGTTAATTGTTAAACGTTGTTCAATTTCTTCATCAGGTAACGGCTCGGGTCCATAACATAGATTATTTGATATGAGAGATATCTTCTTTATATTCATACTTTCCCCCTATCCTAATAACCTGCCATCTTTACACAATTTCGTAATTTGTTCTCTTGGCATACCTATACGAGCTAATATGCAGCAATACACTAATCCAGCAAGTAAGTGTGTCATAAAAGCAATAGTGCCATCCATAACTCTGTACGCGCCGTGTGTGATATGATTTCGATATTTGACAAATGCATCTATTTCATCGTCACCATATGTATGATATGAAAAGTTTAAGATATTCATCTCTTCTTCATAGATATGATAAAGTGATTTTATCTGATCGCTTGCCGCCATAGACCAATGTTGCATACTTGTTTCTATTAAGCTGTATGTTTTTTCTAACAATTTTTCATCACTTTTTTTATGTGCATCAATAATGGGTTGGATTTGTTTTTTTAACGCTTTGATTTTAGTTGCTTCATCAGACTTTACGCCTTTTACAAAATCGATTTCACACTCCAATGCAGAACAAACACCTCTAACCATTTCGTTTGTTATAATTGTTTCCATTTCATCGGACTCGGGATAAATATCAAGCGAGTAAGATTTCTTTTTATCTTGGGTTTCATAAAACATTTTCATCAAATTTGACATATTGCTACCAAGAAGATCAAACTTCAAATTTTTGAAAATGTCTTTTTCAGTCAATTTATCGCTGTTTTTTATGAAAACTTGTGCAACTTTTGTCGTTCCGATTGGCGTATTTCGCTGCATTAGATACACTTCGTCAAACCCTACATTTTGTCTGTATGTGAGGAAAGATAAGATTTCCTTTACCTTATTATAATGCTTATATACGGAAAGAGTGGGTTGTCTTTTGTCAAAAAGCATTTGGAAATAAACCTTATCATTTTTTATTGCAATGCTATCTTTACCGTGATGTTCAGAAGTAGATGAGCCAATTGTTACATCGCAACTATAATCACTTGTTTTAAAAGAAAACTCTTGGCTATCATCGTTATGCTCGATATAGCTTCTTTTGGTATCATCATCGTAGTTAATTTTGATTCCTCGGGGAGATTTTAAATTTTTTATTGTGCCACCAACAAACAGAATGCCATCATAAAAGCTCAAATCATAATCAAATGTATTAGAAGTAGATAAAATATAACTGGAAAAATTAAGTTTCATTGTATTTACCAAATGAAACTCATTCTTCCCAATATGAATCATAATAGTATGTCCGTTGTGGGTTGTCCCTTTAGCAAATTCATCGATAGGCTTTATTGTAGAATTAGTATGTGTATCTGTCGTATTATCTAAAAATGTGATACAATAGTTATCCAAATAAAAAGCGTAATTCTTGTTGTCAGACTTAAATACTCCCGTTAATGGTTTTAATTTATTATTCAAATAGATACTCCTTTTTTAATTTTTATTGATACAATACATTTTTGCCTTAATGATTTGTTGCTTAGCAACACTAACTTTGTGGTCTTTATCCGATACCATTCCTGTTGCATTGTCTATAGTAGCAACCATCTCATTCAAAATATTCTTGGACGCACCCCAAACATCGTTGATTACAAAGCGCATCTGCTGAACATATCTTTTGGCATCTTGCTTGTTGTGTGCAGATAACGCGTAATCCGCAAGCTTTTCTAATTTTTCCATTTCTTCTTGTGTTAAATAATATTTCATTTTTCCTCCGTTATCAAAACTCCTCTGGTATAATTTTGTGAAATTTCAAGCGATACCTCTTTTCGATTTTCTCAATTTCTTGCTTAAAAGAAGCACGAAACTCTTTCATTGCTCGATCAAAACTCAAATCTTCCCAGCGTCCATCTTTTTTATAGATGATTCCCGTCAAATTCATCGGTGTAACTGTATCCAAATAATTATTGCAAGCATCAACCAAGTTGCGAATTCTATCCGCGTCGAAGTCCTTTAATTTCACTTCTTGAGTGATATTCACTAATTGCTTCTTTATTTCTAATACCGATTCGATACACCAATCCTTAAACTCCAATTCTATGGGATTTACCAAAATACGTTTTGATTCCAAGAAAAACAGTAAATGAGTAAACAGTTCCTTAGAGGAGGTGGTTTTATTCCAAGAAATGCCGCCAATAGAGGTACTAAATCCATTTAACTCAAATCCCATTTTTTATTCCCCTTTACTAACTAATTTCTGATACATCTTCATAAGCTCCGCCACACACGCCGACTCGGTGTTGAGTTTGCCCCAAAATCCGTATGCTTGCATAACCGCTTTATCGTTTGCTTGGTGTGCCTTTCGGAGTTCGGGCGGCATAGCTACTTCATCGTAGAGGTCAGCCAAAGAACAATCGGGATAGAGCGCGCGAGCGTCAAGAATAGCCTGCGCCGTTTCCTCGATTTTCTTTTTCTGTTCGGCGGTAGGATTGCACCACGGGAAGTTATTGTAAACAATATCTTTGGAATAACGGTAATCACTCTTTAAGCGACCACATACCGCACGCACCCAAGCCATATGAACATTAGACGTCAAAACTCCGAAATGATAAATTTCAGCATTAGGAATTACTTTTACCAAGTTGCTGCTTAACACATACGGATCTAAGAATCCCATAGGAATATATTTTCTTCTTTCCGAAGAAACCTCGGGAACAACAATATAGTTTCCTTTGGGCATATTTTCAACGTGGAATCGGGTTGGTGTGTCGGCAAGTTTTACTGTGCCTGCGCTCGGACTTGAAAGGCGGTAATCTCTTACAGCTTGCACTCTTTTAAGGCATTCGGGCATCTTCCGCAATTCATTGGGAGGACATTCTCCAAGCCACAAGCAGTATCTAAAATATCTATTGATAAATTCGTGAGAACCAATCCAAGGTCTAAACCACTTTTCCGCTTGAGGTTCTTTTTTTATAAATTCGTTCTTTTCTTCTTCAGTAAAGAGGTAGAATCCGCCATCAATAGGCTTGTTGCCTATGCCAATTTTCGGAATGTCGCAAAGAGGATTTGTGCGACTCTCAACAAAAACATTATCCGCATCTACCAAATAAGCATTTATATTATCTACAATCAAAGGTCTTTCCGCTGAATAAATAACTTTTGCTTTATAAAAAGGTGCCATGCTGAAACCAATAATAACGCAATGCACGTGCGCCTTGATGCTTGCTTCACTATCCCAACGGAAAGTGCGGTGTGCGAAATCAATATGAACACCATCTTCAAAAAGAGGTTTCCAAAGAATTGCCACACTTTCGCCTTGTGAAACAGAATTTGTCGAAACCAAGGCAGTACGGATGTGTGTACCTTTCATCAAATCGGTTGCTTTTTTGTACCAACAGGAAACATAGTCAAGATTACCTGCATTCTTCCATTTCGCCCCAAACACATCAAACAGATCGTCTTTTTGCTCTTTACCCATCAGGCGCGCACCAACGAAAGGCGGATTACCCATAATGTAATCAAGCTTGTCCTTCGGCACAACAGTTTCCCAATCGGTATGGAGCGCGTTGCCCTCTACAATATTAGCGTAAGATTTTAGAGGGAGAAAATCGAGGTTGGTATTCATAATCTCCTCAGTTTCTTTCATCATCTGCGACTCCGCAATCCAAAGCGCCGTCTTTGCAACGGTTACAGCAAAGTCGTTAATTTCGATGCCATAAAACTGACCGATAGATACCTTAATGATACCGCCGAAGTCGAGAAGCATCTGATCGCCCGTTACGAGCATAAGAGCCTCATTCTCCAAACGGCGCAAGGATATGTAGGTTTCGGTCAAGAAGTTGCCCGAACCACAAGCAGGATCGAAGAAGGTCAACTTTGAAAGTTTCTCGCGGAAGGCTTCTGCCTTATCATTACGAATTTTAGGCACTTTCAAAGCCTTAATTGCATCAAATTCCTCACGAAGCTCGTCAAGGAACAGCGGATCAATCACCTTGTGAATATTTTCGATAGAGGTATAGTGCATACCGCCGCTACGACGAGTTTCGGGGTTCAAGGTTGACTCAAACACCGCGCCAAAAATGGTAGGGCTGATCTGCGACCAGTCGAAATCTTCGCTTGCTTTGTGCAAGAGAAGATCAACGATCTCCTGCGTAAAGTTGGGTATCTCAATATTTTCGTCAGCAAAAAGCCCGCCGTTTACATACGGGAAGGACGCCAAAACATCATCCATATAGGGATCGCGATCCTCAGTTTTAGTATCAAGAACGCGGAAAAGGTCAATCAGAGCACGGCGCACATCCTTGGGTGCAAAGCTCTTGATATAGTTATGGAATTTAAGATGTCCGCCAAAAATACCCGAATCTTCTGCATAAAGACAGAACACAAGGCGCACACAAAGGATGTTAAGGCTATGAAGCGAAGCCTTATCATCGGGGTGTATGTACTGCTTCAGAATAGCATCGTAGAGTTTTCCAACGAGTTCACCCGCTTGAATAGAAATCTGCTCCTCACGGTGCAAAAGCTCGCTCTTTTCCTCAATGAGGAATTGCAATCGGTAGTATTCTTTCGAGAGGTCTTTCAGCAAGATGCTCTCCGGCTCGCCCGTAGGCTTTTCCATATCATAGATAAGGAATTCTTCAAAGTTGCAGGTGATAATCCAACGAGGACGTTGCGAATACGGCAACGCGGCAGAATATCTTTGCGCTTGCTGAAAAGGGTTGAGCAACGTACCATCCGATTGACGAATGGGGCTGCGAAGGTTCAAGCCCTTCTTTTTCTGCTCGATGAGCACATGTGTTGAGGGGATATGTCCGTCAATAAAGCTTGTATGGTCGAGTTTCACACGTTCCTCAAACAATATAAACTTTTCGGGTTCTGTAACATCGAGAACATCACGAACGAGGGCAAGCCAAAAGGATTGGCTGTCACTCTTTTCATCTCCGCGGTCTTTCCAATATTCTGCAAAGGCTTTCGCCGCTTTCTTTCTATCTGATTCTGTCATTTTTTAATCCTCGTTATTTTCTTTAGTTGTATCTTCCGAGTACATTGCCTTTATTTCATCAAGAGTCATTGTGCCGTATATAGCTTGTCGCAATTTTCTTTCGGTACGTATCAAGTGATTCTCACGCTCTACTAAAAAAGCATTTCTCGCTTGAGTCAAAATCCCGACCTCATTTGATGAATCTACCAAAGGAGAGGCAATGACTTTTTTCACCAACTCTTTGGCTGAAAAATAATAGTTCCTTAATGCAACTTTTAACGGATCTTGGTCATTGGAACGTATTTGGGGATGGACTCTTAACTCACGGCAGAGCGCAAAGAAACTGTCATCAATCCGTTTTTCAGCTGATGTCATTTTCGCTGATATGGCTAAACTCGGATTCTGAGAATTAGACTCGGTAACGTATATGACCGTCAATACCTGCGGATCACACGCATTAGAAAACTCGTCGAATACCATTTTCAGTCTTGCAAGATTATCATTTTCAATTTCAATAATCTTGCTTATAACGGTTAATTCATTAGCCCTAACAGTAAGCTTCTCCAAACGCTCTTGCGATACATCATTTTCCTCTTTGAATTTTTTGTTCTGCCAAACTGCCAATAATCCTAATGCAACCGTACTAACATACGTGAGAATTTCGCCTGCACTCCATTTTGCTTGAAACCAAGTATTGGATATAGAAATCGAAAAAAGGATATGAATGACAATCGCATAAATAACACTCGCGATTGCCCACGTTAGTATAAGATGTTTCTCAAACCAACAAAGAACTTTTTTCATCGTATACTCTCCTTACTTTTCAGCCGCGTTTCCTGCTTTTACCCAAGCATCAACTTCAGACACCTTAAATTTCCAAAGACGACCAACCTTTGAAGCCGGCATATTACGCTTTGCAATCCACACGAGCACGGTATCACGGCTTACGCCGAGGTGCTCCATAATTTCCTTGAGAGAATACCATCTTTCCGTTTCGTTAGTCATTTCAATTCTCCTTCGACAAAAAGATATAAATATTTGTTTTATTATACTACATTTTCACTGATTTGTCAATCAGTTATGATGGTTTATCGTCGGTTTATGATGGTTTATTTTTAAACAGAAAAGGCGACGAGGACAAACCCCGCCGCCGTGTGTTATTTAGTTAATGTTTCAATAGCAATCTGCATACCGAGCTTGAAAGCATATTCAAAGATAGCCGCCTCCGCAAAGCTCATATATTCACTCCAACAATCATGGAATTTCTCGAAGGTTTCTTTTTGTTCATCGGAGAAGCTCTTTTCCAAGTCCTCGTGATGACGCGACATATAGCCGAGAAGTTCTTTCATTTCCTTGGAGTTGGTTCGGCTATCTTCTTGCGGTATGATGTTCCCGTGCCAAAGCTCGTTGATGATCGACTTCATTGATATACCACCTCCCGAAAAACAATCTCTTCCGCGCTTGCCTTAATGTTGTTCATCTCAACAACCCAACGAAGCATATCGTGAGCTTTCAAGTCCTCATCGATACCTCTTTCAGCAGCAAGTCGGGTGATTATGGTTTCGACCATCGTTTTTGCTTCAACATCAACATCATAGAGCCGCTGATTAAGAGTACCTTCCGAGAGAAGATTGGTGTAACGACCTTTGCGATGCGCTTTGAGATATTCGAGGTGCAATCTTCCGTACTTGCCGATTTTCTTTTGTTCGGGAAGTTCAAGCAAGGGGTAATATTGCTCGCCTCTGAGTTCGTAGGTAATTCCGTTTTCTTTAATGTACTTTTCCATATATTGCACCTTCCTTTCCTTAGGTGCTTTAAGTGTACTATAAAGACGGAAAATCTGCAAATGTGCAAAAAAGAAAAATACGAGAAACACCGAAATGTTCTCGTATCTTTCTTCGCCTCCGCAATGCTCGTTATTCTTAATTCTTAGAAACTGTCCTTAAGAACGAGCAGCAGATGCTTGCCGTTTTTTGGTTTTATGTATGATGTACGCGGTTTTATTTTGCAAAGAAGCTTAGCTTGAGTAGGTTCATACTTGCGTGACCTTCCATAGAGATGTCAAAAATAACATCGAATTTATCACCCTCGACCTGAGTGGGCAATATATGGAAGGTTTTTTCTGTTACATCACCGTTGCAATTTCCCAAGGGTAATGTGCAAGCCTTTTCCTTTATTTCAACTCCTGCGCATGTATATGCGCGTATGGTGAGCCAATGCTGAATTTTGGCTTCTCCGTTATCATAAATTTTCAGCTTTACAGAGGTTTCCTTTCCGTTTTCAAAAAAGAAATCATTTTCATAAATCGCTTGAATTTTAAAAAGTGAAAGCTCCTTATACACAGAATAATGAGGCATACTCAAAAGCTCGGTTGTGTTAAAGTATTCCCTGCCTCTGTTGCCAAAAGCACCCTTGTAATAAACCTCCTCGGTGTCCTTGCAATAGAAATCGTCCTTTGGGAACACCTCCAAGCCGTTTTCCGTTATGTCGTACGCTTCAACGGTTAGCATTTTGGGGATGCAACGAATTATTTCGTCCGCCAGCTCCTGTGTGGATTTGGGCAAAAAGAAGGGTGTGTTCATTGTCATTCCGTAATCTAAGGTATTAAGAGATGCTGTAACAATTACATCATTTATGGGCTTTATCCATTTTTCAGGCAAAGATGAGTTGCCAAGAATTATGCCCAAGGTCGCTGCCAAGCTTCCCGCAGTGCAATCCGCATCCTCACCGCAGTTTACTGCTAAAAGCATGCTCTTGCCAAAATCCCCCTCGCCGTATAGCAAGCCCAGAATAGCAATTGCTATGTTTTGGGGAGCATCAAAGCCTGCGGGGGCAGGAGCATACTCCGTCAGCTTAATATCCTTTAGCCTTGTGTGCTGGTAGGAAAAGGCGCCTGCTATCTCTTTGAAAATTATATCCCTTGCTTCCTCATAGCTCTTGCCGCTTTCATAGCAGCTTATAACCAATTTAATGCCCTTATAGGTGGCGCTTGCTTGTGGGATGTAGCTAAGACCGATGTCAATCAGCTTGTTCACATTGCTTTCCACAAAAGCGGCGCTTTGCATTGCTGCCCAAAAGACCTCCCCGTAGGTACCCTCGTCTGCGTGGTCAATTGAGGAGTCAAAATATGCGTATCTTGTTGCAAGCTCAGGATGACCGGGGCAAAGGCACGCCCAAATTTCACTACGGATAAAGGAGCCGCAGCTATCCTTATAGCTATTGGCGTGATATCCGCAGATAGGTGTGGGGATGCCGCGCCTTAAATTTGATTTACCAACACCGTATTCCGCCCAGCTTGGGTTGACAAAAATATTATAATACTCTGCCAAGATTTCGGAATTTACATTTCTGCCAAAGCGCCTTGCCGCATTTAAGGATGAAATTTGCAAATCCAAGTCATCATTGGGTGGAGGGTTATTAACAATATTGGGTTGAATGAAATATTCTATGTCAAAAAAGCCGTTCTTACCTTCAAGGGGTGCGCCCAAGGTTCCGCCAACATTTTTTCCATTAAAGCAACCGAGTATTTTATCTCTCAAAAGCTGTCTGTCCATACTTACTCCTTTTATTTCATATGTTTCTTCAATTGTATCAAAAATCATATGAAAAATCAACTATTATTTTGTTTAAATAATTGACTTTTTTTACTTTTCTCGATATAATTAAGAAAAATACCTTTGAGGTGGATTATGTTCTATATATATTTGACACAAACTGACAAAAAATACGACTTTGGCGTATGCTCAGAGCTTCTTTATAAAAAACTGCCCCTTAACCTTTGCTATTTTGAAGTATTTAATGACAAGAGCAAGGCAAAAAGACGGGGAGAGTATCTAAAAAAGCTATCGTATAAAAAGCTTTCCGCCTTGATTAACGGCAAAAGCGGCTATGGCTTTACCTGCCATAAGGAAGGCGAAAAAACCGTTATTTCCTTAAAGAACGGTGTTTACAATTTGACGGATGCCATTTTGGTTAAGGGTAAGGAAATTGAGCTTCGTGGGGACAAAAGCACTGTTATACAGGGCTGTGTTAAAATTGATGGTTGGGTAGATGAGGGCAACGGTGTATTCTCTGCGGTAACGGAATATGATGCCGATGCTCTATATATCAATGGCGAAAAATACCAAATGGCGCGCTTCCCGAAATATAACCCCAACATAAGAGTTTTTGGCGGATTTTCAAGAGATGTTTTATCAAAGGCTAAGGCTGACCGATGGAAAAGCCCGAAGGGCGCTTACATACACGCAATGCACCTGCACAATTGGGGTGGGTACTGCTATGAGGTAACCGGCAAGGACGAAAACGGTGAGCTTACCTATATTGGCGGTTGGCAAAACAACAGGCAAATGGGTATGCACTCCGACTTTAAGTACATTGAAAATGTGCGCGAGGAGATGACAGAGCCCGGGGAATGGTATTTTGACAAGGAAAATAAGCGTGTTTATGTAATTTTAAAGGAAGGACACGATTTAAACAGTGCGGAAATTTGCGTAAATTCAAGCTTTTTCGTATTTAAGGGATGCAAAAATGTAAGCCTTAAGAATATTAAATTCAGAGGTGCAAAAAGAACCTTTATGCGACCCTATGAGCCCCTTTTACGAAGTGACTGGACCATATACAGAGGCGGAGCCGTTTATTTTACAAATTCAAGTAACTGCTCTGTTTCAAATTGCTCACTTTTTGATATTGGCACAAACGGTGTTTTTGTTGATGGCAAAAATAGTAATATTTCTATTTCCAAATGTCATTTCAAGGACCTTGGTGCGAGTGGCGTTTGCTTTGTTGGTAAGCCAAGCTCTGTGCGTAGCCCTCTGTTTGAGGCAACTAAGAGTCAAAGCTTTTTTGACATTGACAAAAAAAGAGGTCCTAAGAGTAATGAATATCCCAAGAATTGCACTGTCGAGGACTGCTTAATTGAGCATGTTGGTGCCGTTGAAAAGCAAGCAACGGGCGTTGAGATTTCAATGGCTTACGGAATTAGCGTTATTAACACAAGCATTTACGATGCATCCCGCGCGGGAATAAACATTTCCGAGGGTACCTTCGGCGGACATTTAATTGACGGATGCGATGTATTTGACACGGTTAAGGAAACGGGCGATCACGGAAGCTTTAACTCCTGGGGTAGGGACAGATACTGGCATCTTAGCGACCTTGAGCAAAGCGAAATTTACAAGTATGCAAACCTTGACTGTATGAGTAAAACTATTATAAGAAACAGCCGTTTCCGTTGCGACAGGGGCTGGGACATTGACCTTGATGATGGCTCATCGTATTATGAAATTTACAATAATTTATGCTTGAACGGTGGCATAAAGCTACGCGAGGGCTTTTGCCGACACGTTCATAACAATATAACAGTCAACAACTCCATACATTTGCACGTTTGGTACGAAAATAGCGGAGACGTGGTTGAAAACAACATTATTTTTAACGAGTATCAGCCAATTATGATGGAGCACGGCTTTGGAAAAAGCATTGATTTTAATATTTTACATTCAAAAAACGCCAAGGGTGTTAAAAATGCTCCGGAGCTTGAAAAAATCACCGGTATGGACAAGGGCTCAATTAAAACAAAATGTGTTTTTGCAGATGCTAAGCGCGGCGATTACAGGGTAATTTCTCCAAAAATTTCCGGATTTGAGAATTTTCCTTGTGAGTTTGGCGTAAGGTATGAGCCGCTTAAAAAGCTTGCAAGAACTCCTGATTTGCCAAAAATCAACAGAAGCCTAAAAAAGAGCAAGTCCAATATTATTACCTTGTTTGATATGAAGCTTAAAAATATCGAAACCGACGGTGAAATGACGGTGTTTGCAACGGCAGGACACAATGGCGTGCTTGTTTGCGACGTTGACCAATTTGCAAAGGCATCGGCAAAGGGTATTTTGCCCTACGATGTAATTGTTGCGCTTGGGGACAGGGAGGTAAACTCACTTTCAGACCTGGAGGGGGTAACAAAGGACGAATTCCTTTCTTCCAAAATTACCGTATGGCGCCCCCCACTGCGCATAACCTTAAAATGAAATAATAAAAATCCACCGGTGGTGGATTTTTATTATTTCTTTACTTTAAATATTTTGCGTAAAATCGGCGCTAATATTTTTGGCGATTTTATAAGTACGATTTTCATAAATAAAGGCTCCCTATTTATATTAGGCAAGGCGCCTACTATATAATATGGAAGCCTTTGTTATTTTGCCACTACTTTTTCCAGGATGGCTTTTTCTTTAAAATTTCGTATAGGGCGCAGTAGCTTTCGTGCCGTGTTTTTTCAATTTCGCCGCGCTTTACCCTTGACAAAACATCACAGCCCTCCTCCTTGGTGTGGGAGCATTTGGTGTACTTACACCTGCCCTCCGATGCTCTAAAGTCCCTAAAATTATTAAACAAATCCTCTAAGCCGAAGAAATCAAAGCGTTCAAAGTCAAGGAGTGAAAAGCCCGGAGTGTCTGCCAAATAGCCCTTATATTCCTCCCCAAAAAGCTGGCTTAAGGAAAACAGCTCTGTGTGTCTTGTGGTGTTTTTGCCACGCTCGATTTTTTGGCTCAAATCCCCCGTTTCAAGACACAGGGTGGGGAAAATTGCGTTCATTAGTGTGCTTTTGCCAGCACCCGACACTCCTGCGAAGGCGCAAATGGGGGCTTCGTTTACTGCGCGTGATTTTAGGTATTCACGCACGGTGCCAACCCCCTCTTGGCTTTCAGATGAGGTAACAAGGGCGGTAAAGCCGCTGTTTTCATAAATCCTTTTTACATTTTGGGCAAAGTCCCCATCCAAATCAGCCTTTGTAATCAAGATTACAGGGTCGATTTTGTTATGCTCCGCTATTGCTATCATCTTATCGATAATTTCAAAGGAAGGCATTGGCCTTTTGCAGGGGATAACAACAAAGATAATGTCAAGGTTTGCAAGGGGCGGGCGAATTAAGGAGTTCTTCCTTTCAAGGATTTCCTTGCAGAAATAGCTACCGTCCGCCTGTGGCTCTAAGATGACCCTATCTCCCGTTAAAAGCACAAGCTTATCGTGACGGAAGGAGCCCCTGCCACGGACACTAACCTCTGTTAAGCCGTTATATTCTTGGTCTAAGCGCACGGTGTAAAGTCCGCCAAGACCCTTTAAGACTGTTCCTTTTATCATTTTTTATCCTTTTTCTTGGTAAAGGCGTTTTTGATGCTGCCGATTAGGTTGGTAAAGAAGCCGTTTGAGGGAAGCTCCCTAAACTTGAGCCTTTTGTTCTTTTGCAGGCGCTTCATATAGCTTAAAAGCTCTTCGGCAGAGTCAAACCTATCGTCTGCGCTTTTGCTCATTGCGCAAAGGATTATCTGTTCAAGACCAAGAGGCACATTGGGGTTAATGCTTCTTGGGGGCACTGGCTTTTCAGTAATATGCTTAACCAGGATATCACAGGGGCTATCTCCATTAAACGGGGTTTTACCTGTGCAAAGCTCGTAAAGCATAGCGCCGTAGGAGTAAATATCCGTCCGCATATCAACGCGCTTGCCCCTTGCCTGCTCGGGCGACATATAGTAAACTGTGCCTATTGCCTTATCGGTAACTGTTACGGTTTCCGTGTTTGGAAGCTTGGCAATGCCAAAGTCCATCATCTTGATTTGACCGTTTTTAAGCACCATAATGTTTTGCGGCTTAATATCTCTATGTATAATCAAGTTATCGTGGGCTTGGCATAGGGCATTTAGAATTTGTATTCCGTAGCTCATTATCTCATCGAAGGAAAGAGGTCCCTTTTTGCCAACCAAATAATTTTTAAGGGTGATGCCGTACACATATTCCATAACCATGTACTTAACCTCGCCCTTTACGGACACGTCAAACACCCTAACAATATTTGGGTGGTCAAGGGTGGACTGCGCCTTGCCCTCGTTCTTGAACCGCTTAACAACAACCTCGTCGCAAGCGGCCTCCTCCTTAAGCATTTTAACTGCAACGGTCATATTGTTCAAAACCACATCCCTGGCTCTGAACACAACTGCCATACCGCCAACGCCTATCAAATGCTCAAGCACATAGCGCTTATCAAGGAGATGACCCTCGTACGCCTTATATTTTTCGATTTTTTCGTTTTTCTTATCCACGCACTGTCCCTCCCTTATACCTTTACTAATACGGCAGTAATGTTGTCCCCGCCGCCGTTGTGATTTGCTGTGTCAATCAGCTTGCTGACCTTAATGTTTAAGCCTATTTCATCTATATTTTTTGCTTGATAATCGTTTGAAACGATATCGCAAATTGTTTCATCATTTACATAGTTGCAAAGCCCGTCGGAGCATAGAAGAATGAAGGTGCCCTCACTTACCGCAGACTTATAAATATCCGGGTCAACTGTAATCTCTGTGCCAACCGCACGGGTGATTATGTTTTTGTTAAGCTGATACTCCGCATCATCCTTTGTTATCTTGCCTAAATCAATTAGGTGCTGAACATAGGAGTGGTCCTTTGTTATTTGCTTAATCTTTGTGCCCTTCATAAAGTACATACGGCTGTCCCCCACATTTAAGCAAAAAACATTTTTGCCGATAACAAGGGCGGCAACCAGTGTGGTGCCCATACCCTTTAGGCGGGGGTCACACCTTGAAGCATCATACACTGCATCGTTTGCATACATAAGCGCCTTTTTCATTGTCTTTTTCACATCGTTTACACTAAAGCCCTTTTCCTTTTGACCGATAAAGGGGGTTATAAACTCATCAATTACCTCTGCAAAGGTTTCTGCGGCAAGACGGGAAGCCTCCTCACCACCCTTGGCACCGCCCATACCGTCACATACGATACAAAGGCAGGTCTTTTCAGAGTATTTCTTTAGTATAAAGGTGTCTTGGTTTATGTTCCTTACAACACCTATATCTGTATTTCCTGTGCAAATCATTTTATTCGTCCCTTTTCTCCTGTCTTCTTAGCTGACCGCAGGAGGCGTTGATGTCAGAGCCAAGCCTGCGCCTTACGGTTGCGTTTATGCCAAGAGAGACTAATTTGTTCTTAAAATTGTTTACATTCCTTGATGTTTCCAGCCTTGTTTCCTCAACCTCATTTAATGGGATTAGATTAACATGACAGGTGCCGTGGATATATTTTTTAAGT
This sequence comes from Clostridia bacterium, assembly GCA_017452475.1. Lineage (GTDB taxonomy): Bacteria > Bacillota > Clostridia > Oscillospirales > CAG-272 > RGIG2000. The sequence goes on along the minus strand of JAFTMJ010000011.1, from coordinate 13,487 downwards.
ATGCTTGCCAAGCGGCACGCCCCCTCAACCGTGTCATTTTTCCCACCGATTAAGGTGTACTCAAAGGAAATGCGCCTGCCTGTCCTTTTAAAATACCTGTCACAGGCGTTCAAAAGCTGCTCAATTGGGTACTTATTGTTCACGGGCATTATACCGCTGCGCACCTCGTTATCATATGCGTGGAGAGAAACAGACAGGGTAATTGGCAAGCCCTCCTCTGCCAAGCGGTCAATTTTATCGACAAGACCGCAGGTGGAAACGGAAATATGCCTAAGACCGATGTTCAACCCCTCGTCCGCGCTGACAAGGCGCAAGAATTTGATTGTGTTATCGTAGTTATCAAGGGGCTCACCGATGCCCATCATAACCACATTTGAAATACGCTCCCCTGTGTCCTTTTCGGCGGCGATGATTTGACCCAGCATTTCCGAGGGGGTTAAGTCCCTGACCCTGCCCAAAAGGGTAGAGGCGCAGAACTTACAGCCCATACGGCAGCCAACCTGTGAGGAAATGCACAGGGTGTTTCCATGCTCATACCTCATAAACACGGACTCTATGTACTCGCCGTCTATTAGCTCAAACAAATATTTAACCGTGCCGTCAAGCTGAGAAACAAGCCTTCTTTTCACCTTTGGCAGGCGAAACTCGCACACGTCCTCTAGCTTTTTCTGCAAAAGCGCGGGGACATTTTTCATTTCAGCCCCCCACATACCCTTGTTTATCCAGCCAAAAATTTGCTTGGCTCTAAACTTAGGCTCCCCTAACTCCAAAACGATTTTTTCCACCTCGCCTTGAGTAAGGGACAATATATCATACTTAATATTTTCCATCATTTCACCCTTTTCAGCTTAGCCACAAAAAAACCGTCTGTACCTGTTATGTGCGGCAAAAAGGTATACATACCGTTTTGCGATTTGACCTCGCCCATTTGGAAATCCACAGGCACAAAGCCATCGTTTTCCTCCAAAAAGCGAAGTATGTTGCTTTCGTTTTCTGCCCTGCAAATTGTGCAGGTGGAGTAAACAAGAGTGCCACCCACCTTTACATAGGCTGAGCAGTTTGACAAAATATCGTACTGTATTTGAGGCAGTGATGTAATGCTATCAATAGATTTATACTTTATGTCGGGCTTTTTAAGAATTACACCCAAGCCCGAGCAGGGTACATCACACAAAACCTTATCAAAACAGGATAAGTACTCCTCTTTTCTTTCCTTGGCATTTTGCTCCCTTACGCTTACTATGTCAATGCCGAGGCGCTTTGCCCCCTTTTCTATAAGGCTAAGCTTATTTTTGTGCAGGTCTGAGGCGAAAATTTCACCCTTATTTTCCATATCTATCGCCATAGAAAAGGTTTTTCCGCCCGGGCAAGCGCACACATCCGCCACCCTGTCCCCTGCTTTTGCGCCCACTGCTTTTGAGCATATTCTTGAGGACTCGTCCTGAATAAAAGCCTTACCTGTGTCGATAAAGCCCTTAATTTCGCTAATTGGCGCATTGCATTTTATAATATCATCCGCATATTTTGATTTTCTTGGCTCGTAGCCCATTTTCTTAAGCTCTGCCATTAGCTCCTCTGTGCTTGACACAAGAGTATTTACCCTTATGGAAAGCTCATTGCCTCTGTCCTCAAAAGCGATTATTTTTTCGCACGCATCATCCCCATAGGAGTCCCGTAGCAAATTGATAAGCTCTATGGGAACGGAGTATTCAATGCTGAGGCGCGTCCATTTTTCACTTGGCAAATCAATTTTCTTTCCCGCCCTTAAAAAGCTCCTTAAAATAGCATTGGCAAAGCCGCGGGAGCGCTTTGGGCAAAGGCTGACGCTTTCGTCAACTGCTGAATAGTCGGGAATTCTGTCCGTAAAAATCAGCTGATAAAGACCCAAACGGATTGCGTTTAAGGTTTCCACATCTATTTTTTCAACAGGGGTTTTGGAGTGCTTGCCTATGATATGGTCAAGGAGCATCCTTTTTTCGGTAACGCCCAAATAAAGAAGGGTATACAGCCCTGCGTCACTTTTTTCAAGCTTGGCACGGGAAAGCACGGTGTTTATTTCAATGTTAGAATAACACTCCTGTGTGTCACTCTTTACAAGTGAAAGAAGCGCTAATTTTCTTGGATTATCCACACTCTACCCCTCCTTTGTTCATAGCCTTACGAAGCGACATAACGGTGCTAACCTAAAATGTCACCAACCCTTATTTTGCGCCCGTTGATATAGGCGGCGGCATCCATTTTGCCCTTACCCTCGGGGACAACCTCATCCAAGGAAATCACCCCATCCAAGCACTTAACATAAATGCCCTTTTCAAGTAAAACAACCGCACCTGTGGCTGAATTTGAGCTATAATCCACAATGTGCGCCCGTGTCACCTTCAAGATTTTTCCGTCAGGTGTTTTTGTAAAGGCAACAGGAATGGGGGAAAGACCCCTTATTTGGTTATGAACATCCTGCACCCTTTTATTAAAGTCAATAAGGCAATCTGCCTTTGTTATCTTTTCCGCATAGGTAAAGCTATCACCCTGTGGGGTAAAGACCGCTTCACCCTTTTTGAATTTTTCAATAGCCCTTAAAAGTCCTGTGGCACCTGCCAAGACAAGCTTATCGTGAACTGCCTCAAAGTTATCGTTTTCCTCGATTGTAACCCTTTCCACAAGCATAACATCGCCTGTGTCAAGACCCACATCCATTCTCATAATGCTAACGCCCGTTTCCTTATCACCGTCGATTATGGACCTCTGTATAGGCGCTGCGCCCCTGTATTTAGGCAAAATGGAGGCGTGAGCATTTATACAGCCGTACCTTGGAAAATCAAGGACATACTTTGGCAAAATCCTGCCGTATGCCACAACTATAATAAGCTCAGGCTTAAGCTCCTCTAAGGTGCTTAAAAATGCGCCGTCCTTTAAGGTTTGTGGCTGAAAAACAGGCAAGCCCACGGACAATGCGTATTTCTTTACATCACTGGGGGTTAAAACCATACCCCTGCCCTTAGGCTTGTCGGGTGTGGTAACAACACCAACTATTTCCTCCCCGCTTTCATAAATAGCCTTAAGACTGTTCATTGCAAACTCGGGAGTACCCATAAAAAGTATTTTCATCAGTTATCCTCTTCTAATTCATCGGGTCTTAACATTCTAACAACATTATCGGTATAAATAATGCCGTCCAAGTGGTCAACCTCGTGGCAGATTGCCTTTGCCAAAAGGTCATAGCCTGTTAGCTCAAACTCCTTGCCCTCTCTATCCATTGCGCGAACCGTAACGCACTGTGGGCGCTTGGTAATAGCCCACTTGCCGGGCAAGGAAAGACAGCCCTCCACGCCCTCCTGCTCACCTGTTTTCTTGGTGATGACAGGGTTGATAAGCTCGAACAAGCCATCCTCGGTTTCGATAACAACTATTCTGCGCAAAACTCCAACCTGTACAGCCGCAAGGCCGCAGCCGTTTGCGTTGCGCATTGTTTCTATCATATCATCAAGAAGCGCGCAAATCCTTGGAGTAACCTCCTTGACAGGAGCGCTTTTACGCCTTAAAAACTCTAAATCTTCACTTTCCTTAACTATTTTTAATAAAGCCATTTTATCTACCTCTTATATGCTTGACGGGTTAAAGTCAATGGACAGATGGTTTTTGTCACTTGACCTTGTAAAATCCGTATATATTTTAGAAAAAACCTCTCGCAGCCTGCCATTTAGCTTGCACTTTATCAGTATTCTCTTTCTAAATCTGCCGTTTGTTTTGTATATTGGCGTTTCAAACGGACCATACGCCTTGACGGGTACGCCCAAGAGCCTTATTTCCTGCTCTAACCTGTTCATAATGATATCCGCATTTTTATTAAGGCGGCTCTCATCCACTGCGGACATGGTTAACACCGCAATATCGCAAAATGGCGGAAACTCATAGGCACGGCGAATTTGAATTTCGTTTTTATAAAACTCCTCATAATCCTGCTTGGCGCTTAGCTGAATTGTTTGGTCATTGGGTGAGTTGGTTTGAATAATTGCAACGCCGCGGTCCTTCGCCCTGCCTGCCCTACCGATAACCTGAGTGAGCATAGAAAAGGTACGCTCGGCGGCGCGGTAATCACTTGTGTAAAGCATTGTGTCCGCCATTATAACTCCAACCAAGGTAACAAGAGGGAAGTCATGCCCCTTTGTAACCATTTGCGTACCGATTAGTACATCTGCCTCCTTATTCCTAAAGGAGCCTAAGATTTGCTCATAGGAGGTTTTGGAGGTGGTGGTGTCCGCATCCATACGAAGCACGGATGTGCTTGGGTACAGTGCCTCCAGCTCCTGCTCTGTCTTTTGCGTTCCAAAGCCCACAAAGCTGAAATTGCTCCCCCCGCATTCGCATTTGCTTGGCAAACGGGTACGGTAGCCGCAGTAGTGACACTTTAACACACCGCTTTTTCCCATAACCTCCTGCATATTGTCAATGCTAAGCTCCTCATCAATACGCCTGTATGAGTGGTAGGTCAAAGCAACGGAGCAATTGGGACATTCGATTGCCTTGCCACAGTCAAGGCAGGTAACGGAGGAATGGTAGCCACGCCTGTTCAAAAACAGGATTGCCTGCCTTTTGTCTTCAATAGTACTGCCTAAGTATTCCTTTAGCTTTGTGCCAAATGCGCCCATATTGCCACGAACACGCTCATTCCTCATATCAGTCACTATAACATCGGGCAATACCGCATTTCCGTAGCGCTTGGTTAGCTTGACTAAGGTATAGCTTCCGCTCATTGCCTTATAGTAAGAATTAAGAGACGGAGTGGCGGAGGCAAGGAGCATAAGAGCGCCTTCCTTAGCGCACCTGAAGCGCGCAATATCGTGGGCTAAATATTTAGGGCTTGTATCTGATTTGTATGTATGCTCCTGCTCCTCATCAATAACAATCATACCGAGGTTTTTCACAGGAGCAAAAATGGCTGAGCGAGTACCGATAACGATATCCGCCTTGCCGTCAACTATTCTTTTGTATGTGTCAAACCGTTCACCGCCTGATAAGGCTGAGTGGACAACTGCCACCCTGTCCCCATAATATCCGCAAAAAATATCAACGGTTTGGGGTGTTAATGAAATTTCGGGCACTAAGACGATAACACCCTTGCCGTCATCTATTGCCTCATCAATCATTTTTTTGATTACGCTTGTTTTGCCGCTGCCCGTAACGCCGTATAAAAGAGCGCCGTGGGGCTCACTGTCATAATACAGTGACTTAAGCTCTTCAAACGCCTTATTCTGCTCCTCACTTTGAACAACCCTTTGTCTTTCTCCCTTTTTAAGCTTGTAGGGATTTCTTGTAAGCTCAATTTTTTTAGTACCCACAAGTCCTTTTTTTATCAGGGTGTCAAGGCTCGATTTTAGGGTGGACAATGTATCGTAAATTTCCTTGTCGGCAAGCTCACCGTGCTCGCAAAGCAGGCGCAAAATCTCCCCCTGCTTTTTGCCGCGGAGCTTGACGCTGCCAACACCGTCGGCAACCTCCAACGCTTCATCCTGGCTGACGGTTAAAAACACCCTTGTTTCGTACTTGCTTTTATCCCTTTCCTCAACCACGGTGTTTTTTTCAACATATCCGCCCTTGACCAAGCGCTTAAGCTCGCCATCAAAATCCACAAATTTTTCCTGTAGCCTTTTCAAGTCCACATTGGGGTTTGCCTTAATGTACTCGTATAAAGCGGTAGGTTTTTCCATTTCCTTAGCCACGGAAAAAACTTCCTTTGTTTTGGTAATAAGGGCAGAGGGGATAACGCACTTCACCGCCTCACCAAAAGTGCAAAGGGTTTGCCGCTTCATAAAGGCGCAAAGCTCCAGCATTTCATCACTGAGCTTAAAATAGCTTGACAAAACGGACACAACGGGCTTTACTGCCCCTGTGCCGCTGTATGTAGCATTATCGTTTACAACAATCGCGGTCTTTTTCCTGTTTGAGGGACCAAAGGGCACAACAACCGCTGTGCCTTTGCTAATTGCATCCTTTAAGCCATAGGGAACAAAATATGTGTATTCACAATCGGCGTGGTACGGTACATCAAGTATATACACGCTAATATATTCACTGCACATATTCCCTTCCTCCCTTATAGCTTTATGTTAAATTACTGCTCGTCCTCTGCGTCGGCTACTGAATAACCGTCTTCATTTGTGAACACCTCGTCAGCGTCCATAAGCTCCTTGCTGTCAAAGTCATCAAATGCATCGCTTATCTTAGCTGCCTCGACCTTATTTTCCTGCGCAAATGGCTTGTATGGCTTAAACTCCTCCTTGGGCTCAACATAGTCGATAACCTCAACCACTGCATCCTCATAGCCCTCTTCGTTTGGAAGATAAACCTCAAACTTGCCCTCCTTCATTTCACGGAGTGCGTTCTTTACAGCCTTTTCATCCCTATATTCCTTATTGATAAGGGAAGCTAAGTCCTTCTCTGTTTCCTTATTTGCAATCTTCTTTTCCGCAATGTGGCGCTGCTCAATATAATCATTTGTAATCATACGGGCGCATTTTGCGGTTGCCATTGTAACGGAGTACTTATTGAGTCTTTCCTCTCCGTCCTTTGCTGTTGCTGTTAAAAGCTCTTGAATTGATGGGTAAAGCATAATTATTTCTCCTTTTTCTGCTTTTTATCTGAATTTTTTAATAATCGATTTGGTGTATTTTGTGCTGTGGCTAACGGCAGCAACCACATGGGGTGCGTCAGCCTCTGTTAGCTCTTGCACTCTTCCGTCTATGTAATCGGCAACAAAATGCTCCTTTTGCATAATGGAATAAACAAGCTCGGCGCATTTTTCCGCCGCATTATCCTCATTAATAACAGAGTAATCGTAATTGGGAAGGAGCAATATTTCCTCCTTTGCCCTCTTAAGCCTCTTTATAATATCCTTTTCTTTTTCGGTGCCCCTGCCCCTTAGCCTGCTTTCAAGTATCTTAGCATCCGGAGGGGTTAGCATAATAAAGGTTGCCTCGGGGAAAACCGCCTTGACCTTCATAGCGCCCTGCACCTCGATTTCAAGGATGACATCCTCACCGCTTTCAAGCCTGCCCTTAACCTCACTTATAAGTGTGCCGTAAAAGTTACCGTTATAAGCGGCATGCTCCAAAAATTCCTTGTTTTTTATTCTCCTTTTAAAGTCCTTTTTGGTGGTGTAATAGTAGTTCACACCGTGAACCTCGCCCGGGCGTGGGTTCCTTGTTGTCATAGAAACGGAGAGCTTAACCTCCGGGTGGAGCCTTAAAAGCTCCTTAACAACCGTGCCCTTGCCGCTTCCCGCAGGGCCTGAAATGATGAATAACAGTCCTTTTTTCATATTCACTCACCGTCACCTTCACTGTTTAATCTATTGCCAAGCGCCTCTGCTGATAGGGCGGAAAGCACAACGTGGTCAGAGTCAGTTATAATAACGCACTTGGTTTTTCTGCCCCCCGTGCAATCAATTATCCTGCCCTTTTCCTTCGCCTCCGCAACTGTCCTCTTTGCAGGGGCAGAGTCGGGAGAGACGATTGCCACAATCCTTTCATCAAGGATCATATTGTTAAAGCCTAAATTTATAAATTTCATAGCGCTTACTCGATATTTTGAATTTGCTCTCTAATCTTTTCAAGCTCATTTTTGATGTTTACAACCAAATGCGCTGTGTCGGAGTTAGATGCCTTGGAGCCGATGGTGTTTGTTTCCCTATTCATTTCCTGAAGCAAGAAGTCAAGCTTCCTTCCCGCAGGCTCATCAGAAGCAACGATGTCCTCAAAGGCGCCGAAGTGGCTATTGAGCCTAACCAGCTCCTCATCAATTGCAACCTTGTCAGCAAAAATGGCAACCTCGGTTAAAATCCTTTGCTCATCTATTTGTACAGAATTATCGTTTAAGAACTTAACAATTCTGTCCTCCAATTTCTTTGCGTAGCCGTTTATGTCGCTTGCGGAGTTCTTTTCGATTTCCTTAAGATAGCCCTTAATGTTTTCAATCTTTTCCGCAATGTTCCTGTGAAGATTTTCACCCTCCACATTACGCCTTTCAATAAAGGTGTCAAGGGCAACATCAATAACCTGCTTAATGTCCGCCCAGTCCTTTTCAATATCGTCCTCAGGCTTCTTAACCGTGAAAATGTCCTTATTTGCCGCAACCCTTGAAACGGTGATATCATCCTTTAGCTCAAAGGTGTCACGAAGCTTATAAAGGGCGTCTATATAGGATTTTGCATATGCGGTGTCAAGGTTAATTTCAACACCGTCCTGCTCAAGCAAATCAATTGAAACATAAATTTCAACCTTGCCCCTTGAAATACCCTTTGATTGAAGGTACTGCTTAATTTTATCCTCCAAAAAGCTGTAAAGCCTGGAAATTTTAACAGTACAGTCAAAATACCTGTTGTTAACTGACTTGATTTCAGCGCAAATGTCCTTGCCGCCAACTGTCTGCCTTGCCCTGCCGAAGGCTGTCATACTTCTAAACATATTTATACTTCCTTAAGGTTTAATAATATTATACTATCATTTTAACTTATACTATATTGATTTGTCAACTTTTTGCGTATAATATTGTATAAATAAACAAAACCGCGGCAAAAAACACCACGGTTTTAGTTAATTTTGATTAAAGAATTTGTCAATCCTCAGCTTGTTCCTCAGCTTGAAGCGGTAATACATAATAAAGCGGAACAAAAGAATGTCATACAAAAAGAAGATAAGTATAAATCCACAGGCAAATATGATGTCCCAATACATCGGTGAATCGGGGGTGAAAATTTTCATCACCAGCACGATTGTCAATGCGGCAGCAAGGTCGTAAACCAAACGAATAAGCCACTTAACTATTACCTGTTGCTTATCAATTAACGGCTTGAACACGGGGTAAATCGAAATAATCGCATACTCAATTGCCACCAGCTTGTTGGGAATTATGAAAAGCGCAATTAAGGCGGTGACAACATAGATTGCAATGGACTTATACCCCATTTCCTCTCTTGCAATAAGCACAAAGAAGGATGTTACAATAACTGCGGTAATATCAAAGATATCAAGCAAGGAGCCCAACCACAAAATAACCACACTGAGCGCCGCCATTAGGGCGCAGAATGTAACATACTTAGTCTTTCTCATAGCTCTTATCTGCAAAGACAGTCAAGACAAATAAGGAAGGAGCAAACGTCACACATATTGCATCCCCCTGCCTGCCTTGAGGTGGGATTTCCATAGGATTGGGATTGAACACGGAGGTTATCCCTAAGAGTGGTGTACTCTCTGTTCCCCGGGTCAAGCTCACACGCCCTGTCAATATAACGAAGCGCGTCAAAGTAGTAGCCCCTTTGGATAAGGATACAGCCCTTCAGGAAGAACCACTCTGCACCGCGGCTTGTTTGGGCAACACCGTTTAAGAGTGACTCCGCCGTTTTATAATCTCCTGCGTTGATTGCAGACCTTACCTCTGAATATATATGACCGCCGCCCGAATAATAGCTTTCGCCGTTATAATTGGAGCCGCCGTCACCACCATTCTTGTTAGCGGTTCTTTGGCGCAAAATTTCATCATACGCCTCGTTAATTTCCTTCATCTTTTCCTCTGCCATATCAGCCAAAGGACTGTCCGCATAGTTATCGGGATGATATTTTTTAGCAAGTGTCTTGTATGCTTTCTTTACCTCCTCGTTAGATGCGGAAGGTGAAATGCCAAGGACCTCGTAAGGATTCTTCATTAAAGCTCCTCCAAAATTTATTTTAGTATATTCTACCACAAAGTTATTAAAAAGTAAAGAAAAATAGGTGAAAACTGTGTGATTTTTATTGGAAAATATCCGTATTTTTTATTTTTCCCCACCCTGTGTCGATAATTTGCCGTTTTCTCCCTTATCGTTCACTAATTCTTTTTGCCCGTTTTCCTGCTTATCGAGCTTCAATGCCTGCCTGCTAACCTGCAGCAAGCCGTCAAAAACAATGTTTTTTACTATTCTTTCCACATCTCTGTGGGATGAAAAATCAACGAGCTCCAATGCCTTACTCATATTGTTAAGCTCCAGCATCATTGCTTGGCAAAGGAGCGCTCTGTCCCCATCTGTTAAGGCTTTGCCAAATGCCAAATGAAGCACGTTATAGGAGCCGCTTTTTAAGTCACTCTCAAAATCATCGCAGGCATCAACAACATATATCCATTTGCCTAAATGATAACCGATTTCGTAGCCAATACGCCCGCCCGCCTCGTCTAAGCCGAAGGAGGCAATGGTGCCAAGCAGCTCACCAAAGGTATTTGCCACCATATCAATGGAGTCACATTCTTCCTTTTCAAGCTGCGAAAGAGCATCAATTGATGCCTTAATTTTTTCCTCCAAGTGGAGAAGCTCCTTATCGGTTTTTTTGAAAAACAGCGACACTAGTCCCGCTATTTTTGCTTTTAGACGTGATAAACCGTGGGAATCGTTAATATTATCCTTAAGCTTTAGCCTTGTCAAAATAACACTGGATTTTGCAGAATACTTTAGTGTGTCATTTATTTCAAGCATTGGCCGTTTTTTGAATGGGTGAACAACGCACCTGCGCATTTTCACCTCACCCTTTGTGCCCTCAAGCGCCATACGCAAAAGAGCGAAAAAGGCAAAATCATAGCTCAGGGTAAGCTTTGACATACATCCTGTGCATTTGCCCATTGTGCGGCACAAGCCACAGTATGCCGCCTTGTAAAGCTCATAGTCCACAACCTTAAGCTCGGGTATATTAGGCTTAATGTATCCAAACATTTTTCGCCCTCCTTGTACAAAAGCTATATAGTTACATTGTACAACGGTTTTAAGCTTTTTGCAAGACTTATTTAAAAAATGCGGGGCTTGCCCGCATTTGTTTACAGTTTAGTCTTTTTTGCTCTTGTTTTTAAAAGAGTTAGCTTAGACCGAACACCTCCGAGGCTAGCTCGAGAAGCCTAAACTTCACTTTATATTTTCCGCTTTCGTTTGATGTGATTAGGTCATATTGGTTTTTGGTTAAGCCAACCTCGAGGCACGCATCTTCATCGTATTTTACCGCAGAATTCGTACACAGGGGAGGGTATAATACGCACCACCAGTTCTGTCCCTGACCCTTTCCTATAACCACACGAACCGAGGTGTATTCCCCGCTTGGCAATGCAAAATCCTCATAATATCTTGTGGGATATAACTCCTTACCAACCTTAATTTCAACCTCATAATCATAGCCCTCGTTTTTAATTACCGTTTCTGCAATGTTGCAAAGGGATGCTTGATTTTTTTCGATTTTTTCAAGGGCGTCCTCCTTTGAGCTTGGCTCCCAGCCCTGCATTGTTTCCAGAATTGCGTCCCTTACCTTCAGCTTTAGCGCCTGGTCCCCCTCACTGTCGGAGTTTGCAAGAACGTGAAGCCGCACTGTGCTTTCGTAAATTTCATACTCCTCCTCTGTGGGGATAATATTTTGTAGAGTAAAAAATACAACTGCTGAAATAAGTACTGTAAAAATTGTTTTCATCTTTTTTCTCCTTTTCATTAATTTTGCCCTTAAAAATTCCTTATATTCATTTGTGTGATTTTTATTGAATAATTTTTATTTTTGTGGTAAACTTAGGAAAAGAAGGAGGGCTTATATATGCTTGATTTATGCACTAAGCTTGTTAAGACTTTAATGAAAAAGGGGTTGACCATTTCAACGGCTGAGTCCTGCACGGGCGGATTGATTGCAAAATGTATTACCGATGTGTCCGGCGCTTCCTCCGTTTTTTGGGGCGGAGTTGTATCCTATGATAATTCAGTTAAAGAAAATGTGCTTAAGGTAAAGAGGGAGACCTTAGAAACCGCAGGGGCTGTTTGTGACTCCACCGCTTGCCAAATGGCTGAGGGTGTGCGAAAGCTTTTAAACACGGACATCGGTATTAGCACAACGGGCATTGCGGGCCCCGGTGGCGGAACACCCGAAAAGCCTGTGGGCACTGTGTATATCGGCATTTCATATCTTAACGAAACCGTGTCCCATTTGCTGCACCTTGACCCCACCCACTCCCGTGACGAAATAAGGCACGAAACGGTAAGTGCAATTCTAAAGCTAACCTTGGAAAAAATTTCATAAAGGTATTGATTTTAATATTATATTGTGGTAAAATATGCTTTGAAATTTTATTTTGATGATATATAGGGGTATATTATGGAAAAGAAGTTTAAGAGAATTGGCGTTCTTACCTCAGGCGGCGACGCACCGGGTATGAACTCAGTTATAAAAAGTGTTACCTGCGCGGCGCTTGATATGGGTGTAGAGGTTATCGGCATCCTCGGCGGATACTCAGGCCTTATCAATGACAGGACAAAAAAGCTTTCCGAAAGCGATGTTAGTGATATAATTTCAAAGGGCGGCACAATGCTCTATTCCGACCGTTGCGACGAGTTCAAAACCGAGGAGGGTATGCAAAAGGCCATTGCGACCTGCAAGAAGCACAACATCGACGGCATTATTGCCATCGGCGGTGACGGTACATTTAGGGGCGCTACCGACTTAAGCATAAGAGGTGTTCCTTGCATTGGTGTTTCAGGCACTATCGACAACGATATTACCGCAACTGACATTACCGTTGGCTTTGACACAGCGATGAACACTGTGCTTAAATTAGGTGATGCACTAAGAGATACCTCCGAGTCCCACGCGCGCTGCTGCGTAATTGAGGTTATGGGCAGAAACGCAGGCTATATCGCAATTGAAACAGGTATGGCTTTGAATGCTATTGGCGTTGTTATCCAAGAGATGCCCTTTGACAAGGAAGCTATGTTTGCCAAGATGATTAGGATGAAGGAGCAGGGTCAGCGCAGCTTTATCGTTATTGTTGCCGAGGGTATGGGCAGCGAGTTTGGCGAGGCGCTTACCAAGGAGATTGAGGAAAAAACCGGAATTGAGGCCAGGTTCAACCGCCCTGCCCACATTGTTCGCGGCGGCATCCCGACTCTTGCTGACAGGTGCTTTGCGGCAAGATGCGGCTACAAGGCTGTTCAGCTTTTGCTTGAGGGTCAGAGCGATGTTGTTATTTGCTCAAGACACGACAAGATTATCCCTGTTGATATTAAGTGGGCGCTTATTGTTGACAGAATGTACAAGAACAAGCTAAAGGATGGAGACCTTGACGCCTTCACTCCTGAGGAAATTGAGAAAATGAAGGCGCTCTGCAAGGAAAGACACGAATACTTTGTAGAGATGTACGAAATTGTAAATGCTATCGGTTGCTAAATAAAAATTTTGGGGATGTGGTTAAAAGCACATCCCCTTTGTTTTTATTGTATATATTATTATATGCAAATATTTTCATATTTGAATATTTCTCTGCTTTTGTTCCATTCGTCTCCAATTAATAAAGCCGTAGATATCATTAGCCTTACGGGAATCGAACCCGTTTGGTTTGAAATGGAAAATAGCTTGCCTAACTGTGTTAAAAAAGCTTGACAATTTTTTAATTGCCTGCACTTTTTCGCCTTGTTATCCAACCTATTTTCTCATTTAAAACTGCTT
>JAFTMJ010000072.1 GCA_017452475.1 Clostridia bacterium | reverse complement strand
CTCCTTCCACCGCAAGCGGTCCCCCTCAGCACAAGGCACGGCGCAAGCGCTCGCCTCCACCGATGGAGGCTTTGCACACCTTGTTTTTTCAAATTATTTTTTCTTTATTTCTACTCATCGGTTAACCTCTTTTGAACCACGCGACTATCGCGTGGTTTTCATTATACAATAAATTAAAGCAAGGCTGAAATTTCAGCCTTGCTTTGATGTTTATTTGATTGCTTTTTGCTTTGTTATTTATTTGTTTTGCCACATTTTCAGTTTGAAAGGGAGTCTACGATTTCGTTAAAGGAGTCAAAGCAGTACTTTTCGTTTTCGTCAGGGGTACTGTTTTGCATATAGGAGTAATCGTTATCCACCTTTACATATGCGCCCATGGCGATTTGCGCGGTCTTTTGGTCGTCATTTTCAAAGCCGACAATCTTTATTTCAAATGCCGCTGTTGCATATTTTGTCATATCAACAACAATTGCGCACTCATTAGCTTCGCCGTCTACGAATATGTCACTGCCGTTTAAGCTATCCTTCAAGGCAGCAAAAATGCCGTAGGAAAGGGTTTTTCCTGTTACTTTCTTGTATTCGGCAATGGCTGCGCTGTTTACGGTAAAGCCTATTGCAATTCCGCCTTTGCCGTTTTCGGGGGCTGAGTAGCCAAGGCAGGTAAAGAGGGCAGGCACTTCTGTTTTATCATTTATTTTACAGCCCTCAATGATACAACCCTCGCTCTTATATCCTGAGGATAAAAAGTTGGCATATTCTATTATTGTCTGTATATTGTGTTCTCCACCATAAAAAGCATCGCAAGGACTGATATAATTGTAAGTTGCCCCAGTAATTCCTTTATTGCCCGAGCCTAAGGTCGCCTTTGCAAATTTCTCTTGAAGCTTTACAAATTCCTCTTCAGTACCTGCGTAATGTATAGTTATTCCCGTTATAGCAAAGGTTGTGTGCAAATTATCTGCCAAGTTTTCTGCTTTAAATGTAGCAGGTAAAACAACTGTTTTTAGTTTTGTAGTATATTGGAATAATGATACATATTCATCACTATCATTTTCGATTCTTACAATTTCTTCAAGTCCGCCACCAAAATTAATATATTCTAATTCGGGACAATGTGCAAAAACTCTTGGTTGAATTGTCTTAACGCTATTTGGAAGAGTTATCGCTTTCAATGAATTGCAATAATTAAATGTGCCTTTTTCAAGAACCTCAAGACACGAGTCCTCAGCAAAGGTAACGGTTTCCAGCCTTTGACAATTTCTAAACAACCCGTTTTCCCAATATGTATCAGAGGTAAATTGTGTTTTTAATACCGTAACTCCCTTTGGAATATATATGCTTCTTAGGCTTGTAGCACCAAAAAACGATGCTGAACCTAAATCTGTCAATTTGGAATTCTCAGATATACCAACATTAAGAAGGCAAATACAATTTCTAAAACAATAATCATTTAATTTTGTAACGGAATCAGGAATATCTACAAATAAAAAGATTTCCATATTTGATGTCTTGTGGAAAAGACCGCTGTTACTATCGTTCGTTCCGAATTCAGTAATGCCACAATCTTTATCAAAGGTAATACTCATAAGTTTACCATAGTTTGTGATTTCAGAACTTTGTAATATTCCGTCACCGTTATCTTTAACAAGTGTTTTTGTTTTAGCAGATGCAACAGTGTACTGCATTTCTCCCGTTTCAAGAGTCGATGTACCGGTACGATACCATGTAAGCGCGTCTCCCTCATCATCGTATTTAGCAAAGCCAGCGCCGGAATATGATGTTATTGGATACTTTCCACTTGCAATTTCGTATCTAAATAATTCTTCATTCGTTTCTTCGTCAACGCATATATACGTTGCTGCAGAAATTGCCAATGTAAAAGCAAAAATCAACATAGTCGCAGCTGCAAGCATCAAAAAGATTTTCTTTTTCATAACTCTTCTCCTTTTGTTTTTTGTTGTTTTTTTATTTGACAGGCTGCATAAATCAATATCATACTGACAACTTGTCACTTTCATTATATAGTGAGCATAAGAGGATGTAAATAGATTTTTTTACTGTGCATTTGTACTTTTTTAATTTTACTAATCTTTTGGAGGGTGACCACAAACGAGACATATTCGTTACAGACGACTTGAAACCATAAACTATCTAAGTGTAAATTCGACCGACGGCCCCACTGATTGTAAACCTTGTAAACGATTGCTTCACAATTTATGAGCCGTATTCTTATGACACATATAATTGCAAAGGGCGTGATGACTACTTTTTAATTTATGTAACCGACGGTATCTTTAACACCGAAATAAACGGTACTGTTTTCCACCTAAAAAAGGCTCTGTTATTATTTCCCCTCCAAAATACAAATTCCGTTTCTTGCCCAAATGGAGGGGCTTAGCAATTCAAGATATATCACCCTGTTTACCAAGGAATTTGGCAAAACCCCCAGCGAATATGTGCTGGAGCTAAGACTTGGCAGAGCCCGTGAGCTTCTTTTAACAACGGATATGTCAATCAGCCAAGTAGGCGCCGCCTCGGGCTATAAGGACCAGTATTTTTTCAGCAAAATTTTCAAAAGCCGTATGGGAATGTCACCTTTCAGTTACAGAAAGCAGCATAAATAAAGCTTAAAAAACACGAACCGCGGTTCGTGTTTTTTGTATACAGAAAAATCCGCCCGCTTCAACCCGAAGCAGGCGGATTTTTTATTAGAACTGACTGTCGCCAAAGAGCTTAGAAGCATTTACTGTAATCTGTGTTGCAGTATATGTT
>JAFTMJ010000071.1 GCA_017452475.1 Clostridia bacterium | reverse complement strand
TTAAGAAAAGCAGATTTTGTTGTTAACGCAATTCAAGTAGGGCTTTATGACCCTTGCACAATTATAGACTTTGAAATTCCAAAAAAGTACGGACTTCGCCAAACAATAGGTGACACTCTCGGTATAGGTGGCATTTTCCGTGCCCTTCGTACTATCCACGTGCTTAAGGACTTTGCAAAGGATATTGAAGAGGTTTGCCCAAATGCGTGGTTTTTAAACTACACAAACCCAATGGCTATGCTCACAGGCTATATGCAAAGATATACCAAGGTAAAGACCGTAGGACTTTGCCATAGTGTACAGGTTTGCTCTAAAGATTTGCTTAATGGCTTGAATATGAGCGACAAATTGGAGGGCAGACACGAGAAAATAGCCGGTATTAACCATATGGCTTGGCTTCTTGAAATTAAGGACAAGGACGGAAATGACCTATATCCTGAAATTAAAAAGCGCGCAAAAGAGAAAAATGCAAAAGAAAAGCACGGTGATATGGTGCGTTATGACTATATTGATAAGCTTGGTTATTATTGCACAGAATCCAGTGAGCATAACGCAGAATATAACTCATTTTACATAAAGCCAAACAGAGACGATTTAATTGAAAAATTCAACATTCCTCTTGATGAATACCCACGCCGTTGTATAAATCAAATAAATGGCTGGCAAAAGCAGTATGAGGATCTAATGTCAGGTGGCAAAATTGAGCATACTCGTTCAAAGGAGTACGCATCACACATTATGGAGGCTATTTATACAAACAAGCCATACAAAATCGGCGGTAATGTTATTAATAACGGTGTTATTACAAATCTACCGTATGATGCTTGCGTTGAGGTGCCCTGTCTTGTTGACGGAGAGGGAATACACCCTACCTTTGTTGGAGAGCTTCCTCTCCAGCTTGCTGCAATGAATTCATCAAACATTTATGCTCAAATGCTTACAATTGAGGCTGCTCATACAATGGATAAGCAAAAGATTTATCAAGCCGCAATGATGGACCCACACACTGGAGCTGAGCTGTCAACTGATGAAATTGTAGCTCTTTGCGATGAGCTTTTTGAAGCGCACGAAAAAGCAGGATATCCAATATTTTAAGTAATAGATAAAGGGTCGCATTTCTTGGGAAATGCGACCCTTTAATCATTTTTTATTTTAATATAAACAAAAATGACCAAGTCGACATCACAATTCCGTGTGTCGTGCTTAGTCATAGGTGGTCGCATTGAGCCAACCCCAGTTGAACACCCTATGAAAAAGTACGATAATCCCTTATGACAAAAGGAGTTTTTAAACTTTTTGGCAATGTGAAATTTTTGAGAAAAATGTAAAATCGTATATCAAAACGACCTCAAAAATATCACTTTTTAAAATTTGGGATTAAAAACTGAGAAAATTTAAAAATTAAACTTGACAAAAAGATAATTTTGCGTTACAATAATGTTAATAAGTAAAGGAGGATAATATTATGGAACGAATTGGTGACAGAATATTATGTTTGTTAAAAGAAAGCGGATATTCTCAAAAAGAGCTTGCTTTAATGGTTGGTGTAACCGAATCGGCTATGTCCCATTATATCAAGAATGAAAGAGAACCAAAAATTGAGGTTGTTAAGAATTTAGCAACAGCATTAAACACAACTGTAGATTATCTTGTAAGCGGAAGGAGCGAAAGCGGTTCATTTGATGAAATTTGCCATTTAGTTGCAAGAAGCACAACAACATTGACAGCTGATGAAAAAATGAAGTTAATTGAATTGTTACTTAAGAAATGAGTGAAGAAAAGGATTTTGTAAACGGTATCATAATGCCGAGAAAACTATATAACCAAATAGAAGAACTGGTTGTTTCTCTTTATGTCAAACACAACATAAAAAAGATACCTATAAATCCTTTTCAAATTGCAGTTGCTGAGGGGTATGTTTTACGAAAGTATTCGGAACTGCCTGAAGAAGCTTGTGAGATTTTAAGAAGTAAAAATATTGATGGACTGAACCTTTTTGACAAAGAGCTTAACACATATGTTATATTTTATGATGATAGTCAATCTAAGCACAGACAAAAATTTACTATTATGCACGAAATATGTCATATAAAAATGAAGCATAAAGAGGCAAGTGATTTAGCAGAACATATTGCTAATCATTTTGCAGCATATGCTTTAGCTCCGACACCTTTGATTTATCTATATCAATGCGAGGATGTTCTTGATGTTGAGCGGAAATTTCAAATATCAAGAAAATGTGCAGAATATAGATTTCAAAGTTATCAAATGTGGGAGGAATATCAAATTTGTAAGGTTTATGAAAATAAACTATTAAATATTTTCAACGATAGGGGCTGATGTGTATGTTCTCGTGTAACATCAAGGATTGCGCCAACGATTCTTGATGGACTTAAAACAATAAAAATAAGGGTATGCTAAAGCAAGCCACTTGAATGTAACGGCGTTTTTAGTATATCCTTTTGAACCATGCTTTTGAAAAAATATTGATTCATAGGAGGAATATTAAAATGCGCAGCAAACTTATGCGTGAAAATTCGCTATTTATGCGAAATAATTTTGAACCAAGTGGAAAATACGGATTTCCACTAATTAAAAAACAAGAGTTGAATATTGAAAATCCAACCTTGATTTCATTTGCTGATACACGAGCTAATGATAATGAAATTAACAAAAAGAATGGAGTTCATTTTTTTGTTGACGATTATCGCTTTAATGGTATCTATGATAATCCTGAAAGAAGCCTTGAAAAGCTTTCTCAATATGCTTTTCTATTATCACCAGATTATTCTACATATGCAGATATGGACCTATGGCGACAAATTGAGAGCGTAGGTAAGAATAGGTGGGTAGGAGCATATTGGCAAAGTAAAGGTATTATTGTAATTCCTACAGTTAGTTGGAGCACACCACGAAGCTATGAGTTTTGTTTTGATGGTATTGAGCAAAATGCAACAGTGGCGGTAGGAATGATAGGATGCAAGCGTAATAAACTGGGCTTTATGCGCGGATATAATGCTATGCTTGAGAAACTAAATCCATCTAAAATCATTTGTTTTGGTACTCCATTTGAAGAAATGGAAGGCAATATAATCTCAATAGATTATCGTTCATCAAGAAAGGTGGTGCGATAATATGGGTGGCAGAGCTACTTACGCAGCAGGAAAAAATGTTGATTATGTATATGAAGTCGACACAGCATTTTCTCCTGATGGAATGTGGGAGAATGTGAAAATACTTAAAGGAACTAAAGTTTCTGGAGAACACGGACTGCCTGAATCAGCTCATTCAAGTGATGCGTATATGTTGTTGGATAAAAATGGTAATTTCAGAGAAATTCGATTTTATGACAAGAATCATTGTTTGTATCTTGAGATAGCATATCACAAAAAAAGAGTTTAACCGGTGATAACCACACTCCTGTTTTGCATTATCACACATATGATAGTAGTTTTAGCAAAACGAAAGAAGGAGATGGCGGAAGATCTAAGGCGCATTTTCTCACTGAAGAAATGAAAGAAAAATATAAGAAGTATTTTAAGGGGTTAAAATTATGATTGATGGAAGTCCGTATAGATTTATTGAAGTTGCTTATACCGGTCAAGATATTATATTCGTTTATAGTGGCATAAAATATTGGTTTCAAGGCTATAACGAAGATGATGGAACAGCTCATATGGAAATAAGACAACATTACCCTGAGGTTGAAAATAATTTGATATGGGAAGCAAATTGTAGTTCTATGAAAGAATGTCTAAAAGCATTACAAGAGAATAAAATTTTTAATGGCAAAACTTTTTGGGAAGTAGAGCAAGAAATACAGTGGGTGGACGATTGATATTTACTCGCTATGAATATAAAAAGTATAAGAAATATTTTAAGGGAGTCAATTAAATATGAAAGGAAAAAAGTTGTCTGAATTTATAGATTCTCTTTATACAAATCCAGAAATGGAAATTGAATATTTGAATAAAAAATATTTAATTTCCGGTTATCGAACAGAGGATAATGAGTATGTTTTGCAAGTGGACACTATAGAAGCAAATAGTGAGCAAGTATTTTATTGCAAGAGTAGCAAAATTGAAATTTGCATTGAATCTTTCGAAAAATCACAAATGTTTGATGGTAAAACTATTTATCAAGCTGAACAAAATATCACAGTTTTATATGGTTAAGATAAAATAAAAAAGCACCAAGTGACTACGCCAATAGCCACTTGGTGCGATGTGATATGCTAAAGCAAACCACTTGAATGTATACTTATTATATCATATCTTGTGAAAAATACAATACATTTTTTGAAAAAAGTGCAAAAATGTATTGACAAAATATTGTAATATTAGAAAATTAACTTTTGTTTGAGAAAGGAGGTTGCATTTGATATTTGAAATTTTAGGTGTAATATCTGAGAGTTTTTTTGGAACGATTACAGGTTTTATATCTGCTGTTCCTGCTATTATTGAATTGAAAGATGTTATCGAACAATTTACACCTACGGGAATGATACAAACAGGATTGTTGGTAGTAGGTATCCCAACAGTAGTAGTGTCTATAATTGCTTTTGCAATTAAATACATAGTGAATAGAGTACACGCAAACCGATAATGCGTTAAGTTATATAAAACTTACCAAAGCATAAAAAAGCCAGCTCTTAGATTTATCTAAGGACTGGCCTTTTATTATGTTTACTTTTGGGGAATATAGGGCATAGCTATATCCTTTCGTTTTTTATTATCATAAATCAATAAGTAATGTGTCTTAAATCGGAAACAAAAAAAGGGACTGCTCAATAATCAGTAACCCCCTGCACAAACAAAAATGACTAAGTCATCATCACGGTCCCGTGAGTTCAACTTAGTCATAGGTGGTCGAGATGACAGGAAGCATCGCAACTTTGTTACTCGTAACACTTCGTGCGTCGATTACAAGCGAGCTATCACGCGAACCCCCAAAGCTCATACTTCGCTTCGGGGAACCCCTATGCGACTTCACTGCGACTCGCTACGCTCCCGTGCATAAGTTCCACTTAGCCAATCGCACTTCGCTTGAGACTCGTACTCTTGGAGTGTCACTTATCGCTAGGCGAACCTTATTTTGCTAACGCAAAAGGCAGGTCGAATCGTCAAAGACAGGATGACTCCACTGCGTTCCGTTGAATTGCCCTCGGCTTAGATTAGCAAGCTATCACGCCTTAGGGCAATTTTGCGCACCTGATTCAACTTGCGTTGAAAGCATATTCAAACAGTCAACACAAACAAAAAAATCCTAAACCGAACAAAAAGTTCAATTTAGGATTTTTATGGTCGAGATGACAGGATTCGAACCTGCGGCATCATGGTCCCAAACCATGCGCGCTACCAACTGCGCTACATCTCGATAGAGTATTAAGTTTTAGAATTTGCAGTTGTCGCGGCGCTACTGCGACTCGCTACGCTCCCATGCATAAATGCGCTTTAGCCAATCAATCATCGCCAAGGCTCGATTTCTTGGAAGCTTATTTACAACTGCGCTACATCTCGATAGCAAGACACTTTACTGAACAGGCTGTTCGTTTAAGTGCCATACTATTATAGCAAAAGGTTATTCGTTTGTCAATAGTAAATTTTACTTTTTTTAATAAAATTTCCCCACATCATAAAGCGGCGCTTTTGGTGTGGGGAAATTTTAATAATTGTATTTTTTTCTTTTTGCAATAATAAAAATCAAAGTAACAATAACCGCCAAAGCCTCGGCAACTACAATGGAGAGCCAAATTCCGTCAGAGCCTATGCCGCCGCACGCCTCGAAAACGAGAGGGAGGGACACAACCGCCGCGGTTTGGAAAACAAGTGTGCGCAAAAATGAAATAATTGCAGATACAGGTCCGTTATTGAGGGCGGTAAAGAAGGATGAACCGAAAATTGCAAAGCCCGAGAATAAAAACGAGAAGGAGTAGAAAATAAATGCGCGCTTTGTAAGAGCCAAAAGGGTGGGATTATATCCAACAAAAAGCATTGCCATAGGCACGGAAAGAGCTAAAGCAAGCCCGACCATCGCCACGGATGCAGTAAGAATAATAATCATGCTTTTTCTGAGCAGTCCCTTAAGCTCCGTTGAGTTTTTGGCACCGTAGTGATAACCGATAACAGGAGCGCAGCCAATGCTGTACCCAATAAAAGCGGAAATAAAAATAAAGTTAACATACATCAAGACACCGTAAGCGGCAACGCCCTGCTCCCCTGCATATTTAAGAAGCTGGGCATTGTAAAGCATACCAACCAAGGACATTGAAATGTTTGTCATAAGCTCGCTTGAGCCGTTTGTGCAGGCTTTTACCAAGGCGCCAAAATCCATTTTCGCCTTGCCAAGCCTTAGAAGGCTACTGTTGCGCCTTGCAAAGTAAACCAAGGGGCAAATAAAGCCTACGAATTGGCTTGAGATGGTGGCAAAAGATGCGCCCTCCAAGCCCCAACCGAGCAAGCCCACAAATAAAGCGTCAAGAACAATGTTTGTAACCCCTGCCGCCACGGTAAACACAAGGCTAAGCTGTGGCTTTTCCGCCGTTATCATAAAGCTTTGGAATTCCATTTGTATCATAAAAAAAGGAAGCCCCAGCGAAATTATGAAGCCGTAGTCAACACAGCTTTCAAGCATAGCCCCCTCGGCGCCCAAAAGCGAAGCAATGGGGCGCAAAAGAACAATGCCCAAAATGGCAATAATAACACCCAAAGCAAGAGAAATATAAATAAACAGTGAAAACAGGCTGTTAGCTCTTTTGTGGTCCCCCTCACCCAAGGTCTTGGCAATTAACGCGCTACCGCCTGCGCCAAACATAAAGCCAATGGCGCCCAAAATCATTAAAAAGGGCATAATAAAGTTAACGGCGGTAAAGGCGGTTTCACCCACAAAGTTGGAAACAAAAAAGCCGTCAACCACACCGTAAATCGAGGTGAATATCATCATACCGATTGAAGGTAGAGTGAAGCGGAGCAGCTTTTTATAGGTAAAATGGTCGCTTAATTGGATTTTCATTGCATATCACCAAAATATAGCTCAGCAAGCCTTGAAATAATGGGGGTCAGCTCCTTGATTTGCCAACCTGTAGTGTTTATTACCATATGGTAGTTTACGCACTCACCCCACTTGGTTTCGCTTAAAATTGCACGGGTGGAGGCACGGTTTTTGTCAATTTGCTTCAGGTGCCTTTCAATCTCCTTGCGTGACGGATTTTCCCCAATCAACGCCTTGTCAATGCACCTTTGCACCTTGCTTTCGTGGTCAGCGCACACAAAAATGTTAAGGGGCTTATACTCCTTTAATAAAATGTCCGCATTTCTGCCAACAATTATAAAATCCCTACCTTTTTTTGCAATTTCATCAATAACCCTCTTTTCCTCCACCAAAAGCTCACTTTTGGCAGTGCTTGTAAAAGCAAAGGAAAAGCTTCTTGCAAAATGTAATGGCACAGCCTTGTAGCCCTTGGAAAGGGAGGATTCCACATAGCCCTCATCCAAGCTATTGCTTTTTGCAATTTCGGTAATAATTTCCTTGTCGTAATAGTCAAATCCAAGCACATCAGCCATTCTTTTGGCAAGCTCACGCCCACCGCTGGAGAACTGACGGCTAACAGTAATAATTCTCATAAGCCACTCCTTACATAAATAGACCTATATGAGTATATTATATTTGTGTATAAAAGTCAAGTGTAATTTTATTTATTGACAAAAACAAGGGTTTGTGCTATATTATATGCAGAAAAGCAAGGAGGACTAAGCTCATGATTATAGCGATTGATATTGGAAACACAAACATACATATTGGCTTGTTTGAAAAAAAGAGGCTTTTGTCCTCGCTTTGCATAGGGACAGACAGCAACCGTTCAGGGGATGAATATGCAGCAACCTTAAAGGCATTAATCAGTGCCGAGGGTTATGAGGTGTCCACCCTTGAGGGGGCAATTTTAGGCTCTGTTTGCCCAAATGTAACATCAAAAATTCAGTACGCGGTTAGGAAGCTGACAGGCATTACCCCGTCAATAGTCGGCCCGGGAATTAAAACAGGCTATCCAATTAAAATTGATAACCCATCGGAGCTTGGCGCCGACATAGTTGCCAATACGGCAGGCGCAATCGACAGTGTGGGCGCCCCCGTTGTCATTGTTGACTTCGGCACCGCCACCACCGTTTCCGCAGTAGATAAAACAAAGGCATTTGCGGGCTGCTACATTATGCCCGGTATACAAATGAGCTTAAACTCCCTAAACCAAACGGGTCTTTTGCCCTCCGTTATAGCGGATGAGTCCTTTCCCGTTCTTGCCAAAAACAGTCAGGACTCGATGAAGTCAGGCGTGATTTTCGGTCAAATTATGGCAGTTGAGGGCTTTGTGGAAACATATATCAGCGAGCTTGATTTGCCAAAAACCACCCCCGTTGCGGTTACAGGGGGCTTTGCAAGCATGCTTCTTACATACTTCAGAAGGGAAGTAAAGCACATCGAAAATTTAACCCTTAAGGGCTTAAATGTAATATACAACACAAACAAGAAAAAGCTCAAATAATCTTGAAAAAGGATTGATACCGCAAGGCTCGATGCCATAAGGATTGATACCTGATATAAACCAAGATTTTTGAAATAATTTTTTCGCCGTACTCATAAACAGGTGAGATGGCTAAGAAGGAGGCCGTTTATGGCAACAAGAAACAAATCAACATTAAAGCTGGTACAGTTAGGCATTTTGCTTGCCCTTGTAATTGTACTGCAATCAATTGCGAGCTTTGGCGTTATCAACATATGCCTTTGCTTAATCCCAATAACCTTAGGCGCTATGCTATTGGGCTGGAAAAGCGGATTGGCGCTTGGCGCAACCTTTGGCGTGGTTGCCGCATTTTGGGGCATTGTGGGTAAGGATATATTCACCCTATACCTTTTCCAGGCGAACCCTGTTATGACAATTTTAATTTGTCTTGTCAAGGGCTCCTTGGCAGGCGTTGCTCCCGCGCTTTTGTATAAGTGGTTAAGCGGCGTTGAAAGGCTGGGCAAGGCGAAGGGACTTGTGGCAAGCATTGTGGCTTCCATCTCTGCGCCAATTGCCAACACAGGCATTTTCGCCCTTGGCTGTGTTATCATTATGGATGATGTCACAAGCGTTGCGGGTCAGCTTGGCTTGGTGGCGGCAAACTTCGTTACCCTTCTTTTCGTAGGCTTGATAAGCGTTAACTTCTTTGTTGAGCTTGCAATTAATGCGGTATTTTCACCCGCCCTTAACAAGCTAACCACAGTTCTTGAAAAACAGCTTAAATAATTATAAACCGCCCAAAATTTTTGGGCGGTTTTTGTTATAGATATTGACATTTGAAAAAAAGATGCTAAAATATAATCGCTAATAAATAATATCTATAAAAAGAAGGCGAAAAAATGTTTTTCAAATCATATGTAAATAAGCTGAAAACCGAGTTTAAGGGCTACAACCTGCAAAAGTTTTCCAAGGACCTTTTGGCAGGCTTAACGGTTACCGCCGTTGCCCTTCCCTTAGCCCTTGCTTTTGGTGAGGCTTGCGGTGCCTCCGCAGGTGCAGGACTTATCACTGCCATAATAGCGGGTATTTTGATGAGTGCCTTGGCAGGCGCTTCATATCAAATCAGCGGACCCACAGGCGCTATGTCCGCTATTCTTATGGGTATGACAGCGGCGCAGGGCGGCATACAGTCTATGTTTGTCGTTACCGTGCTTGCAGGAATCATTATTCTTTTATGTGCGGTTTTCAAGCTTGGCAGACTCGTTTCTATGATACCCCGTCCTGTTATTACAGGCTTCACCTCGGGTATTGCCTTAACAATTGCATTAGGTCAAATTGACAATTTCTTTGGCACTGTGTCCGTCGGCGAAAGCGCGATTGAAAAAATAGCGTCATACTTTGACCTCGGCTTTTTCCCACAGTGGAGGGCTGTGCTTATCGGCGCCATAGTAATCGCCGTTATGGTAGCTTGGCCTAAAAAGTGGAATGCCAAGGTGCCCTCATCCCTAATTGCTATCATTGTCGCAACCCTTGTTTCCGTCATTTTCGGTTTTGGCGAGGTTAGCGGCTTTAAGCTTGTTACCGACATTCCAAGCTCCCTGCTTTTGGATGACCGCTTTAGCTTTTCAGCCATAGATTGGAAGAACTTTACCAAATATCTGTCCCCTGCGTTTAGCATTGCCGCCCTTGCTTTGATTGAGAGCCTTTTGTGCGGCGCAAGCGCATCAAAGATGAAAAACGAGGAGTTTGACGCAAACCAGGAAATTATAGCCCAGGGTGTTGGAAATATCGTTATCCCCTTCTTTGGCGGCGTTCCCGCAACTGCCGCAATCGCAAGAACAAGCGTTGCCATTAAGTCAGGTGCGCAAACCCGTCTTTGCGGCATTATCCACGCAATCGGCTTGCTTGTGTCCATGTTCTTGTTGAAGCCCGTTATGCTCAAAATCCCAATGGCAGCATTGGCAGGCGTTTTAATGGTTACCGCTTGGAGGATGAACGAGTGGGGCGAGATAAAAACAATCTTCTCCAAAAAGTTCATAGGCGGCATTATAAAGTTCCTTGCCACAATGATAGCCACAATAGTTTTCGACTTAACAATCGCAATCGTTATCGGCATTGTTCTGTCCGCATTTATTTATATCTACCGTTCCTCCAAGTCAAGTGTAATCGTGAAGGAGATAGATGATGAAAAATACGGCTCAAAAACAAAGGATGTTACAAAGGCAATGTATATAAAGGGTCCGATCTTTTTTGCCAACGCGGGCAAAATTGAGAAGTCCTTTAAAGAGCTTACAGGCGTGGAGGAGCTTATTGTTTCCTTGGACGGTGTTAACGCCATTGACACCTCGGGCACAGCCCTTTTGTGCGAGCAAATTGAGCATTTAACTAAAAATAATGTTAAGGTTATTATTTGCGGCGCCGCCCCATCAGTTATTTCTATGCTTGATAAGCTAAGCATAAGAAGCATATTGGGTGGTGACCGTATAGTTGACACATTAGATGAAGCAATTGAAAAAACAATTGACCCTGTGGATAAAATTGAGGAAAAATAATGAAAAAATACACAACCGTTTTGTTTGATTTGGACGGCACCCTGGTGGACTCGGGCATAGGAGTTACCAATTCCGTTGCCCACGCAATGGAAAGGTTTGGCATAACCCCACCCCCTCGGCAGGAGCTGTTTAAGTTTATCGGCCCGCCCCTTGTTCAATCCTTTAGGGATTTTTGCGGCTTTAACGATGAGCAAATCACCCTTGGTATAAAGTATTACAGAGAATATTACAGTGACAAGGGCATTTTGGAATGTACAATGTACGACGGTGTTTTAGAGCTTATGCAAAGCCTAAAGAAAAAGGGCTACAAGCTTTCCTTAGCCACCTCTAAGCCTGATATTTATGCCACCCGTGTGGCTGAAATTAAGGGTATTTTGCCATATCTTGACCACCTTGCCGCAGCCAGCACGGATGAAAAAACAAGGGCAACCAAGGAGGCGGTGGTTGAATACGCCCTTGAGCTTTGCGAGGAAAAGGACAGGAGCAAAATTCTAATGGTGGGTGACCGTCATTTCGATATTAACGGCGCCAAAAGCTTCGGGCTTGACTCCGTTGGTGTCACCTTCGGCTACGGCTCCTATGAGGAGCTTAAGGAGGCAGGCGCCACCTATATTGTCAACAGTATGAAGGAATTAGACGAGCTATTATAAAAAAGCTGTCGCACAAAGCGACAGCTTTTTTGATTAATTGTAAGTAACAATACAGTCCTCTGTTATTGTAAACGGTAGGGAAACTAAATTTCCTGCCCTTTCAACAACCAAAACTCCCGTGTCACCAACTCGAGCCTGTAATAGGTAGTCAATAACATGGAATTGGCGAGTAACATTTAATGTTTCCTTGCCGTCTAAGGTAATGGACTTAATAATATCGTTTGGCTTTATGCTTGAGCCGAAAAGGTTTGTTTCGGTGGCTTCAACAACATAAATGGTTTCAACAATGAAAATTTTTCCGTTCTCTTGGTCATAAACCGAATTAGAGTCGATAATAGAAACGGTAATGCCAAGCAAAGCCCTTTTAACGCTTGTGTTTTCGGTGCCGTAGCAGTTGTCAATAATATTGTCTGCCACATTTACCGCAAGTGTTGAAGGAATGGCATAGCCCGTGCCCTCAACGCCATCAACAATTGTTTTTGCGTTCACGATGCCGATAAGATCCCCGTTTTCGTTAAAGAGTCCGCCACCGCTGTTGCCCCTGTTAATGGGCGCATCGGTGCGCAAAACCCTAAAGTCTACAGTGGTTTTTTCATCTGCCGCTGTCATTGTAATTGTTTCAGAGTCAACGCTGACAACGCCTGAGGTAACGGAAATGCCCTCGCCCCTTGCGTTTCCAATTGCAATGGCGGTGTCCCCTATGGTAATCTTGTTTGAGTCTGCAACCGTCACTGTGGTGGCAGAGGATGCTTTAATAATATCATTATTTTTAACAAACAAAACCGCAATGTCATAGTTCATTGAGCCGCCCACATACTTAGCGGAAATAGCCCCTTCCGCATACTCGTTGCCGTAGAGCAAAACCTCAATAGAGTCGCTTATAAACATACGCTTAAAATCATCAACATAGCTGACAACGTGGAAGTTGGTTATAATAAAATATCCGTCATCTTTTTCGTTGTACTTATAAATAACGCCCGAGCCTGCACCGCCGTCTGTAATAACATCAACAATGCTTCTTGCCGCCTTGGATGTTGCAACCGATGTGCTGCTGCCGCTTACATTAATGGTGGTGTTGCCACCATTGTTGCCGGGCTTAGTCTGCAAAACGCCTAAGCTTTCGCTGGTGCCGTTGGTGTAGTAAACGATAAGCTCTCCATCCTCGTTTATCTCCGTGCCCTCAATACCGTTATAGGAAAAGGTGTAGCCACATCCCGTTACCATAAACACAAGCGAGAGCATAACCAATGTAAATACAGTTAAAAATGCAACTTTTAAAGTCTTTTTCAATGCAAATTCTCCTTTGCTTTTTTATAAATCTTACGCACAGAAACTTAAAACAACCTTAAGTCCAAGGATATTTTATCACGGATACGCAAAATAATCAAGTAAAATCAAAAAATGTTCACAAAACTATTGACTTAAAGCGGTTTGTTGTGCTAAGATAATCCTATAATATATTTTAGTATATTAAAGAGGTAAAATGCTATGGAAATCAAAATCACAAAGGTTACTCAGCCAAAGGCTATGCCCAAGGAGGATGAGCTTGGCTTCGGTAAATTCTTCACCGACCATATGTTTATAATGGACTATGACAGTGCGGTTGGCTGGCACAACGCAAGGATAGTTCCGTTTGCAAATATTTCACTCCATCCTGCATCCACAGTTCTGCATTACGGCGCAGAGATTTTTGAGGGTCTTAAGGCATACCGCACAGAGAGTGGCGAAATCCGTCTGTTCAGACCAATGGAAAACATTAAAAGGATGAATCGCTCTGCAAACCGTATGTGCTTGCCTGAAATAGATGAAAATGACTTTTTGCAGGCTCTTACCGCCTTTGTTGAGGTGGAGAAGGACTTTGTTCCGCACTCCTTCGGCACATCACTTTATCTTCGTCCTTATATGTTCGGTAACGATGAGAGCCTTGGTGTTCACACCGTAAAAAGGGCAAGCTTTATAATCATCGCTTCCCCAAGCGGCAGCTACTATAAGGAGGGTATTAACCCTGTTAAGATTATGATTGAAAGCGAGGATGTTCGTGCGGTTAAGGGCGGCACAGGCGAGGCTAAGTGCGGCGGCAACTATGCGGCATCTAACAGGGCAGGAGAAAAGGCTAACCAAAAGGGCTACTCACAGGTTTTGTGGCTTGACGGTGTACATAGGAAGTATATCGAGGAGGTTGGCGCAATGAATGTTATGTTCAAAATCGGCGGTGAGATTGTTACGCCAATGCTTGGCGGCTCAATCCTTCCGGGTATTACAAGGAAGTCCTGTATCGAGGTTTTGAAGGATATGGGATATGAGGTTAGCGAGCGTCTTTTGTCAGTTGATGAGCTGATTGAATCACTTGAAAACGGCACCCTTGAGGAGGCTTGGGGTACAGGCACAGCCGCAGTTGTTTCACCAATCGGCCGCTTCTGCTACAAGGACAAGGAGTATGATGTAAACGGCGGAAAAATCGGAAAAACCGCAAAGGAGCTTTACGACACCTTGACAGGCATCCAATGGGGCAAGCTTGAGGATAAGTACGGCTGGATATACAAAATATGCTAACAAAAGGGCTGCATAGGGCAGCCCTTTCTTTTAATTTCTTGTGTACAAAATGTATCTTTTGATGAAATGTCTTGATAAGCTCATACGGTTATGATAAAATAAAAGGGAAGGATTTCCCAAATCCCCGAAAGGAGAACAACCTTGAAAAAGCTAAGAATTATTAATATATCCTGTCTTGCGGTTGCATTGATTTTGCAAATAATCCCGTACGGCATTTCACTAAAGTGGGAGGGCTTCTTTTTTGAAAGCATAACCTACCACTCCTATTTTGACAGCTCCATAATTGAAAAGGTTAGCGTTGCCCCAATGCTTTGCGGCATTTTCACATCAATTCTTGTTGCGCTAATCGCTCTTACCTTTTTTGTAAGGGTAGGTAAGCTGTACTTGTTTTCCACCTGCGCCGTGGGGCTGGCAGCCGTTATTTTGTCAATCATCCCCGCCTTTTATTCCGCCTACACATTAATGGGCTTGATAGCATCAGTGCTTCTTGCCGCATCAATGGAGCTAACGGTGATGATGTATCTTGAATTAAATAAAAAATAAAGGGTATGCCGCATATCCCTCGTTTAAAAAGGGCTGTCGCTTAATGCGATAGCCCTTTTCTGTTATTTAACCTCTATTTCCTCACCTAAAGGAACAGAATAGATAATCACCTTGGAAATCTCTCTGCCAAACATTTCGGTAAGTGCCATTTTGTAGTACATTAGCTGGTTGGTGTGCTTATCTAACAGGATTTTTTTGTAGTCCTCATCCCTTGTTACACGGTCGGTTTTATAGTCCACAAGGACAAGCTCGCCATTTTGTGTTTCATATAAGCAGTCAACAACGCCCTGTACAAGCACCTTTTCCCCCTTTAGCCTTTCATCCATTTGATGTGGGTCCTTAACTAAGCTTTCAGCCCCCAGCATAACATTGAACCTAAACTCCTGCATCATTTCCTTAGCGCTTAAGAAGCTTTGAAGGGTTTGGGATTTTCTAAACAGCTCAATGCTTTTTTTGCTAACAAGGGCGGCAACCTTCTCTGAAATAAAGCCCTTATCCTTAAGGCGGTCAAGCTCATATTCAAAGCCCCTTTCATATAGGTCCTTAAAGCTGCAGAACTGTAGGAAAACGTGGGTTGCAGTACCCTTTTCGGCTCCCGTTGCCCTGTGCTTTTCATCGGGCAAAAAGCTTGGCAGGCTGTCAAGCTTGCTTTTCTTTGCGTATTCCTTATTTTCCTCGTCGTCAAGAACACCGGGATACAGGGTGGATACACTGAGCTTGGATGGAATTTTGCTCAAATGCTCATAACCGTACTTAAAGTCAAAGCGGCTTCTCAGCTTTTTTCGTAGCTCTATTACCCGCTTTTCCTTATCGCCATCTGTGCTGAGCTTTTCCATATTTTCCTCATCAAAA
The DNA here is from genome assembly GCA_017452475.1 of Clostridia bacterium. Lineage (GTDB taxonomy): Bacteria > Bacillota > Clostridia > Oscillospirales > CAG-272 > RGIG2000. Next base: position 9,734 of record JAFTMJ010000071.1, on the reverse strand, counting down.
CTAACTAAATCGTCAGGGGTTATATTATCCCTTATTTTTATAAAGTCAAGGGGAGTGGAGCAAGCATTGTAAATAAGCTTAAAGTGGCTATCGCATCTGTAGCAGGTGTACTCATCCGCCAAATGGGGGTAGGACACAGCCTTCGCCCTTGCCTTGCCGCCGTCATCCTCCGTTGCTACAATGTATAGCTTGCACCTTGCCCTTGTCATAGCAACATACAAAAGGCGCATTGCCTCCTCCTTGTCGCTTTCCTTATTTGTTAGGTCAGCAAGATGCCTTAAAAGGTTATCGTACTTAACAACACCGCCGTCGCGGCTTACATAACCGCAAATTCCAAGCTGCCTGTTGTAGTAGATGTCGGGCTTACGGTTGTTTCCAAAATAGCCCTTTTCCGTATCACAAAGGAAGCAAACCTCATACTCAAGTCCCTTAGATTTGTGCATTGTCTGTATCTTAACGCTATCGTTAGGGTCGCTTGTAACCGTTTCCTTAATACCCTTTTCGGCTATTTCATCAATGTGGCGCAAAAAGCTGTATAGTCCCTTGTAGCTACCCTGCTCATAGCTCCTTGACATATCGTATAGCTTTATGGCGTCCCGCCTTTCCTCCTTGTTACAAAATGATAGGTAGCCTGTACTGTTCATAATGTAGGAAACGGCTTCGTCAGCGCTCATTTTTCTAATTTCGTTGCGACACGTGTCTAATTTTTGCAAAAACTGTGTCACCTTTATTTCTAAATCGCCGTCACCTGCGTAGTTGGTCAGCGCCGTGTACATATCATATTCCTCAGGCTGCGGCTTCTTAATCAAAATCAGCTCATCCAAGGAAAAGCCGAATATATGTGAGTGCATAGCGCCCGTCAAATGCACATCCTTCTTGGGGTTGTCAACGGCGTGCAGAATAGACAAAAGCAGGGAAATGTGGGGCTTTTCAAAAAAGCTTATTTCCTGTATGTACTCGTGCTTAATGCCGTAGCGGTCCAAGGCTTCGATATACTTGTCAATAGCCCCGGAGGCCTTCTTTAACAAAATGGCAATGCTGCCGGGCTTTATTTTGCTGCCGTTTGATAGCTCTTTGCCTATAAGCCCTGAAATTTTCTGTGCCACATATTCAGCCTGGGGGTCAAGCTCCTTTGGAAATTCCGAGTCGTCAAAGGCTTGCTTGTTTATTATGTGCATTTCCGCCACCTGGGGCTTATATGTAACAAAATCGTCAAGCTCCTCTTGGGATTTGAAATAGTCCTCCTTAAGTAGCTTTTCCGCCTCATCGTAGCGCTCGTCAGAAACAATAAGCGACTTTGACCCCTTTAGCCTGTCACCCTCTACATAGGTAAAGCCCGTAGAGTTAAAAAACATAAAATCAGACACGTGGTTGGCTGTTTTTATAACATCGGGGTCACATCTAAAGTTGTCTGACATAAATAGCTTGCGGGGTGTCTTTTGCTTGCTGTCCTTGTTTTCCTTTGTTAATTCTGTAAAGCTGTCCCTGTAGTCGGAGAATAGCTCGGGCTCTGCCGCGCGGAAGCGGTAAACGCTTTGCTTTATATCTCCAACCATAAAGCGGTTGCAGCCCTTGGAAACCGCCTTGAAAATACAGTCCTGTATTGCGCTTACATCCTGGTACTCATCCACATAAACCTCATCGTATTTTTTTCGTATTTCCTTTGCTTCCTCTGTGAGGTTGCCGTTTTGGTCGTAAAATAGCCTGTATGCCATTTTTTCAAGGTCATCAAAGTCACAAACGCCGCGCTTGCGCTTCTTTTCCTGAAAGCTCTTTTCATAAAGGCTGAGAATTTTATATGTGGAGCGGCACATTTTTTCGTTTTGCATAACGGTTGTGGCAATCGCCGCCTTGTCTGCGGCAAAGTATGTGGACTTTAGGTCCTTAAGCTCATTCTTAAGCCCCTCGTGGATATAAGTTAAAAAGTCCACGTCCACCGTTGGCACGGCAGTTTTCTTGCCACTTCGCAAATTTCCTTGGGGGAAGTCCTTAAGTATGCTTTGGAAAACACCGTATTTCGGTGACTTAAGGGCGTTTTCGAGCTCACCAAGGATAGAGGAGTACTCCGCAAAAACGCTTTCATACTTTTTGTTGTTTTCTATATCTGACACTATTTCACCGTAAATAGCGGAAACATAAGGCTTGTAGTGCTTAACTATTCGAAAAATGTGGTTTATCAGCGCCCTTGCGTATTTTGATGTCATAATGTCATCTGTGTCAAGGGTGGGCTTCAAAAGCACCTCTAACCCCTCGGGACAGCTTGTAAGGTTCTTGTGCAGGGCGATAAGCGAGCTGCTGAGCTTTTCCTCCTCGGAGTACCTTGAATAGCAATCCGCCACAAGCAAAAAATCCTTGTCCGCCTCGTCCTGTTCATAGAAGCTGTCAATAACCTCGTTCATCGCCTCTAATTTCAAGGGGTCAAGCTCACTGTCCTCACCAATCCTTATGTTGCAATCAAGCCCGAATTTGTCAAAATGGGGGCGGATACATTTTAAGCAAAAGCTGTGGATAGTGGAAATGTCCGCGCTGCCAAGCTTTGCAAGCTGGGACGAAATGTGGCGGTTGGACGGGTTCTTTTTTAGTCTTGCGGATAGCTTTTTTGCAATTCTTACCTTCAGCTCGTTTGCCGCATCCTTCGTGTAGGTAACGACCAGCATGCGGGAAATGTCCTTGACCTTGTCCTTGCCGTTGTCATCGCTATTGTCATTGCCACAAATTCTTTGAACAATTCTGTCCGTCAGAACGGAGGTTTTTCCGCTTCCCGCGCCTGCGGAAATAAGGAGGTCAGACCCTTCGTGCTCAAGGGCAAGAACCTGCTCATCCGTCAGCTTTATTTCAGCCTTTTTTCTAATTAAAACGAACACTCTTTACCCTCCTTCTGCATATTGCGCCGTTTTTGCAGTAGTTGCACGCACCCATATCGGTGTCGGGGTTAGCCGAGGCATCGCCGCTTAGCATGCTTTTGCCAACCTCTATGATGTTATTTTTCACAAGCTCAAAATAGGAGTCAAAGTCCTCCTCCGTCACACGGTAGCCCTTGCTTAGCCTGTACGCCTCGTTATCGGACAAGGTGTGGGGGCTGTCAAGCTCAAGTCCGCTTCTTGATGTCTTGTTCATAAGCTCCGTCTGCTCGTTTTTGATTGCCTCCTCGGAGCTTAGGTCAATCTCCTTCTTTGAGTCCGTTTTGTCAATTTTGTAGGTTAGGTAAACTATGCCCGCAGGCTTTACCCTTTCCGTAAGTCCCATAAGCTTAGACTTAAATTCACTCTTTTTCATATTGCAAAGGGCATAAAGATAGAAGAGCATTTGGTGGTCATAGCCCCTTTCAAGGTCCTTCTTGCTAAAGGAGTGTGAGCCGGACTTGTAGTCCACAATCTTAATATAGGTGGTGCCTGTGTCGCTGTCCCTTTTCACATCAACCCTGTCCGCAATTCCCGTCATTACAACGGTATGGCGGTCATCAACCTTGAATTCCGTTGGTAAAGGAGCATTTTCGCCGTCACCCATAATATTAAGCTCCATATATTCGGGCTGGAGCTTGCTCGCCTTCCTTTCCTTAAGCAAGGCATCCACAAAAACGCAAACCGTCAGCTTCAGCCTTGAAAACATGTGCTTCATCTTGTTGGAAATGGCGTAGCTTCCGCAAAGCTTATGGGTGAATTCATCTGTTAAGCATGAAACTTTTTCCCAAATTTCCTCTTCTTTATATTCCTTGTCCTTTGCATCGTTCTTTAAAAACTCCTCAAAGATATGGTGAATAAGGTCGCCCACCAAGTTGCTTGAAAATTTGATTTTTTCACTGTCCTTAAGCTTTAAAACATCGGAGCAGTAGTAGCCAAGGTGGCATTTTTTGAATGATTCAAGCTTGGATTTAGATAGGTAAATTCTGCTTTTGTAAACGGCGCTTGCGGCTTCTTTTCCTATGCTGTCATTTGTGTTTGTGAAGCTCTTTTCAGACACGTCCTCCCCTGTTTCTTGCACAATAGCCTCGTAAAGCTCAGGTGAGGCGGAGCCAAGCAGCTCCCTTGCCATTTTTTCTGTATATATTCTGTCAGCTAAATCCTTATCGCTTATATCAGCCACAGTGATGCTCGTTAAAAGAGAAACCAGCCTTTCAAAGCCGATGGACCTTTCCCGCTTTTCGCCGTTTAGGCTTGTTTTCAAGGCGGTAACCGTTGCGCTCTCTGATGCCACGGCAATGGAGTTTTTAAAGAAAAGGTACTCATCATCTCCGCGCTCCTCTGTAGTGGCTGAAAGGTTAATATCCACATTTTCAAGGGCAATCTTGTCACTGTCGCTAAAGAAGGTGTCATCCTTAATAATAGCAGGAAATTCCCCCTCATTTGCACCTAAAATAAACACGTGTCGAATGTTTTGGGCACGAACCAAGGAGGCATCCGCAATTGTCACCTTGTCCTCTCCTGTGGGTATAGTGCCGATTTTTGCATCCATCATAGAGTAGCTAAGCAGGGATAAAAATGTTTCTGAGTCGCAGGAAATCTTATTACAAATAAAGGCAATTTCCTCTAAGGACTCAATTAGCAGGCTCCAAATTTGGGAAAGCTCCTGCGCCTCATCCCCACCCTTGGCAATTTCGTCAAGCAGCTTGTCCCTTACCTTGTGCGCCTCTAAAAGCTCATAAACGGCGTTGCAGCACTCCTTAACCGTTTTTCCACTCGAAAAGGCTTCCTTCAAAACGGAAAGGCTTTTAAGAACCTTTTCTCTTACACCTTGAATTCTTGCAAGTCTTGTCTTTCTGTCCTCGTTGGTTTCTTTAACAAAGCCGTCGGGACTGGCGCTCCAATAATCCTCGTTTGTAAATTTCTTGCCGTAAATGCCCCACTTGTATAGGTAGTCCTCAAAAAGGCAAATGTCCTCATTGCTAATATCCGTGTATCCGCACTTAAGGTAAGAAACAATGTCCTCACTGCGGTAATCGGAAATGGCTCTTAAGGCGGAAAACACCATTTTGATAACAGGCTTTGATGTTAGCTTGGAGGGAACAGAAAGGTAATAGGGTATGCCGTATTTATCAAGGCAAAAGTCAATTATCCCTTGATACGTGGATGAATTTCGTGTAATTATGGCAATTTGACCGTACCTTTCGTTGGGGCTTTGTATCAGCTCAAGGATTTTTGCGCATACATATTCGCACTCCTCAAATTCATCGCTTGCCTCCGCTAAGGAAATAGCACCTGCGGACTCTATGGCAGGGGCGTCAAATTTCCACAAATTATCGCAAACATATTTTAGCTCTTGATTGGTGTGCTTATAGTCCGTAGTAAATTCCTTTACAAAAACATTTTTACCGCAGTAGCCTAAAATCTTCTCCTTCGTGCCTGCGATTTTAACATATTGCATTGTGGTGCTGTCCGCATCCTTTGGGCAGTCTAAGGCTATGGTTACATTTTTTGCCTTTTCGATAATTCTTTTTACAACCGCAAACTGTGTCTTTGTAAAGCCGTAAAAGGAGTCAATATAAACATTACAGCCGTCAAAAAAATTGCACTCCGTGTCGCTAAGCTTCCTTTCAAGCATAAGTATGTCATCATAGGGGTCGTCATATAGACCGTTTAATATCTCATCGTATGCAACCCAAACGGTTATCATATCGTCAAGCCTGTTTTTTAATGTTGCGCTCTCCTTGTCAAGCCTGTTCCTTGCAGCCTCTAATTCATTTGGGGTAATGCCGTAGGTTTTCAGCTCTCCCACTGCCTGCAAAAACAGGGAAACAAAGCTTTTTTCCCGACCCTGTGTCACGTTAAAGTGCTTTAAGAGGCCTTTTCCCCTTAGCTCGCAAAGGGTGCGGTACATAATAAGGTTTTGCCCGCTTTTTGTAACATAGTTGTATTTAAGTCCGCCCATTTTCCTGAAAACAGAGTTGGCAAGGCGGGTAAAGTTTGTCGCCTCCGTATATAGCTGCGCCTTGGCAGGAAGCTTGCTTGAGAGCATCCTTTCCGCCACCAAGGTTTGCTGCTCGGGGACAATAAGAAAGGAATGGATACCGTTTTCGTAGTCCCTTTTTATATCCTCAATAATTTGGGTGCTTTTTCCGTACCCGTATGGACCTAAATATAAGCTAACCATTAATCTTTCCTTTCTCAAACAGTGTTAGATTTCTTTCAATTACACTCCTGCCTCTCCAAGCAAAGGGACGGGAGGAAAACTCCTCGTCGCTCAAGCCTCTTAAAAGCTCCGAGCTTAACTCTGTAATAACATTGTTTTTAAAAAATTCAATAGGCGTATATTCCGCCTTTTTTGTGTACGGACAAACATTTTGGCATATGTCACAGCCCCACACACTGCCGTTTTCAAGGATTTGGCGTGATTCCTCTTGGCTTAACACTCCCTTTTTTTGCGTTATGGCGGATAAGCATAGAGATTTTGGGTTAAATTCATCCACTCCCCCCGCCTTTTTTATACATCCCGAGGGGCAAACGGCGGCACACCTGCCACAGTGCAAGCACTCCTTCACCTTGGCATCCTGCGCATACTCAATGCCCAGCTCCTTTGGGGTTAAATCAGTCACACACTCCCCTAAAAAAACAAAGGAGGAGTATTTTTCGTTAATAAGCAAGCCGTTGTCCCCAATAAAGCCCAAGCCTGAAATGCAGGCGCCGTGTACCTCATCAATGGGGGAATGGTCTGCAAACACCTTGAATTTTGCGCTTGGAAATTTTGCACTTACATATTCGTGAAGTCGCGCCTCCAGCCCCTTAACATACAGGTGGTAGTCCATAACCGAGGCGTAAACGGATAAATTCACAGGCGTGTGTACACTGCGGTACGGAAAGAGCATCATTATTAAATTGGCATTTTCGTCAAATCCGTTTTTTGTAAGTAAGTATTCCTTTATAACCTTACAGCGGGAAAGCGGCACTAAGGCAAAAAACTCAATTCCCTCATTTAGCAAAAAATCCTTCATAGCTCCTCCGTTAAAATTATTCCCACAATGCGCATATAGACGGTGTGGACATACTATCTCTATTATACAATATAGAGTTTTTTGTGTCAATAAATTAATACTTGCAATAAAGAAATATTTGTGTTAGAATTAAAATATAAAAGTGTTTCTAACAATTTTTGGGAGGATAAAATGGCGAGAAAAGAGTATACAGACCAAAGTATATCAGCGTTAAAGGGTGCAGACCGTGTCCGTAAAAGACCTGCCGTAATTTTCGGCTCCGACGGCCTTGAGGGATGTAAGCACTCCTTTTTTGAAATTCTTTCTAACTCCATTGACGAAAGCCGTGAGGGCTACGGCAAGGAAATTACAATTACTGTGTATAATGACAGGACCATTGAGGTGGATGACCGAGGCCGTGGCGTTCCCCTTGATTTTAACAAAAAGGAAAATAGGTATAACTGGGAGCTTGTATACTGTGAGCTTTATGCGGGCGGAAAGTATGACAATAACAAGGAAAAGGGCGCGTATAAGTACTCCCTTGGCTTAAACGGCTTGGGTGCTTGCGCCACACAGTATTCCTCCGAGTTTATGGATGTTTACTCATATAAAGGGGACACAGTGTATGAAATTCACTTTAAAAAGGGTAACCCTGCGTCCCAACTAAAGATTACACCGATTGAGGATAAAAAGCTTAAGCGCACAGGCACGCTGACCCGTTGGCGCCCTGACCTTGAGGTATTTACAGATACCAATATTCCAAAGGAGTATTTCCTTGATGTTTTGCATAAGCAGGCGGTTGTTAACGCAGGCTTGAAGCTGATTTTGAACTACCAAACGGAAAACGGCAAGTTTGAAAAAAGCGAATTTTTGTACAAAAACGGTATCCTTGACTATATTAACGAAAAAACAGGTGAGGGTGCTTTAACTGCTCCTGTTTTCTGGGATATGAGCGCCAAGGGTCGTGACAGGGACGATAAGGAGGAATATGAGCTTAACGCTCAAATCGCCTTCTGCGTTTCCAACAAGCCCGAGCATTTGATGCTTGAGTATTATCATAACTCCAGCTTCTTGGAGCACGGCGGCTCCCCCGATAAGGCGGTTAAGCGTGCCTTTGTCCGTGAGCTTGATAAGTACATTAAGGAAAATAATATGTACACCAAGCAGGATAAGGGTAGCATCAGCTTTGTGGATGTGCAGGATTGCCTTGTGCTTGTCATCAACAGCTTCTCAACCCAAACCTCCTACGAAAACCAAACAAAGAAGGCGATTACCAATAAGTTTATTGAGGATGCTCTTTGCGAGTTTATAAGGGGTAAGCTTGAAATATTCTTTACTGAGAATATGGCGCAGGCGCAAATTTTTGCTAACCAGGTGCTTATCAACAAGCGCTCAAGGGAAAAGGCGGAGGAGTCAAGGATTGACTTTAAGAAGAAGCTTGCAACCACAAACGATTTGAGCAACAGTGTTGAAAAGTTTGTTGCCTGCCGTTCCAAAAACCCCGAAATTCGCGAGCTTTACATAGTTGAGGGTGACTCGGCTTTAACATCCTGTAAGCTGGGCAGAGATGCGGAGTTTCAAGCGATTATACCTGTCCGCGGTAAAACACTAAACTGCTTAAAAAGCTCCTACGATAAGATTTTCAAGAGTGACATTATAGTTGATTTGCTTAAGGTTATCGGTTGCGGCGTTGAGGTTAAGACAAAGAGCAAGGATGGTATGTCCATGTTCGACCTGAACAACCTTAAGTGGCGCAGAATTATTATCTGTACCGATGCGGATGAGGACGGCTTCCAGATAAGGACCCTTATTCTTACAATGTTCTACCGCCTGCTCCCCACCCTTATCAAGGAGGGTAAGGTGTATATTGCGGAGTCCCCTCTTTACGAAATCACAGGTCCTAAGGATAAGATTTATTTTGCGTATAACGAGCCGGAAAAGGCGGAAATCTTGGCAAAGCTTGAGGGGCAAAAATACACCATTCAACGTTCAAAGGGACTTGGTGAGAACGAGCCTGATATGATGTGGGAAACAACAATGAACCCGGAAACAAGAAGGCTTGTGCAGGTTAACCCGGCGGACGAGCTTGAAACACAAAGGATTTTTGAAACTCTCTTGGGTGATGATATCGCCGCAAGAAAGGAGTTCATCGCCTTGAACGGACCAAAGTATATGGACCGTGCCGACATATGATGGATGAGCTTTATATGAGGGAGGCGCTTTGCGAGGCGGAAAAGGCAATGGCGGAGGATGAGGTGCCCGTTGGCGCTGTCATTGTCCGTGGCGGCGAGGTTATCGCAAGAGCCTATAACACCCGTGAATACGGAAAAAATGCCCTGTATCACGCAGAAATTAAGGCGATTGATGAGGCGTGCAAGAAATTAGGCGGTTGGCGGCTTGTGGGATGTACAATGTATGTAACCTTAGAGCCCTGCCCAATGTGCGCAGGCGCAATAGTTAACGCAAGGGTGGAGCGTGTGGTTTTCGGCGCACCCGACCACAAGGCAGGCGCCTTTGGCACAATGCTGAACCTAACCGATTACCCTCTTTTCAAGCCCCAAATCACAGGTGGCGTTTTGTCAGAGGAGTGCGCAAGCATCCTAACCAATTTCTTTAAGAATAAAAGATAACAAAAAACCAAAATTCTAAGGTGGGGCATATCCCCACCTTTTTTCTTAATGTACCACCGTAGCAGAGAGAGACCCAGTTGAACCCCGCCAAAAGCGTTTATTTTCAGCGCTTTTGACCGAGTCTTTCCTTGCAATACTTAGTATGGCTGTGTCAAGCCTCAGCCAAAATCATCTTAAAATAAGCGTTTTTGGTGCTCGCA
>JAFTMJ010000070.1 GCA_017452475.1 Clostridia bacterium | reverse complement strand
TTTTTGGTGCTCGCAATTTTAGACGAGTAAATCTTGGCTTAATCAAGGCGAAAAAACGCAGACAATTAAAAAATTTTCAAGTTTTTTTAACACAGAGTAAGACGAGATTTACCGTATAAAATCGGGGTTCAACTGGGTCTTTCCTCTGCTACAAATCGGCTCACAAATGTAAAGGCTCACATTTCTATTTCCTTCATTATCCTTCCCACAAAGCGAGCCCCTCTTACAAAGGCGTCTTTTTTGTAAAAGTCCACCATATCGTAATAGTGGCTCATCACCTTATCAAAAAGCGCCCTGTTTTCATCACTTAGCTTTTCCCAAAGCTCCTTCTCCTTTTCGTCAAGCAAGTGATTTGCCCGCATTATCTCCTCTCCAAACAAAACGCACTCCTCACTCGGCTTGTATTCCTCATCCCAAATTTTTTCGATTAAACTACTCATATTTTAACTCCTTAATTTTTTCAACCAAACAGTTGTATGTACATTATATCAACCATTTGGTTGAAAGTCAAGTGCAACCGTTTGGTTGTATGATATAATTTTTTCAACTATTAGGAATTTAGGAGCTTGAACTATGTATTTTTATAAAAGAATTAGGGATTTAAGAGAGGATAATGACAAAACGCAAAAGGAAATTGCAGAATTTTTAAATATGAAACACCAACAATACGCAAGATACGAAAGCGGTGTCCGCGAAATCCCCTTGCACCATATAATTGCCCTTGCAAAATTCTATAATGTTTCACTTGATTATCTCACAGGCTTAATTTCAACCCCAAAGGCATTATATTAAAAAATCAGGAACGGTTGCCACCGTTCCTGTTTTTTTATTTACTAAGCAAATCCGCAACAATGCTAAGCGCGTCATTAATCTTGGAAATTTCCTTGCCGCCACTCATTGCACTGTCGGGGCGTCCGCCGCCCTTACCGCCTGTAACTGCGCTAACCTCACGCAAAATGTTACCTGCGTGCGCGCCGTTCTTTACGGCATCCTTACCGCAAACCGCGATAAAGTTCAGCTTTTCCCCTGCGTGGATTGCAAATACCGCAACCGCATTTGGCTCCTTATCCTTAATGGTGTCACCAAGTGAACGGACAGCATCAACACCCATATCCTTTAGGTCCTCGGTAATAACAACGAAGTCGCCAACCCTCTTAGCGCCGCCAATAAGCGAATCAACTCTGCCGCCTGCCAGCTTGGAGTTTAGGCTGTCAATTTCCTTCTTAAGTCCGCGTACCTCCTCTTGAACGGAAGCCGCCCTCTTTGCAATATCGTTTGCATTTTGACATCTTAACTCGCTCGCCGTGGAGGCAATAAGCTCATCCTTCTTGTTAAGAAGGGAAAGCACGCCCAAGCCTGTCACAACCTCGATACGCCTTGTGCCTGCCGCAACGCCGATTTCCGTTACAATCTTGAAAAGACCTGCCTTTGCAGTATTGTCAAGGTGAGTTCCTCCGCAAAGCTCAACTGAGAAATCCCCCATCTTAACCATACGGACAACCTTGCCGTACTTCTCACCAAAAAGAGCCATAGCGCCGTTCTTACGGGCGGTTTCAATATCTGTCTCAACGGTGTCAACAGGAATACCCTTCAAAATGCTTGCGTTAACAATAGCCTCAACCTTAGCTATCTCATCCTTGGTAAGAGCCGCAAAGTGTGTAAAGTCAAATCTTCCTATATGCTCGTCAACATATGAGCCTGCCTGCTCAACGTGGGTTCCAAGCACTGCTCTTAATGCTGCCTGCAGCATATGAACTGCGGAGTGGTTGCGCTTAATTGCCTCGCGCCTTTCCTTGTCAACTGCGCATTTAACCGCATCGCCAACCTTAACACTGCCGCTTGCCACATTACACATATGGATGTAAACACCCTCACTCTTCTTTGTGTCAAGGACAGTAAGCTCAAAGCCCTCGCCTGTAATAACGCCTGTGTCGCCAACCTGACCGCCGCCCTCGCCGTAGAAGGTGGTTGTGTCAAGAATTACGGAGCATTCGCCCTCTGCCACACTGTCAACGCCCTCGCCGTTTTCATCAAGAATAGCAAGAACCTTGCCCTCGCACTCATAAGCGGTGTAGCCCACAAACTCTGTCTTTGCAATATCAAAGGACTTTGCCTTGTCGCTCCAGCCGCTAATGTTAGCTCTTGCGTTTCTTGCCCTCTGCTTCTGCTCAGCCATAAGCGCGTTAAAGGTGTCCATATCTGTCTTAAGTCCGTTTTCCTCCGCAATTTCCCTTGTTAAGTCAATCGGGAAGCCGAAGGTGTCATAAAGCTTAAAGGCATCCGCGCCCTCAAGCACATCCTTGCCCTGCGCCTTTGCCTCAGCCACAATGCCCTCAAGGATAGAAAGACCTGCGTCAATTGTCGCATCAAAGCGCTCCTCCTCAAGAGAAAGAACCTTCTTAATGTAGTCAGCCTTTTCACCAAGCTCCTTATACGCGTCACGGCTCTCACCGATAGCAACCTCGCACATATCAACAAGGAACGGGTGGTTAATTCCAAGGAGCTTACCGTGGCGGCAAGCGCGGCGAATAATTCTGCGCAAAACATATCCCCTGCCCTCGTTTGAAGGGATAACACCGTCGGAAATCATAAACATAGCGCTTCTTGTGTGGTCAGTAACAACACGGATTGAAATATCGTTGCTTGCATCATCCCCGTAGCTCTTGCCGGAAATTTCGCAAACCTTGTCAAGAATTTTGCGCACAGAGTCAACCTCAAACATATTCTCAACATTCTGCATAACGCAGGCAAGGCGCTCAAGACCCATACCCGTGTCAATGTTCTTTTGCACAAGCTCTGTGTAATTGCCTTGACCGTCATTGTTGAACTGTGAGAACACATTGTTCCAAATCTCCATAAATCTGTCACAGTCACAGCCGGGCTTACAGTCGGGTGAGCCGCATCCGCGCTCAACACCCCTATCAAAGTAAATCTCCGAGCAAGGACCGCAAGGACCGCTGCCATGCTCCCAGAAGTTGTCAGCCTTGCCAAGGCGAACAATGTGGCTCTCGTCAACGCCAATCTTGTTCTTCCAAATGTCAAATGCCTCTTCATCATTCTCATAAATTGACGGCCAAAGCAGATTTGCGGGAATTTCAAGCGTCTTGGTAAGGAACTCCCAAGCCCACTCAATAGCCTCAACCTTAAAGTAATCGCCAAAGGAGAAGTTGCCCAGCATTTCAAAGAATGTGCCGTGGCGTGCGGTATGTCCAACACGCTCAAGGTCAGGTGTTCTTATGCACTTTTGGCAGGTTGTAACCCTGTTTCTCGGTGGGGTCACCTCACCTGTGAAAAACTTCTTCATCGGCGCCATACCGGAGTTAATAAGAAGCAAGGATTTATCGTTGTTAGGTACTAAGGAAAAGCTTGGCAATCTTAGGTGTCCCTTGGACTCAAAGAAGCTTAAGTACTTTTCTCTCAAATCGTTTAAGGATGTCCATTTCATAGGTCAAATTCCTTTCAAAAATAAAAATCTAAAAATAAACACCTACATTTTAGCACCTGTAACCAATTTTGTCAAGACAAATATATAACAACTTGACAAAGAGTGAAAACGAATGTATAATTGGATTAGAACATTTGTAGGGGACGACGTCCCGCTTTTAATTTATGGAGAAACCTATGACAGACCTACTCACATTACAAAAGCATTTTATTCTGTCCCACTTAAAGGAAGGGGACATTTGTGCCGATTTTACAATGGGCAACGGGCACGACACCTGCTTTCTTTCAAAAACCGTCGGAGAAAACGGCAAGGTGTATGCCTTCGACATACAGGAGGGCGCCTTAAAAAGCACCGCCGCATTTTTGGAAAAGGAAAATTGCCCTAAAAACTACACCCTTATCCACGACTCCCACCATAATGCAAAGAACTACATAACCGAAAAAATAAAGGCGGGTATGTTCAATTTGGGCTATCTGCCCGGCAGCGGCAACAAAGCCCTTACCACCAAGCGGGAAACAACCCTGCCCGCAGTACAGGGCGCCATTGAAATGCTTGACCGCGACGGTATTTTGTTGGTTGCCGTTTACCCCGGGCATGAGGAGGGCAGCTTAGAGGGCATAATGCTCAAGGAGTACTTCTCCACCCTTTCCCGCTTTGAAATGAGCATCTCACAGTTCCAAATTGTAAATTCACCCACATCACCTTATTTCTTTATAGTGGAGAAAAAATAATGCTAAACGAAACAATAGCCGCCATTTCCACCGCAAGAGGCAAGGGTGGCGTTGCAATAATAAGAATAAGCGGTGACAGCGCCTTGGAAATCGCAAGGCAGGTTGTCCGCGCAAAGCCTACGGTCATCGAGCCGCGCAAGTGCTATTACGGCGAAATCCTGCGTGACGGCGATATAATTGATGACGGTATTTTGACATATTTTAAGGCTCCCCACTCATTTACAGGGGAGGACGTATGCGAGATTTGCTGTCACGGCGGTATTTATGTTACCCAAGCCGTGCTTGAAAGCGTCCTTTCCAAGGGGGCAAAAATGGCAAGCGCAGGGGAGTTTACCCGCCGCGCCTACATAAACGGCAAGCTGACCCTTTCAAGGGCAGAGGCAATCGGCAATGTTATTGATGCCGCCACCGACTCACAGCTTCGCCTGTCCTCCTCCCAAGCCAGGGGAACGCTTTCCGCAAAAATTACAGAGGTGCGTAAAAGAATGCTTGACCTAATTGCCCACGCATACGCAACCGTGGACTATCCCGACGAGGATATTGAGGATGTGGCAAGGGGAGATATGGCAAGCGCCCTTGACTTTGTTATAAGCGAGCTAAACAGCCTAAAGCGCAGCTACCGCGCAGGCAGAGCCGTGTGTGAGGGAATAAAAACCGCCATCATCGGCAAGCCAAACGCAGGCAAAAGCTCCCTTTACAATATGCTCCTTCAGGAAAATCTTGCAATAGTTACGGATATTGCGGGCACCACCCGTGATGTTATTGAGCATACCGTGTCCTTAGGCGGAGCTACGCTGAATTTGGCAGACACCGCAGGCATCCGCGAAAGCCTTGATACGGTAGAAAAAATAGGAATTGAGCGTGCCAAGGAAAAGGTTGCCACCTCCGAGCTTCTTTTCTGCGTTTTCGACCAAAGCGCCAAGGAAACCAAGGAGGATTATGAAATTTTGGACTTAGCCCGTGGCAAAAACGCCATTGCGGTTATCAACAAAACAGACACTCCTCGGGCAATTTCCAAGGAATTTTTAGAAAAAATAGGCACCCTGTGTCTAAAAACCGTATACATCAGCGCCAAAAATCAAGAGGGCTACAATGAGCTTGCCGCAACAGTTAACGAGCTTTATGAGCTTGGGGCGATTGACCTGTCCCACGACGCGGTAATCTCAAATGCAAGGCAATTTTCCGCCGTCAGCTTAGCTCTTGACGAAGCGGAGGAGGCAAAGGGGGCGCTCACATTTGGGCAAACCCCCGACATTGTTCTTTTCGCCCTTGAAAAGTCCCTGTCCGCCCTCGATATCATTGACGCAAGGGAAGCAAGCGAGGAAATTGTCAGCAGCATTTTCTCAAAATTCTGCGTAGGAAAATAACATACAAATAATTTGACACAATTAGGAAAACGGTATGGAAAACAAACGATTTACAAAAAACGATAACGGCTTTATATGCGAAAACTGCGGCTTTGAGGTAAAGCCCCTCGGCTATTCCTCACGCAACCACTGCCCCAAATGCCTATGCTCCAAGCATGTTGACATTATGCCCGGGGACAGGCAAAACCCCTGCGGCGGAATTATGGACCCCATCAAGGTGGAGCTTGACTCCAAAAAGGGCTATATCATTCTGCATAAATGCAGGGTCTGCGGCGAAATCAAACGCAACCGCACCGCCCACGAGGCAGATGTTCAGCCGGACAGCATCGCAAAAATAATAAAGCTGACAGCAGGCACGGTTTAACTGCAAAGCCAACACACAAAGGATTATTATGAACTGTTATTTATGCCCAAGAAAATGCGGAATTGACCGAAAAACAGACACAGGGTACTGCAAAATGGGTGACGATCTTAAAATCGCCAAGATTATGCTCCACCGTTGGGAGGAGCCGCCCATAAGCGGCGAAAACGGTAGCGGCGCCATCTTTTTCAGCGGATGCTCACTAAAATGTGTCTACTGTCAAAACGAGGAAATAAGCCACGGCGGGCTCGGCAAGCCCTACACCGTTGACGGTCTTGCCAAGGAAATGCTAAGGCTTCAAGAAATGGGCGCCCACAACATTAACCTTGTGACCCCAACCCATTACGGGGACAAAATAAGAAAAGCCCTTGACTTAATCAAGGGTCAGCTTAAAATACCCGTTGTTTACAACACAAGCGGCTATGAGCTTGACACGGAAATTGAAAAAATGGCGGGGTACGTGGATGTTTTTCTAACAGACGCCAAGTATTTTTCCCCCGAAGCGTCACAAAAATATTCAGGCGCCAAGGACTACTACGAGGTGTTTAAAAAAGCTCTTGGTGCAATGCTTAAAATTGCCCCTGCCCCCACCCTTGACAAGGACGGAATTATGCAAAGCGGCGTTATTATCCGTCACCTTGTCCTGCCAACGCTAAGGCGCGACAGCATCAAGCTTTTAACGGATATAAAGGAAAGCTTTGACATTTCAAAAATCAAGCTTTCCCTAATGGCTCAATACACCCCCGACTTTTGCAGAGATAGCTATCCCGAATTAAAAAGGAAGCTGACCACCTTCGAATACTCTTCCGTCCTTGACCACGCCATAAGCCTTGGCTATGACGGATATATGCAGGACAAAAGCTCCATAGGAGTAAAATATACACCCGATTTCAGTGAGGACTAAAAGTATGAAAATAAGAATTCCTTCAAACATCACAATATATTTCGATGACAAAAGCGTTTTGCTCACCGACTCCACCTACTGCGAGGACGGTTGCGTAAAAATGACCCTTGACGGGGATGAGCTTAAGGTTTTTGCCACCGCTTATAAAAAAGGTCTTTCCTTTGTCCGTATCCGTTGGAATATGGAAACACGCAAGGACGTCAAGGTTCTTGGAGATGCTTGGGAAAGGGGCTACGGAGACCTGCAATGGCAGTCAATCCGCCCTGAAAGATGTATGCCCTGGTACATTGCCGTGTCAAACGGCAGCGATATGAGCAGGGACTACCGCGGCAGGCTAACCGAATGTATGGGCGTTACGGTGCAGCCAAACTCCCTTGCCTTTTGGCAATACGACGAGTGCGGAGTTACCCTTTGGCTTGACACACGTTGCGGCGGCAAGGGCGTTTTGCTTGGCGGCAAAATGCTTGAGTGCGCAACCGTTGTTTTCAAGGACTACGAAAATATGAGTGCCTACTCTGCCCTGCAAAAATTCTCCGCCGTTCTTTCACCTAACCCTTATCTTCCCGACCACGTGGTTTACGGCTCCAACAACTGGTACTACGCCTACGGCAAATCCTCACAGGAGGAAATTGTTGAGGACACAAGGTTTGTAAAAAGAATGTGCCAAAATGGCGAAAATATCCCGTATATGGTAATTGATGACGGCTGGCAGAAAAACTCCTGCGACGCACCTTGGGATAAGCTCAATGAGCGCTTCCACGATATGAAGGCGCTTGCCGATGACATCAAGGCACAGGGCGTGCGCCCGGGCATTTGGGTGCGCTACTTGGTTGACGGCAGGGATGACGAGCCAAGGAAGGTGGGCTTCCCCGAGGATTGGTATTTGAGCCGCTGCAGCAAGGTTCTTGACCCCTCCCACCCACAGGTTATTGACTACGTTAAGGAAACAACAAAAAGAATTGTTGATTGGGGCTACACCCTAATCAAGCACGACTTCTCCACCTTTGATATTTTCGGAAAATGGGGCTTTGAGCTTCCCGAAAGCATGACAAGCTCCGATTGGTGCTTCTATGACCGCACAAGGACAAGCGCGCAAATCATAAAGGACTTCTACAAGGCAATCAAGGACGCCTCAAACGGCGCCGTAATCATAGGCTGTAACTGTATAGGTCACCTTTGCGCAGGCTTGCACCAGCTCAACCGCACAGGGGACGACACCAGCGGCTTTGAGTGGAGCCGCACCGCAAAAATGGGTGTTAACACCTTAGCATTTAGGAATTGCCAAAACCGTTCCTTCTTTATGACCGACGCCGACTGCGTGGGAATAACTGGAGCTATTGATTGGAGCCTTAACAGAGAATGGCTCTTTGCCTTGGCGCAAAGCGGCTCACCCCTTTTCGTTTCCTGCAAGCCGGGCATCCTCTCTAAGGAAGAGGAGGCAGAGCTTCAAAGGGCATTTGAAATCGCCTCTGTGCAGGCGGATGAACTTATCCCCATTGATTGGATGGAAACAACAACCCCGTCCCACTACCTTATAAACGGCAAGGAAGCCACCTTTAATTGGTACAAGGAAACAGGCAACGAAAGCTTTTCCCCTCGCCTATTCAAATAAAATTCGCCACAATGGAAAGCACTCCATTGTGGCGTTTTATTTTATTCATTATTAGAGGATGTCGCCTCTTACTTTTCTTGGGAGCTACCGCTTCCCTCACTCGGATTGGCAATGTCCCCATCCTTCACAGCATCATACGCGGAGGTTTTGGTCATAGCCGTTGCGCTGTTATCAAGCTTAATATTAACCTTGCCCTCATCAAGCTCCTTGGCATTCCCACCGTCCTTGGCAGAAGATAGCTTTTTAACATCTTTTTCAGACCCTGTGTCGCGTTTTCTTGCTTTTTTGCCCACAGGAGTATCCTTATCAACCTTAATTCCGACAGGCTTAACCGCAAAGCCGACCACAAAGAAAAACAGCCCCACCGCAATAATGGTAATGCTAAAGGTCCATTGCAAATGGATGGACTCAAAAAGCGGCTCAATGAACATATATGTGCCAAAGGTAATTAATGCAATCGCCAACGCCAATCGCCATACCGTAAAGTCATCAACCCTTCCCTTGGGCTTTTCGCTTGTGTCAATTTCCTTTTTAGGCTCCTTGTCAGCCTCAGCCCCTTCAACGCTTTCCTTTGTGTTTTTCTTTGCCTTTTCCTTCTTTTTCCGTTCCTCTGTTTCTCTTACAAGCTCACTGTCACAGTAATAGCCTGTAAACACACCGGAAGCGCCGCGCACCCAAAGGGCAAGACCGAAAATTTGCCCGGGGTTGCCGAAGGTAACGCTGTCAAAAAACTCAGAAACCGTGCAAACCGTGGCAACAACCACCATAAGCACCAGCTCCACAATTGCAACAACCTGCGCAGGCGTGCCCGAATATCTCCTAATCCTCTTAACCAAGTACAAAAATACATATCCGAGAATTAATCCGCTTATCATAATCTTAACCGAGTGGCTACCCCAGGTTCTAAAGAAAACATCAACATTTTTCCACACAGGCATCAAAATAACGCCCACAAGTATGGAAAGGATGCCACCCACAATATATGCCCAAAAAGCTTTTGTTTTTTCAAGCTTTAATTTCATTTTTTCGCCTCCTCGAAGCAATGTACTTGATATTATTTTAGCACATAAAAAAATTAAAGTCAATATTTCTGTTGCGATATTTGTCCGTTGTACAATTGTAACAAAAAATATTTGTGTTGACAAGGGTTTTTATTTAATGTATAATATAATATGTAAATACATAACTCATAGCTTTAAAGAGGGGAAAATATGAAAAAAAGCTCTAAGATACTGAAAATAATGTTGGTTGCCATATCCGCCCTTGCGCTCCTTTGTGCGCTTACCTTAAGCGTTATTGCATCACCAACGGTAAAAATTATATACAAGTACGGTGACTTTGTTTATGAGGAGCGCGTTGAAGCAGGCGCCACCCTGCGCCCATACACGCCAAGCTTGAACAGCGGCGAGCAGTTTTTCGGCTGGGTCGACGGCAAGGGCACGCTCTACCCCGCTAACACTGACACCTCCTTTGCAGGGGACACAGTTCTCTATCTTGCATACGGCTGCACCGTTTCAAATGCCGAGGAGCTTAACAATGCCATTTCCAAGGGCTACACATATGTTCAGCTTGCAAACGATATTAGGCTTGACTCCGCCCTTACATTAAACGACGGTATCTTCGTTTTAGACACAAACAAAAGCACCCTCTTTATAAGCTCAGAGGGTGACGGTGTTTTGGGCGGTGATACAGGCGTTAGAATTACAGGCGGCGGTAGTGTTGTCCATACCACCCCAAGTGACGCCACAGGCGTTGTTACTTCAGGCTTTGTCAGCCTTTCCCCCAAGGCAAGCTTTAACACCCTGTTCTTCCATGTTGATGCAGGTACAACAGTTAAAACAGGCTCCGACCTTGTTAAAATCAACACGAATATCGAAAGATATGACAGTGCCTTTTCAGCCAGCCTTTACGGAAACGTTTCCTGTAACCGCCTTTTGGTTACAAACGGCATTTCAAACGGCTCTATCTCTGTTTTTGACGGCGCCGTAATTACAACCCCTTGTGAATATTTTATGGAGGACACAAGCGCCTCCAATAAGGAAAGGCTTGCAAGCCTCTCTATTTTCGGCGGCACCTTTAACCTTGACAGGCTTGCAGGATACGCGAAGGATTATAAAAAATATCAGTGCGCTATCACAGGCGGTACCTTCTCTGAGGATATTGCAAGGTGTTTCCCTGACGGCAACTATAAGTTCTCGCTTCTTGTTGCCTCAGGAGCATACAGGTTTACCTCCTGCGCCCACAACGGTCCAATCGTTGGCGGCATGCCCGAAAGCTGTACAGAAAAGAATGTTACCCTTACATACAAGTGCGCGTACTGTAACACGGATTATACAAAGACCTTCAATGACGGAATAGGCCACACAATGGTTACAGCAATTGACACTCCGCTTATTGCAAACGAGGAAATAACACAGGCAGGCGTGTACAAGCACTACTGCCAAAAGTGTGATGAGGTTACCTCCTACGAAACCTTCTATCCAAGCCCGGATGAGGTTTATGTAACCGTTAAAATTCTCGACCTAAAGGGCAAGGTAAAGGAAATCAGGGTTAAGTCCACTGACCTATATACCTTTGACAGCAGTGTTAAAACACAGGCAAACTCATTCAGTACAGAAATTGTACAGTACCGATATAATGTAACACAGGAAAATATTATCTCCGTTGAGGTTCCCCTTGGAACAACAATTATTCACGGTGACTTCTCTCACGATTCCGGCGTTGGTCTTTTCTGTGAAAACCCACACCTTAAGGAGGTTGTGCTTCCCGAGTCTATTATCTCTGTTAGAAAGTACGCCTTCCACGATATGCCAAAGCTTGAAAGAATTGTGGGTCTTGAGAATATCACAGGCGAAATCGGCTCCCACGCCTTTGCGCAAAAGCACACCAATGTGTTTATGGACCACATTTTTATCAATGCAAGAACTATTGATGACTACGCCTTTGAAAACATCCGTATGAACGCAATCACCTTCGGCAGCAGCGTTACTGCCGTACGCAGGGGTGCCTTTAAGCTTGACACCACCAATGCAGAGCCCGCAAAAGAGGTTTTCTTTGAAAACTATAATGTTGCAGGTGCATCCACAGTTGCAAACGCTATGAGGATTATGGGCAAGAGCTATGACGGCACTGAACAGCAGTTCCGTAACAATTACATCGTTTACAGAAAGCATCAGTGCGATGTTACCGTTCACAAGCCGACCTGTTATGAGCAGGGATACACTGAGTATATCTGTAGGTTCTGTGACTATGAGCTCATAGACGATATTAAGCCAAAGACCACCCACGACTTCCGGGATGTTACCGTTCCCCCAACTTGCCTGACCCAAGGCTATGATGTAAATATGTGCATACACTGTGGGGACGAAACACCGGGCACCAAAAATGTTAATGTTAAGCGTGACCCTAACGCCCACGACTTTACATTTGGCAAGGGTTATCTCTATATTAATCCCGCCACAGGTGAGGTTTTTGAAAACGGTTCAATCTGTATCCATCCGTACTGTGTGGTTAGCAAGTGCAAGTGCGGCGCTTTAAAGTACGAGGATGCAACGCCAAATACAATGATTATCCCCGACCCTGACAAGGGACACACCTTTGATGCAGAGCATAAGGTTACAATAAAGGAAGCCAACTGCGGCGACTACGGTATTGAGGAATACACCTGCACCACCTGCGGTGAGAAGCAGCGCAGCTCCACACCTCCTACAAAGGACACCCATAAGATGGACTCGGGTACAGTGCTAAAGGAGGCAACCTGTGCAGAAACAGGCACTATCCAATACAAATGCACCGTTTGTTCAAGCTATAGCAGAAAGCAGGTTGTGCCGCTTGATGAGGACAATCACCAGTGGAACGAGGGCGTTGTCCTGAGAGAACCAACCGAAATGGTTTCGGGTATTATGGAAATCACCTGTATCCGTTGCGGCTACAGCTTCACGGAGGGCATTAATAAGCTCCCCACAGAGGCTGAGTTCCCAACCTGGGCAATCATCGTTATTATCATTGGCAGCATCTTGGTTGTTGGCGGTGTTGTTCTAACACTCTACTTCACACTCTTTAAGAAGAAGAGAGCCTCCGACAGCTACAAATACAAGTTCAATACACTTGGAAAATAAACAAAAAGCTACATTGGCGCGCCTGCTTTATAGCCGG
>JAFTMJ010000069.1 GCA_017452475.1 Clostridia bacterium | reverse complement strand
TACCTCTGTAATTTTTGCGTACAACAAAATAGTTAAATTTGCCATTTGATGTAAAGGGCTTTTGCGCACCCTTTAACGTCAAGTGGCTTTTTTAATACAAAAAATTTAAAAATTAAAAAAGGAGAAACTTATGAAGAAGAAATTACTTTTAATGCTTTCATTGAGCATCATGCTCATTTGCCTTTTCGCAATTTGCGTATCCGCCGAGAGCGCGTATGTTAACGCAAAGGGCGAGCAGGTTGAGGCAGGCAGCGCTGATATTGCGTATGAGCTTGAATTTTCAGACACATGGAATACAGGAGGAAACTGCAGACTTACTTACATCTATCTTTATGACACAAGCATAACTAAAATTGTTGTCCCTGCAATTGAGCTAACGAATTCAAAAGGTGTCGTTTATGCGATGGCGGATTACTGGAATGTAAGACTTTCTACGGGTTGGGGAGACACATTATCTGTTTATGCTCTTGATGATAAGGAAGCAAAATCAAATAGCCTTCATACACAGATTAAGGAGCTTGAATTCCACATTCCTATTTATCTTGATGGCGCAAACGGTAAAGGAAATCTTGCGGGTTGGTCGAACCTTGAGAAGATTAGCTTTTTTGATAGAGCTTATGAAAATCAAGACAAGGGTGGAGCTATTAACGGATGTGCTTCATTAAGGGAAATTCACTTTTACGGACAAGACAACGTTATTACCGCTAATTTCTTTCCTAATAATAATGTGGAAAGCGGCTTGGTTGTTTTTCATGAAAATGCAACCGGAGAGTTTCATAAAAATCAGCCATTACAAAATATAAACAAATCCAATTGGACTGTTTATCTTAATATGAACATCACTCATGCTAACGCGACAGATCCTCGCATTACATGGAATAAAAACGGTATCAACATTTATATGCTTGTGCCGGATAAGTCAATATATACGGAAGAACAGATTGCTTCATATCTAACACCTTTTAAGGCCTGCAACAACTCCAGCAGCAACGATTATTATTCAGTGCCGATTATGACATATTGCGAATACTACGGTGAGCACAGAAATGTAACAGAGGTTTCCCCTTGCGCTTCAAAGTGCTTGGATTGCCAGCTTGTAACACCTGCGCAGAGTCCTGCACACAACATGCAGACAACAATAGAGTATACAAGCTTTGTTTTGAACGGCACTAAGATAACAAAGTGCTTAAATGACAGCTGTCCTCTTAATACAGAGCCTACGGTTGTGGTTGTAGACCCACTTCTTACTTGCCTTGGATATTCAATGTCCAATATTGCAGAGGGCTCGATTGTTCTTGGCTTTAGGGCTAATGATGTGGCTATATCCGAATATGAGAGCGTAATGGGCAACACAGTTGCATACGGCTTGTTTGTGGTTGCAAAGAATATGCTTGGCGAAAATGATATTTTTGATGCGGAAGGCAAAGAGGCTGCAGGCGTTGTGTATGCAGACACATCAATCCATCCCAATGCAGTGTTTGAAATGAAGGTTACAGGCTTTGCCACGGATAACCAAAAGACAGCAGAGTTTGCTATAGGCGCATATGTGGCTGTTGCAAAGGACGGCGCAACAAAGTATTTCTATGAGCAAACAGGCGCGGCGCTTGAGGGCGAAAATTACTACTTTACAACCTTCAACGAAATCGCAAGCTTATTAGAGAACAAATAATCAAAATGATATTCACCGGCTTTTTGGAGGTCACTCCGTTAGCCGGTGATTTTTTGCCAGCCTGCCGAGAATATGTCAAAATGCACAATAAATGATAATTGGGTGTATTGACAAATGTTCAATATAATGATATAATTACTATGTATCAATATATATAAATGTTATTTAAGGAGCATATAAATGTTTAAGCGAAGGTTTTTGTTAACGGTTGCCTTTTTTGCCTTGCTTGTGGGCTTATTTACTATAAGCTGCTTTGCGGCGAAAACTACCCCTGTTAAGGTAACGGTTCAGCTCAGCGTTGGTGACAGGCCGATTAACACCACGGTGGATAAGCTATTTAATTATACCGAGGATTCAAACGGCGGCTATACAATTACGGGCTTTAAATCTAATTTTGACGGATATAGCTCATCTATTATTAAAGAGGTGCATATTCCTTACGATGCGGCAAATGTTAACATAACCACATCTTATCCGAGTGTTAGGTCCATAGTGATAGACGATAACTGTAGTGCAACTATCACAAGCTTAAAGGGCTTTGGCAACGCAAGCACTATTACTGTCGGCAAAAAGTGCAAGATAAGCTTTGGCGAAGGCTGCGCCCCTGCAAATGTGCAGAGCTTGACCTTTACCGGGGCTGAGTCCACCATTAATGTGGGCGCAAATGCGTTTAACGGTATTGCCAAGCTTACGGAATTGGTTTTTACGGCGGGCAATACATATAACTTAGCGTCCCATTGCTTTAGCGGCATTGGAATTAGCTCCTTGGAGCTTGTTGACGGCTCGACCTTTAACTTTACAGGCACGGGCGCGTTCTACGGCTGTGCAAGCTTGAAAACCATATATACGGGAGATTTGGTTGAGTCGCTTTCGAACTCTCCCTTTGATAACTGCGGCGCCTTGGAGTTTGCTTATTTAAGCAAGGTTACTTCCATTTCAAGCAATGCCTTTAGGTCTGCAACAAGCGGCACTAACACGGAAAAGCACGAGCTTAAGGTTTATATCCACTCCTCAAAGGAGGTTAATATTGCGGCTGATTCCTTTACGAACAGAAGCACCTACGGCGTTGTTGTTTGCGCCCTTGGTACAAATGTTACAAGCTTTTCGAGCTGTAAATACGAGCTTCACCAGGGTATACAGCACAAGTACACTCCTGCAAGTGACAAGGCATCCTGCTATATGGGATATGTAACCGACTGCCCCTGCGGCAAGGTTGCAAACGCATATTACAGGCTTTATAAGTCAGGCGCGTCAATGCAGATTGTTGAGCTTAAAAACGGTATAAACCCAGATGTTCCGCACACATTTACCGCGGCTGAAACAATTTCATATCCAAACGGATATGAAAGCACAGGCGTTATTGAGCCAAAATGCAGTGTTTGCGGCACACTTGAGGGTACTGTGCGCACAACACCTGCCTTGGTTCAGTTCCTTGGCTACTCCTTGGCGGAGGGCGGAAATGTTAAGGCTATGGTTGTGGGAATTAGGTTTAACTCCATTGCTATTGACCAATATGAGATGGCAACGGGGGATGAAATGGGCTTTGGAATTGCCCTGGCATCAAAGAATGCCATTGGCGGCAACAACCCAATTAAAGATGACGGCACAGCATATTCGGGCAGTGTATATCAATTTGATATGAACAAGATGGGTATGTATGACGCTACTGTAAAGCTTATGGGAATTTCCGTAAACACTATTGCAACGGATTTCTATATGACGGGATATATTAAGACAAGCAAGGGCGTTGTGTACATCCAAGGCAACGGAAATGCGGATACACCCGAAACCATATCCTATGCGGAGCTAATTAAGCAAAATTCATAACAACAAATAAAGTAAAAGAAACAGGTGCTATTTGGCATCTGTTTCTTTTTTGCTGTATAAAATGAGAAAAATTAGCCAAAATATATGTTGACAATTTAAAACAGACACAGGGTCGAGTTTTTGGAGGGAAAATGAAGGAGTTTAGACATATAATTAAGGATAAAAACGGCTTACACGCCCGCCCTGCGGGGATGCTTGCCACCTTGGCAAGGAGCTTTGAAAGTGACATTAAGGTGGAGGCAGGGGGCAAGGCGGCTGACGGAAAGCGGCTTCTTTCCTTAATGTCCTTGGGGGCAAGGTACGAAACGGAGCTTAAGTTCACAATAAGCGGAAGCGATGAGGAGCTTGCCTTGCGCGCGCTTACCGAGCATTGCAGGACAAAGCTAAACGGAGAATAATATGGCTGAAAAAGTTTATAAGGGCACGGGTATATCAAACGGAAAGGTCAGCGGAAAAATCCGAATTTTCAAAAGCGGCGGACAGGCTGCAAGGGGGATTTACCGCGGCAAGGCGCAGGAGCTGCGCCGCTTGGATAATGCGCGTGCGTTGGCGCTGGAGCAGATAAGGGCGCTTGAGAAAAAGGCGCTTGCCACCCTAGGGGAAAAGGAGGCGCAGATATTTGAAATACACGCAATGCTCGTTGAGGACGAGGACTTTATGGGTTCTGTAATCGAGGAGATAAACGGCGGAAAATGCGCCGAGGAGGCGGTGGAGATAACCGCAAGGGGCTATGGGGAAATGCTTGGCTCCTTGGGGGATGAATATTTGGCTGAGAGAAAGACGGATATAATGGATATATCAAATCAGCTGATTCGCATTTTGCAGGGGGGAGTGTCGCAAAATGAGGGGGAAATGGATGAAAAATATATTCTTGTCGCCCTTGATTTGACCCCGTCGCAAACGGTACAGCTGGATGCTGACAAAATACTCGGCTTTGTTACCGCAGAGGGTACGCCCTCATCCCATACGGCGATTTTAGCGCGGGCTATGGGCATACCTGCTTTGGTGGGGGTTGGCACGGTTGATGGCTTAAATGACGGAGATTTTGCCCTTTTGAATGCGGAAAAGGGCGTTTTGGTAGCTTGCCCAAGCGAAAAGGAAATAAAGGAGTTCGAAAAGGAAAAAAGCGCCTTTAACAAAATAGCTAAGGAGCATGAAATGTACCTGCGCTCCGTTATGAACAAGCCTGCGGTTACAAGAGGCGGACACAGGGTAATGATTTATGCAAATATCGGCAGTGAGGGAGAGGTGAGCCCTGCGCTTTCCAACGGCGCTGAGGGGATAGGGCTTTTGCGCAGTGAGTTTTTGTATCTTTCAAGGGACACCTACCCCACGGAGGAGGAGCTGTTTTCATCCTATAAGGAGATAGCGGTTAAGATGCAGGGCAAGCGGGTGATAATAAGGACACTTGACGTAGGGGCGGACAAGCAAATCCCTTATTTCAATCTGCCGAGGGAGGAAAATCCTGCCCTCGGGTATCGTGCAATACGGGTTTGCCTTGACAGGGAGGATGTGTTTAAAGCGCAGCTAAGGGCAATACTCCGCGCCTCGGTTTTCGGGCACGTTGCAATTATGCTCCCTATGGTGATTTCCTTGGATGAGATTGAGAAAAGCAAGGAGCTTTTGGAGGAGTGCAAACGGGAATTATTGACACAGGGTCAATCATTTGACAGTAAAATTGAGGTCGGGATAATGATTGAAACTCCTGCCGCCGCTTTAATGAGCCATAGCCTTGCCAAGGAGGTGGATTTCTTTTCTGTGGGTACTAATGACTTGACCCAATATACCATAGCGGTAGACAGGCAAAACCCAAATGTTGCCCATCTGTGTGAAAAAAACACAGAGCCTGTTATGCGGCTTATTAAAATGTCTTCGGAGGCTATACACCAAGAGGGCGGATGGATTGGAGTTTGCGGTGAAATGGCGGCGGATTTGAGCTTGACACAGCAGCTTGTGAATATGGGGGTTGATGAGCTTTCGGTGTCCGTGCCGTATCTTTTGGGTGTGCGCGGTAAGGTTAGCGAATGTAGGTAGAAAGAGGTATAAAATGAGTAATATAGACAAAAAGCAGACACTCCTCGCCGCTTGCGAGGGGGAAGCTATTAAATTAGAGGATGTTAGCGACGAGGTTTTTTCCTCGGGCGTTTTGGGAAAGGGCTTTGGAATTTTGCCAAGCAACAACGATTTTTTCAGTCCCATTGACGGCGTGGTGTCAAACGCATATGAAACGGGCCACGCATATATGATAACAGGGGATGACGGCTTGGAGGTGCTTGTTCACATTGGCATAAACACGGTGGAGCTGGACGGAGAGTACTTTTCCCCCGTGGTTAAAACAGGAATGCGGGTTTCCAAGGGGGACAAGCTAACCTATGCGGACACGGAAAAAATCCTTTCCCGTGGGTTTGACCCTGTGGCGGTGGTGGTAGTAACTAACTCTGAAAAAATTGAGCAGTTGAAAATTACCTACGGCAAGGTAACGCCTAAGGACGCGGTGATGGAGTACACGGTGAAATAAATGCAAAATGCTAAATGACACGAGGTGTCACATTGAGCGCTGAGCAAATGGGTCTTTAGGCGGTGCGGAAAAATAAAATTGGTGCGTATCATAACAAGATCCTTCGGCGGTGCCTCAGGATGACAAGTCACCTACGGGGGAAATACAAAATGCAGGAACGGTGGAAAAATAAAAAGTACTTGACAAGCGGGGTTAAGTGTGTTAAACTTAAAGCAGAAATTTACAAAAAGGAGGCGATTATTATGATTAAGGCTTATATTTTTCGGATGTCATATGTATCGCCTAAGGTAGCGTAGGCTATCTTTCCTTTGGCTTTATATTGCTTGATTGCGCATCCGAACAGGGTGCGCTTTTTTATTTGCTTGCACCCGATGGGTGCTTTTTGTTTTTCGTGGAAAGCGCTTGGATATGAGCCACAACGGAAAATAAAAATGAAAGGAGGGCATTTTATGAAAACCGTTATTTTGAAATTTAAAAAAGAAAGAGGGAATGCCCGTGAAACGATTAAAAAACAAATTATTATCAATGGAGCCCGGAACATCCACCTACTGTGAGATGTACGACGGACAAATGTGGGTTTGCGACCCGCAAGCCCCTGACCTGAAGCCTTGGCAGGAAAGTGACCCAACCTACTATTATGAGGACGTAGGCTTTGAGATAACTGCAACGCACAAGTTAGCCCAGGATAAGCCAACGGTGGTTGCAATTATACCCTGCTACAAAATGGGGATTGATTGCTTTACGCCAGGCATTGCCGACCTGTGCTTAAGAGAACTTATGCCTTATATTGATGAGCTTAATAAGGAGCTTTATAACAGAAATAGACCCGACAACGAAAACGGAAGGTATTATTTACATTCACCAAAAGGGGAAATTCTTCCTCGCAACACCGCATATTTTGCGGTTCGGAAACAAAAGGATTACGAAAACTGTACAGGCTCAAGCGTAATGCTTTTGTCGCCAGACGATTGCCCGCCGCCCTGCATGTGCTTACATATTATGCTACAGGTGCAATTTCCCAAAAGGAAAATTCGCAAGGTAATTCAAATGCTATGCAAGGATTTGCCTGAGGCGATATTAAAATATGCGAGGGAATTTGATACTGAAAAAATGAAAAAAGCCCATGACGTGTACGAAAAACAGGAAAAAATACGCGCTTGGCTAAAACGCAGTGACTACTGCGCCTTTGTGGCAAACGGCAGTATTTTGCCACGGAAGAACGGCACGCATTTGCCGCTGGAGGGGGCTGTGCCGTTTGTATCCACGCCTGAGGATGAAATAGAAATATGCGGTGTTAGGGGTATGGGCATAAAAAAGGGAGTTACTGTGATTACCGGAGGAGGGTATTCCGGCAAATCCACTTTGATTGATGCTATTTCGGCAGGGGTTTACAACCATGTAATTGGTGACGGACGGGAGCTGTGCATAACAGATGAAGGGGCGGTTACGGTTTCCTGCGAGGATGGGCGAGGTGTAAGATGCGTTAACATTTCTCCATTTATTAAATGGTTGCCAAGCGGCAGCACGAGCAGATTTTCCACCGACCACGCCTCGGGCTCTACCTCCCAAGCCGCTAACATTGTCGAGGCTATTGACACAGGGGCGACCCTTTTACTCATTGATGAGGACAAAAGCGCCACTAACTTTATGATTAGGGACACTTTGATGAAGGAGCTTATAGAAAAGGAGCCGATAACTCCTTTTACCGACAGGGTAAGGGAGCTTTACGAAAAGCAAGGGGTTTCTACAATTTTGGTTATTGGAGGAAGCGGTGAGTATCTTTCCGTTTCTGACAGGGTGTATATGATGGAGGATTACAAAATATATGATGTAACCGCTAAGGCAAGGGCGCTTTCCCAAGGGCACGGTTTAAAAGAGGCGGAAAGTGCTGAGTGGGGCAGTAAAAGAACACTGCTTTCGCAGGGCTTTACCTCATATCCCGAAAACAGCGGAAGCGAGAGGCTTTTTGTTTCGGACATGGGGTTTATTGCTATTGGGGATGAGTGCGTTGATGTCAGAGGGCTTCATAATATTGTGTCAGTGTGTCAGCTTGATGCGCTTGGATTTATGCTTAGGTGGATAGAGGTGACCTGCAAGGATAGGGTGGTTGACCTTTGTAAAAGGGTTGATGAGCTTTACGGTGAAATTGAAAAAAAGGGCGTTGATTTTGTTTACTCCTCATTTTTTACGCAAATGAACCGTTTTCTTGATTTGCCAAGAAAGCAGGAGCTTTATGCCTTGATTAACCGCTTGCGCAGGGTGAAATTTAAGGCTGGCTTGGACGGCAAAACAAAAAGCAGTGACAAGTCACTGCTGTAAACTATTGGTTTAGATATGCTCAACTAAGGCTCTATTGACACACACGGTTGCCAATGTTATCATTAAATTGAGCCTTTGCTTGCGTATATATTTTACCATAAATTTTTGCAAAATACAAGTCTTGTATTGAAACATTTTTAATGATAGAATTTACTTGACATTCAAAAAATTCCCAACCTTGCTTGGAAAAAGGGTACTATATTGTCAAAGGGCGAAAATGTCCTTTTGACACTTGACATTTGAAAGGAGACAAGCTTGAAAAAAGAAAAAACAGTTAAGAAAAAGGATAAGGGGCGGCGCGTCCCCTTTGGATTAGTGCTAAAGGACACTTGGCTTGCGCTGAGGCTTTGCTTTAAGCACGCGCCATTTGCCTGCATAATGATGCTGCTTTCCTACATTTTGGACAGCTTAATCGGCTTTATGTCGGGTACTTATGCATTGAAGTACATAATTGACTCCTATGAAAACGGGATTAGCTTTGATGCGGTATGGAAAACCGTTGTGTTTTTGGTTGTGGTGCCTGCCGCCACATCCCTTGTGGTTGATTTTATTGTAAATCTTACCTGGAGCATAGGCAGTAACAAAATAAGCATGGCAATACACAAGTCGGTGTTTGAAAAGAACACAAGGGTGGAGCTTGCCTGCTTTGAAAACCCTGAGTTTTATGATAAATATGTTAAGGCATCTGCAGAAACGCCCGACAATATGTTTAACATAACCTTTACGGTTTTCTTTTTCTTCTACACCGTTTTGAACACCTGTCTTTACGGCAGCTTACTGTTTACGATGGACCCTGTGTTTATTATTTTTGCCATAATACCGCTTTTCGGCTCATTTTTCAAAAAGAGGAGCAACGAGCTTTGGCACAAGCATTCCACCGAGGACAGGGTTTTGCACAGGCGGTGCCAATACACCCAAAGGGTGTTTTACTCAAATGAATACGCAAAGGAAATGCGCTTAACAAATTCAAAGAGCTTTATGCTGAAAAAGTATGAGGAGGCATCAGACGGACGAAAGGATGTTGTTAAAAGGTACGGCAAGCGGGAAATGCTTTTGGACATTCTCGGCAACAAGATTTCAAGTATATTGGCAAATCCGTTGGCGATTGCATACGCCATATTCCGCACTCTTGTGTCTAAGGCTATGGGCTTGGGAGATTGCGCGGTTGTGATAAACTCCGTTTCCCAGCTTTCAAGCTCCTTTATACAGGTGACAAACCAATATTTCCGCCTCCACGAAAAATCCTTGTTTGTCGAGGATTACAAGGAGTTTGTAAATTATGAGCCGAAAATGAGCGATGGGGAAAATGCGTCAAATGCAGCACCCGGTATAATTAAAATGGAGAATGTTTCCTTTAAGTATTTCGGAAGCGGACAGAATGTTTTGAAAAACATCAGCCTTGAGCTTAAGGTGGGCGAAAAAATTGCCCTTGTGGGGCATAACGGCGCAGGAAAAAGCACTCTTATTAAGCTTCTTTTAAGGCTTTACGACCCGACGGAGGGTAAAATTACCCTTGACGGAGAGGACATAAGAGATGTGAAGATTAAAAGCTACCGAGATATGTTCAGCGTTGTTTTTCAGGACTTTAAGCTGATTGCCCTGCCTGTTTCGGAAAATGTGCTTATGCGACCCAAAAAAGAGGGGGATGAGAAGCGCGTTGAGGAGGCACTGAAGCTAAGCGGAGCCTACGGCAGAATAATGGAGCTGAAGGACGGGGTTGACACTGTGCTTACCAAGGAGTTTAGCGAGGATGGAGCCGTTCTTTCCGTTGGCGAGGGACAAAAGATTGCCATTGCCCACGCATTTATTAAAGACTCACCGTATATTATACTTGACGAGCCTACAAGCGCCCTTGACCCTGTGGCTGAGAGTGAGATGTACACAAACATGATGCGCGTGGGCGAAAACAAGGGAATGGTGTTTATTTCCCACCGCCTGTCAAGCGCGGTTTCGGCTGACAGGATATATATGCTTGAAAACGGTGAAATAATTGAAAGCGGCACCCACAAGGAGCTGATGGAGTTAAACGGCAAGTATGCGGATATGTTTAAAAAGCAGGCGCAGAACTATGTTGACATTGAAAGAGAAGGCGGGGAGGTGAGTGCGTAATGAGTGATAAGAAAAAGGACAAGGTACCCTTTAAAAGGGCGCTTAAGAACAATATTTATATGCTGAAAATCGCATATAACAGTGACAAGAGAATGGTTATAATGCGTCTTGTTATGGGCTTTTTTACAGGCTTAAACCACGGCGTTTCCATCTTTTTCATAAATGAAATCCTTAACGCCCTTGACCGAGGAGACAGCCTTGGCTACATCTTTACGGTGGTTGGCTTGATGGGACTTTACACCCTTGCCTATGAGCTTTACTTTGCCTGGTATTATAAGCTTTACTTCCCTTATCACAAGCTTAATTTTATAAGGCTGATACATAAAAGCTTTTTTGTTAAGGCAAGCGACATTGACCTGTCCTGCTACGACACCCCCGAGTTTTATAATGATTTTATATACTCGATGCAAAACTGCGACAAAAGCATTACCAAAACCGTTGACCAATTGGGTGACCTAATCCGCGCCCTTGTGGCATCTATATCCGTAGTGGCGGTAATACTTACCGTTGACCCGATAATTGCGGCGGTTATTTTCGGCTTTGCGGTGGTGGATATGATTATTCGCCTTTTCCAAAACGGCATTTATTATAGGTACAACATAAAAATGAATGAGCTTTGGAGAAAAAGCTGGTATATTGAAAGGTTCTTTTCCCTGGCTGATTACGCTAAGGAAATAAGGCTGACGGATGTTAAGGAAAACCTCCTTATTGAGTATGACAAAACTATGCTTGAGCAAAGGCGGGCGGAGGTGCGCCTTGAAATAAAAACGGGAGGCTTGAACTTTTTAGCCGCGTTTTTGGGATACGGCTTAACGGTGTTTATCCTTTTGTTTATGGGATATAAGCTTATGGTAACGGGCACTGTGCTAATCGGCGGCTTTACTGTTGCCATTACCGCCTCGTGGAAGCTGAAGCACCTGATGTACGATATTCAAAGCAAGTTTGTGGAAATGAACAAGGACTCCCTGTATGCGGACAAGGTAAGAAAATTCTTGGAAACAGAGCCACAGATAAAGGGCGGAGAAATTGTCCTGACAGAGTTTGAAAGCCTTGAGTTTAAAAATGTTTCCTTTGCCTATAAGGAAGAAAATGTGCTTGAAAACGTAAGCTTTAAGGTTGACAAGGGTGAGCGAATTGCTTTTGTTGGCTATAACGGTGCAGGCAAAACCACAACCACAAAGCTCATAATGCGTCTTTATGATGTGACTGAGGGCGAAATACTTATAAACGGCATAAACATAAAGGAATATACCCTTGAAAGCTTAAGAGAAAAAATGGGCGCGGTGTTCCAGGATTACAAGGTGTTTGCCGCAACGGTTGCGGAGAACGTTTTGGGCGAGCTATACACAAATGAAAAGGAAAAAACAGTATTGTCAGCCCTTGACGATGCAACCTTTGGCGACAAGCTGACAGGGCTTGAAAACGGAATTCATACGGAGCTGACAAGAGAGTTTTATGACAACGGAACAAACCTGTCCGGCGGAGAAAACCAAAAGATTGCCATTGCACGTGTATTTGCCCATAATAATGAGCTTATTATTATGGATGAGCCGTCAAGCGCTCTTGACCCCATTGCGGAATATAACCTTAACGTGGGCATTGATAAAAATGCTAAGGGAAAAACGGTTGTGTTTATTACCCACCGACTATCTACCACAAGACACGTTAACAGGATTTATATGTTTGAAAAGGGCAAGATTATTGAAAGCGGTTCCCACGAGGAGCTTATCCGCCGTGGCGGAAAATACTGCCAGATGTTTGAGCTACAGGCGCAAAAATACAGGGCATAACAAAACAGCCACCAAGCAGCTGCTTAATTGCAGAATGCTTGGTGGCATTTTTTGAAAAATCCTCCACCCTGTGTGGGAATTTGTAATGCAAATGCAAAGCTGTGGGGAGCTGCTATTGCAGGATATTATAGTAATAAATCGGGGTGCTGCTCCAGCCGTGGCAGAGGCTGCCTGCGTTACCGAAGGCGGAGGCGCCCTCGGCGGTTTCCCACACGGTGCCAACGGTTAGCATTGGTACGTAGGTGCGGCGGATGTCCTCTAAAATATAATTTTTGTACTTATCCTTGTCCGCAAAAATAAGGGCATCATAGGTAAAGCATTTCATACTAAGGGAGCAGGGAATGAGCGCGCCGCTTGCAAGAGCTTTGGCGATTGCTTCCGCTTCCTTATGTGTGGGTATTCCTGCCTTGACGGCAAGGGCGTTTATAAGCTCAAGGAAGTTGCCGTTTGCGTGGAAAAGACCTGACCCTGTGTCGAAAAACAGATCTTTTATGCGGTTTTTGAGCTGATTTTCCTCATCCTTGTACTCATAGGGTAAGCCGCACATTTCGCATATTTCCCTGTAGGACTTAAGCGCCAAGACTGTAAGAACGCTGATTAGGGGGTCGGGGGACTTGCCCTCGCCTGCATACAGGCTACCGTCTGCGTGGGGCGACCAGTCATAAAAATTCCAATGGCAATCAAGGGGAAACTTGCAAACAATGCCGTTTTCCATATTGTTTAAAAAGGCTTTTATAATTTCCTTGACCTTGGCGTTAACCTCGCTGATTACGGAAAGGTCATTTGTGTTATCCAAATACTCCTTTAAGGACAAAATATAGTAAAGGGAGAAGGAGGGGATGGTTAGGTTGGTGCCGCAGGGGTAGCAGATGGACATAAGACCGTCATTTCGCTTGTCCTTACTCATTAAAATCAGGTTGCTCCTTGCGTACTCACGGTTTTTGTTTTCAAAGGCGTAATAGCCGCTTAGCATTTGATTGCGTGAGTCGAAGGCGTAGAGGCACTGCTCCCTCCAAGGGCAGTCAACATAATGCTCCATCATACAAAGCTGAAGGGTGCTTAGGCAAATTTTATATATTTCGTTATCAACGGGATTTGAAAGGCAGACCTCTTTTGCCTCCACGGGGTAAAATTGGGGAATTAAGCCGAGAAAATTTACCTTAATCGGCTTTTCGCTTGATAACTGAAAATACCTGCAGGCAAGGCGGAGCATATAGTGGGTGAAGCGGTTTTTTCCTGCCTTGGCTGTGTAGTCAACAGAAAAATCCCTGTCCCCAAGAATTCTTTTAACCTGTCCGTTATCCAAGCATTCCCCGAAAGCAATGTTTATTTTTGTTTTCTCTGTTGCTTCAAGCTCGAATGTTAAAAGACCCACATATTCCTTGCCAAGGTCGTAAACACCGTTTCCAAGATGGGTTGCTTTGACGGCACTGCCAAGCGAAAGACGCTTGTTTGGTCGGGGTACAAAGGCACATTTTTTGTTCACCAAAACCGCTTTTTTAAAGGAATTTGGTTGACCCTGTGTCCAAAAATCCTCCTTTGTGGCATCATAGGAGAAGCTAAAGCCAAGCTGAGAGGAGATTTGCCTTTTAAAACCGCTTTCGTAGGCTTGGCTTTGGCGGCAAAGGGTGGCTTCATCCGTGAAGAAGGACACCTTGCCGTCGGCACTTACCTCGCAAATAACTCCGGGAGTGTATTTTTTGTACCTTTGGGTGCTTTTGCCAAAATGCCAGACGAGAATTGCGATTTGGTTCCTCCCCTTGAGGGTTAGCTCTGTTATATCGATTTCGTCAACGGACTTATAATGCTCAAAGTCACCGTATTGGTTTGATGACGCAACCCTTCCGTTTATAAATAGGGTATAGTCACCGTCACAGCTGATTTTAACCTTGGTAGCGCCTTGGGAAGCAAACTCCCCTATAAACTCGCCGAAGCTGTTTTCGGCACCTGCTTTTTCGTACCATATCCATTTAGCCTTTTCAAACATAAAAGCACCTCACTTTTTATCCATTCTATCATACGGATATAAAAAAATCAATTGCTTGGTTAATAAAAAAGCAGGGCGGGATGTTTTTGCATAAAATGTTAGTAGGATGTTTAAAGACTGAAAAACTGTCAATAATAGAAACACAAAAAGATTAGGAGTGACAAAGCCTTGAACATCAAACGAGGAGATATTTTTTATGCAGATTTAAGCCCTGTTGTCGGCTCAGAGCAGGGAGGGCTACGGCCTGTTTTGGTGGTGCAAAACGATGTGGGCAATAGGTACAGCCCTACGGTTATCGTTTCTGCCATCACAAGCAAAATGTCAAAGGCGAAGCTGCCTACACACATTGATGTTTTTGCTTCACAGGTGGGCTTGGCTAAGGATTCGGTTATCCTTTTGGAGCAGATAAGAACTATTGACAAGGTGCGCTTGAAGGAGAAAATGGGGCACTTGGATGAGCAGGTGATGAATGAGGTAAACGACGCAATTACCGTTTCCTTTGGCTTATCAAGGCAGGAGCCTGCCGCACCGCAACCAAGCGTTTCCCCTGCACCGCCACCTGTAACTTATGTTGCGTCCGTTGACACACCGCAGCTTACTTAGCCGCATACAAAGAGGCAACCGCATAAAGGGTGATGTTCTTATCGGAGAATTTGAACAACACCGTTAAGTGCGAGCATCGCATTTGACTAGCCAAACGCAAATGGGCTAAGCTCAAACCCATTATACGTGAACCCCCAAAGCTCATACTTCGCTTCGGGGAACCCCTACACAAGCAGAAAGAGAGAACAAATCGGCTCAAATCCCGAAATGTCCTCTCTTTTTTCTGTTAGTGATGTTTTTGCTATCGCAAAAG
>JAFTMJ010000068.1 GCA_017452475.1 Clostridia bacterium | reverse complement strand
TTGTTTCAACTGTGCCAAATTCATTGGTTGCAGCCGCATTTACACCAAGTGCAAAAAGGCAGCAAGCTATAATAGTCAAAGCAAGCATTAAAAAAATTTTCTTTTTCATCTCTTTTTCTCCTTTTTGGTTTTATTTTTTGTATTTAAAAAAGCCATTTGATAAAAAGGGTGCGCAACTCCCCTTTTCATCAAATGGCAAATTTAACTATTTTGTTGTACGCAAAAATTACAGAGGTAGCCTCTGTCTGTCTGTCTGTAAGAGATTATCACATTATTCATCATATTTGTCAACCCCTTATCCTCAAATTTTTGCGTTAATTCCTATACAAAGTTATTTTAACACACACGCATATAAAAGTCAAGTGCATCTTTTGCTCCGTGCAGCCCTAATACTACTGGCTAGCAGAGAGAGACCCATTTGTCAAGACTTGCCATAAATGGCTCCATCGGCTGAGGCGAGTGTTTTTACTCTATTCATTTTATTTAGTTATTTTTTGGGTGTCAACTCCTTCCACCGCAAGCGGTCCCCCTCAGCACAAGGCACGGCGCAAGCGCTCGCCTCTCTGATGGAGGCTTAGTCCCTCTTATTTTTCTTTATCAAATTAATTTTCTACTCATCGGTAAAACCTCTTTTGAACCACGCGACTATCGCGTGGTTTTCGTTATACAATTAAAAAACCGACCCAAGCGGGTCGGTTTTTCAGTTTATTTAAGCTCTGCTCTTTTTTCAATGCTTCTGTTGCGGAAGTAAAGTCCCAAATCCACAGATACCATTGTAAGGTTTACTATGTAAAGAACAAACTTTAAAATCGCAAGCCAGCCGGAAAAGTCCTGTATTACAATCTTGCCGATTATAATTGCCACATAGCCTGTGATAATCGCCATTGTAAAATATGGGCTTTTGCCCTTGGTGGAGCGAGAGGTGTAGCTCTTATAAATGGAAAGAGGCCAGGAAACTCCAAAGCAAATTACCATTATAGTTTCGCAGATTGTTGCTATTAATTCAGGTGTCATTTTTCTCTCCTATTTGTTTTTTATTGTTTATCAAAGAATAACACAAAACCATATGGATTGTCAACAGTAAATTCAAGTTTTTTCTGTCTTTTCATACATTGACATAGCCTTGGCGAAGTGATATAATAGCCTTATTGTAATCTTTGCTTTTGGGAGAATTATGAAAATTATATCGCTTTTGGAAAATACCACGAAAAAGGGATTCAAAACTGAGCATGGCTTGTCCCTTTACATAGAGGCTAACGGAATTAAGCTTCTTTTTGATTTTGGTGGGTCGGAGCTTTTTTACCACAATGCCCAGACTCTTGGTGTTGATTTATGTAGCATTGACTACGCAGTTTTATCCCACGGTCACGGCGACCATGGTGGTGGACTTGAAAAATTTTTAGAGGTAAATAGCTGTGCTAAGGTATATATAAGTCCCTTTGCCTTTGAGCCTCATTTCAACAAAAAGGGCGAGTACATTGGACTTAACACAGAGCTTCAAAATAGCTTTCGTTTTATTTTTGTTGAAAATAAAATAGAGATAGCGCGTGGCATTACTGTTTTTAACTGTAATTCCCTTTTGCCAATTACCGAAATTAACCATTGTGGGCATACAAGTCTAAAGGACGGAAGGACTATGGCTGAGGACTACTGCCACGAGCAATATTTACTAATTGAAGAGGGCGAAAAGCGAGTTTTAATTAGCGGTTGCTCACACAAGGGAATTATCAATATTATGGAGTGGGTTAAGCCTACGCACCTAATCGGCGGCTTTCACCTATCCTCCTTGCCTCTTGGCAATGAGCTTTTGTCCTATGCTAAGCGACTTGACGAATATGAGGCAGAATATTATACATGTCATTGTACAGGCTTGGCACAGTTTGAATTTATGAAAAATCATATGAAACGCTTGAGTTATCTTGCCTGTGGTGAGGAAATTACTATTTGATTTTAGAGGAAAGCTATGATAACACTACTTTTAGCAGCTATATATTTAGCGTTTATTAGCCTCGGCTTGCCTGACGCTATGTTAGGCTCGGCTTGGCCGTCTATGTTTGTGGATTTTGATGTACCTGTTTCCTATGCAGGTATCGTGTCTGCTATTATTGCCTTTGGCACTATTATTTCAAGTCTTGCAAGTGACAGAATTACCAAGTGGCTTGGTGCTTCTAAAACTACGGCAATCAGCGCTCTTATAACTGCTCTTTCCCTTTTGGGCTTTGCCTTTTCACAAGAATTTTGGATGCTTTGCGTAATCTCCGTGCCTTATGGCTTAGGTGCCGGTAGCGTTGACGCTGCTCTTAACAATTATGTGTCCATTCATTTTGCAAGTAGGCATATGAACTGGCTACATTGTATGTGGGGCTTAGGTGCTACCATTGGTCCATTCATTATGGGAAGTGCTCTTACAAACGGACTTGATTGGAGCGACGGCTATATAATCGCCTCCATTATACAAATAGTAATTGCAGGTATTCTTTTTATTTCCTTGCCTGTTTGGAAAAAGCCTATGACTGACACTACACAGGAAATGAGCGAGGAGCAGAAAAAGCCACTTCGCCTAAAAGATGTAATTTCCTTAAAGGGCGCTTGGGCAGTTATGATAACCTTCTTTTGCTATTGTGCAGTTGAGGCAATTGCCAGCTTGTGGGCAAGTACATATATAAACCTTGAAAAGGGCATTGACGCAGAAACGGCGGCGCTCTGGGGTAGCCTTTATGTTCTTGGAATTACTGTTGGCAGAGCCATTTGTGGCTTTATCTCCATTAAGCTAA
Organism: Clostridia bacterium; assembly: GCA_017452475.1. Lineage (GTDB taxonomy): Bacteria > Bacillota > Clostridia > Oscillospirales > CAG-272 > RGIG2000. The sequence goes on along the minus strand of JAFTMJ010000068.1, from coordinate 5,980 downwards.
ACGATGTTCAGCTTACTCGCTTGGGAGAGGGCATTATGGTTATTGGCTTTACCTTAATGCTTTTGCCTTTGCCACAAGGCTTTACCTTGGCTGGTCTTATTACCTTCGGTATTGGTAGCGCTCCTATTTATCCTTGCATTATTCACTCCACTCCTGCACGATTTGGAGCAGATAAATCACAGGCGCTCATTGGCGTTCAAATGGCATCTGCCTACACAGGCACTTGCTTAATGCCATCGTTGTTTGGTATTTTCGCTAATCACATAAGCATTGCTCTCTTCCCTGTTTTCGTAGGAGCTTTAACTATTCTTATGATAATTATGTTTGAGGTTTATAATAAAAAGGCAAAAATACAGTAAATACAAAACGGCTCATTTTTGAGCCGTTTTTTGGTATTTTTCAAAAGGTATTGACGGATTTTGTATTATTTGATAAAATAAAGATAGCAAAACTCATATTTTGAAAGGAAGTATTCTTATGGCAAAAACAGTACAGGACATCTTAAAGCTTGTTAAGGAAAACGGCATTAAAATGGTTGACTTTAAAATGGTCGACATAAACGGTCAGTTTAGGCACGTTACCATCCCTGCGCAAAACTTCTCTGAGGATACTATGAAAAGCGGTATCGGCTTTGACGCCTCAAACTATGGCTATGCAGTTGTGGAAAAGAGTGATATGGTGTTTATCCCCGACCCCGACACAGCGGTTATAGACCCCTTCTGCGAAATTCCCACCCTTTCTATGACAGGCAACGCAATGATTATTGACAGCCCCGAAAACCGCCCCCTTGCCCAATACCCAAGGAACATTGTGCAAGCGGCAGAAAAATATATGAAGGACACAGGCATTGCCGACACTATGCTTATCCTTCCCGAATTCGAGTTTTATCTTTTCGACCAGGTTGGCTGGGAGGTTAGCGGCAAAAGCATTGGCGTTACCTTGGATGCAAAGCAATCCTATTGGAACAGTGCCACAGAGGGCAAGGGTGTTGTAGTTCCAAAGCAAAAGAATTACCACATTGCAAAGCCCTTTGACATCTCCTATGAGTGCCGTAGCGAAATGTGTATGCATATGAGCAATATGGGCATTGAAATCAACTACCACCATCCGGAGGTTGCAGCATCCGGTCAGTTCGAGATAGAGCCGCAGCTTGGCAAAATGTCCGAAATGGCTGACAACACAATGATGATTAAATATATCATCCACAACACCGCCTTAAAGTACGGCAAAACCGCCACCTTTATGCCAAAGCCCATTTACGGTGAGGCAGGCAGCGGTATGCACGTTCATATGCTTCTTTTAAAGGACGGGGAGCCTGTGTTCTCCAAGGACGGCGAATATGCCAACCTTAGCAAAACCGCCCACTACTTTATGGGTGGACTTTTGAAGCATATCGCTTCTCTTTGCGCCATCACAAACCCAAGCACCAATTCCTTTAAGCGCTTGGTTCCGGGCTTTGAGGCGCCTGTTACCGTTGGCTACGCAACCTCCAACCGTAGCGCGGTTATCCGCATCCCTGCCTACGCAAAGGCGCCCAATAAGCGCCGCTTTGAGCTTCGCAATCCCGACGCAACCTGCAACCCATACTTCTGCTATGCGGCAATTCTTATGGCAGGTCTTGACGGTGTTAAAAACAAGATTGACCCACACGCAAACGGCTGGGGTCCCTATGACTTTAACCTGTACCACCTAAGTGATGAGGAAAAATCAAAGCTAAAGCACCTGCCCACCTCCCTTGACGAGGCGCTTAACGCCCTTGAAAGCGACCACGATTACCTAACCGCAGGCGGCGTGTTCCCCGAGGAGTTAATCAAGGGCTTTGTCAAAACAAAGCGCGCTGAATGTGCAGAGCTTGCAAAAATTCCAACCCCTGCCGAGTTTGAAAAATACTATAACCTATAATTTCACGAAAAAAAGGAGCAATTGCATTTTGCATAGCTCCTTTTTTCTATTGAAAGCGGTGACAACTTGTGATATAATTGTTTTATTAAAGAAACGAAAGGGACTTTTATGGAAAGAAAAACCTTGAACAAGCTGATTTTATCTGCCTTGTTTTTATCGCTTTGCCTTGTTTTACCCTTCATAACAGGGCAAATACCTGACCTTGGCAACCTGCTTTTGCCAATGCACCTACCCGTTATGCTCTGCGGCATTATTTGCGGCTTTGGCTACGGCGGCGCTGTGGGGCTTATGGCTCCCTTCCTCCGCGGGCTTATTTTCGGTATGCCGCCCCTTTACCCAACCGCTATTTGGATGGGGTGTGAGCTTGCCGCCTACGGCTTGGTTATCGGCTTAATATACCGCCTGTTCAAAAAGAAAAGCCTTCTTTCGGTTTACGCCTCCCTTGTGTGCGCAATGCTTTGCGGAAGGGTTGTGTGGGGCACTGTAAAGTCCATCGTTTTAGGGCTTGGGGACAAGCCGTTTACCTTTGGTATGTTTATTACCGAGGGCTTTATAGAAGCAATCCCGGGCATTATATTGCAGCTTATTTTAGTGCCAACCGTTGTCACCTTGGTAGACAAAATATCCTCAGAAAGGAATAAGGAAATTATGACAAGAGTTTCATTCCCCTACGGCAAGGAGCATATTGAATATGACTTTAAAAACGAAAATCTAATCGGCGTTTTGGAGTCCTCCATTAACACCTATACCCCGGCAAAGGATGGTTACGAGCTTGTCAAGGAGGCAATGCTCAATCCTGTTGGCACAGCCCCCCTTAGTGAGCTTGCCAAGGGCAAGGAAAATGTGGTTATTATCGCCAGCGACCATACCCGCCCCGTACCAAGCAAGCTTATTATCCCGCCAATGCTTGAGGAAATAAGGAAGGGCGCCCCAAATGCAAAAATAACTATCCTTATTGCCACAGGCTGTCACCGCGGCACAACCAAGGAGGAGCTTGTTTCCAAATTCGGTGAGGAAATCGTTAATAACGAAAGCATTTACATCCACGACTGCGATGAGGAGGATATGCTCGTTAACATAGGCACCCTGCCAAGCGGCGGCGAATGTGTAATTAACAAGCTCGCCTTTGAGGCGGATTTGCTCGTTTCCGAGGGATTTATTGAGCCCCATTTCTTTGCGGGCTTTTCGGGCGGACGCAAAAGCGTTTTGCCGGGAGTTTGCGCAAGGAAAACCGTGCTTGCCAACCACTGCTCCGAGTTTATCGACAACCCAAGCTGCAGGACAGGCGTACTCGACTCAAACCCAATGCACTTAGATATGCTGTGGGCAGCAAAGACAGCAAAGCTTGCCTACATCGTAAATGTAATTTTGAATGACAAAAAAGAGGTTATCTTTGCAACCGCAGGCGACAGTGTGGAGGCGCACAAAAGGGGAACTGACTTTTTGTCCTCCCTGTGCGGCGCCAAATCAAAGGAGGCTGACATTGTTATAACAACAAACGGCGGCTACCCCTTAGACCAAAATGTTTACCAAGCGGTTAAGGGTATGACCGCGGCTGAAGCAACAGTTAAAAAGGGCGGCGTAATCATTATGCTTGCCAAGTCCAATGACGGCATAGGCGGTGACCATTTCTACCACCAGCTATCCGATGAAAAGGATATTAACAAAACAATGGCGCTGTTCCTTTCCCGCGGCAGGGGAGAAACCGTGCCCGACCAGTGGCAAACACAGGTTTTGCTCCGTGTCCTTCTCCACGCCCGCGTAATTTACATATCCGATATGGACGATTGCACCATTGAAAAAATGCACCTAATCCCCGCCCACTCAATTGACGAGGCGCTTTCAAAGGCAAAGGAGCTTTTGAACAACCAAAGCCCCACAATCGCCTGCATCCCCGACGGCGTTAGCGTAATCGTTAAATAAACCAAAAATTTGATACACACCATACAAAAAAACGTGATGCTCTTTTAGAAGCATCACGTTTTTTTGTTAAATTTTTAAAACGCCTGTGACATTAAGGATTGGTTGCGGCTAACCTTGTAGGAATTAAGATGTTAAAAATCCAGCCTGGCCATTCTTTATCACTCTCTTTTTCATAATACTGCGGAGCCACACTGCATAAAATACAAGGCTCTCCTTGATATATTACCAACTTTTTTTCTCCGAAAAGACTAAAGGATATATATTCAACATAATCTGTTGTGTACATGTCCTTAATCTTGGCTTCAACCAACTGTTCTACTTTTTTATTTTCAATTTTAGTTGATAACAGTTCATCAGGAAAATCATAAATTCTTAAAATTTCCACATTTCCGTTACCAAAAACAAGCACCGTAACAGTATCTGAAGTGAATCCATACCTCTCATTATAAAACGTAAAAGAGTATGCTCTAAAGCCATTTTCTTTATCACTTTCTGACATTTTAGGAATATGAACCTTTTCATATTTGGTCATATCAATTATTTTACCTAACTCTTCCCTTAAAACAGGCAAAACATCCTCGGGTGTATCCGTGTTAGAAATATTTATTTTAGAAAACGCAAAAGATAAAGCATAAATATCACCGTTTCGATTTACCAACACAGACTTTTCCTCATTTCCGTCAATAAAATATCGGTCAACCTTATAATCCCCAACCGGATAATAAATAGAATCTTGATAAATCATTTCATAATCACAGCCGCCTAATGATAGCGTTCTTGTTTTCAAAGCGTTTTCATCAACAGAAACCACCTCGTCATTATTGATAATGTTTTTATGATTTACTTGAGTTTCTTGTTTAAAGCATCCGACATCTATTTCATAAATGCTATCTATATCCTTTTGGTCTATTTCCCCTTGGTCTTCGCAGGAACAAGTCAAAATAGCAAATATAATCATCACTATACATATAATAAATCTTTTCATAATTCATCCTCCGCAATCGGCTTTCAGCTGTCTTTTCGCCAAACGGTTGTTTATTTACTTGCATCGCTTTCAATACTAACTACATTATTTTGAACAAGGATGTGAATATTTGGATTATCGACAATTTCATCGCACACTAAATTGTTCGGGATTGCAATGCAAAACATTCTTTCAGTTGCATTTTTTCCGTAATCCTCATTTACTATATTTCTTTCCAAGGTAATGTATATATCTTTGCCATTGGTGTTAAAATCCTTAAACCCTAAATAACAACTTTTTTCAAATAAATAACGGCACTCTAATGTTGTATTTAGGCATAATATCAACACCCTTTTATCCGCAAATCTGTCATGCGGCAGCTCATCATATCCGTTAAGCCTTAAAAATTCGTTTGCTAATGTAACATTGTCAAAATAATGAGCATAGGTCTTTTTTTCATTTGACTTGAAATGCTGCATTTCATAGTAGCTTTTTTTCTTAACAATAATATCTAATTTTCCCGTATTTCCCTGCCCGTCTATAGAAGGCATCATTCCCCGCGGAACTATAAGAAAATCCGTTAATGTTTCTTCCATAGCATCTCCGCCGGCACTCGGATATACAATTAATTCTATGGATTTATTTGCAAAATCATAATTTTTATATCCGATTTCAGAAACAGTCATGTAGCTTACCCGCTGTATAACTAATATAAAATTATCGGTAAAGATGCGCTCATCTATTACATTTGGATGTTCAACATTTGCAGAAAACTCTTCATAGGAATATATTTCTTTAAAATAGGTGCCTCCTACATTTGGAAAATCTACTCCTAAATATTTGCCCGCTTCAATGACCGTGTAAAAATCAAGGTCAACAGATGTAGTGTTCAAGTCACAATTTATCAAATTAGAATTGCTTGCATTCTCCAATAAATTATCATTGCTGCTTGTATCATTGCTGCTTGCATTGGAAACGTGTGAATTATTGCCGCTTGCATTGGAAATGTGTGAATTATTACCGCTTGAATTGCTTGGATGCTCATTATTATTGCAAGAGCATAAAGCGCCTAAAAGCAAGACAAACACTGCGCAAACAATCGCAAATTGTTTTTTCATAAGCTCACCTCGCATTTTACAGTTAAAAGGACTCCCTACCTTTATTTTACTATATTTACCATTAATTGTCAAT
>JAFTMJ010000067.1 GCA_017452475.1 Clostridia bacterium | reverse complement strand
ATATAAAGCCTCCTTTGTAAAGGGAGGTGGATTGCGTCAGCAAGACGGAGGGATTGTAAAAACTGATAATCAACGCAAAACAATCCCTCAGTCAGCTTCGCTGACAGCTCCCTTTACAAAGGAGCCTTTTTACGTAAGAACTTTCTACACTGATTTTTCATTTGTTTTCTACTCACCGGTAAACCTCCACGGAACCCCACGACTATCGTGGGGTTTTCTATATACAAGGAGCGCTCCTCAAGAAAAACAAAAGGCACACACAAGGTGTACCTTTTGAATGTATGATAATACGAATTATCTCTTGGAGAACTGAGGAGCGCGACGAGCAGCCTTCAAGCCGTACTTCTTTCTTTCCTTCATACGTGGGTCACGTGTGAGAAGACCTGCAGCCTTGAGTGCGCCCCTTGTTGTTTCGTCAGCAACAAGAAGAGCTCTTGCAATACCGTGACGGATTGCGCCTGCCTGACCGGAGATACCGCCGCCAACAACGTTAGCAACAACATCATACTTGCCCATGTTATCAGTTACGCCGAAGGGCTGGTTGATAACGAGCTTCAATGTTTCAAGACCAAAGTATTGGTCAATGTCTCTGCCATTGATGGTGATAGCGCCTGTACCGGGATAAAGACGAACACGAGCAACAGACTTCTTTCTTCTACCTGTACCGTAGAAATATGGTTTAGCACTTGTATACATTATTCTGTCCTTCCTTTCCCAATTACTTTACTTCGATTTCAACTGGCTGCTGTGCCTGCTGATTGTGTGTTGCACCGGCATAAACCTTAAGTCTTGTGATAGACTTATCGCCAATGTGGTTGTGTGGGAGCATACCCTTAACTGCAAGCTGCATAGCAAGCTCAGGACGAGTTGCCATAAGAGTCTTGTACTGAACCTCCTTAAGTCCACCGATGTAACCGGAGTGGCGGCGGTAGTACTTCTGCTCAAGCTTCTTACCTGTAAGGATAGCCTTGGATGCGTTGATGATGATTACGAATTCGCCACAGTCAGCGTGTGGTGTGAATTCAGGACGGTGCTTACCTCTTAAAATGTTTGCAGCAGCAACAGCTGTCTTACCGAGAGGCTTGTTAGCAGCGTCGATAACATACCATTTACGTTCAATGGTGTTGTTAGCCATAAATGTTGACATTTTTGTTTCCTCCAATAATTTTGTAGTAGGGCATTTGCCCGTTCTTTAATGCTTGACTATTATAACACTTGGGTGGGGCGATGTCAATAGATTTTTTGAAAAAATTTTGTTCATTTTGAGTTTTTACACACTATTCTCGTTTTTTCTCTCGTTTTCTCTTTTTGTCTCTTGTTTTCTCAATATTAATTTTAAACATTTTTTATACAAAAATAGCGCTTTAGTACTACATTCCGCAAAGAATATAGCACCAAAGCGCCATTATATTTAAATTATGCCTGTGTCACCAGTGAATTGTAGGTACAGCCCTTTACACTGTCCACGGTTTCACCGCTTTCGATATATACTATCTTTTCACCGTCATAGATATATGCACAGAAAACAATGCTTACATCCATAATGTTCTCGCTAATACCTTTTACTCTGATTTCAAGATACTCGTGTGTCATAACATCAAAGTTACCAACGATAACCTTGTCGCTTGCTCCAACAACCGCGCCGTTTTCAACCTTCAATGGTTGAATAAGCTCGCCTGCCAAATTACCTGAAGCAACTGTGCCGATTCTGAAGTCAGGGTTAAATGAAATGTATTCATTGTATGCTTCGTGGTCAATGCCATAGCTCTGTACTACACTGAGTGCACCGTATGTGCTAACGGAATAGCCATAGCTTGTAAGAATCTTATCCGCTGTTGGTTCCGCTTCCTCCACGGTAGCCTCGTTACAAAGAGCGCAGAAATATAATTTTGTGCCAAGTGCAATGTAGCCATCCTTATAATCGATGCCTGCAAGAGTTGTGCCAAGCACGTGGATATCGGACAACGGGAGCTCTCTTTGAGCAGTAGAGCCTTCGGTTGAGCCTTCTGCTGTATAAATTGTATATGTTGCGATTTCATTCACACCGCATACACAGTCTGTTGTAGAGCCTGCAATACCTGTTTCAATACAAGTTGGAGCCTTGATAATGCCCTCTGCATAAGCGTGAGGAATACCGTTATACACTACGTATTTACAGCCACCTACAGATGTGATATCCGGGTCGATAGTGTAGAATTCAATACCCTGGCTATTTCTGTTTACAAACGTATTGTTAGTAAATTTAATATCTGCTGAATGGCAATATATCTTTACTACTGACTTTGAATTGTTTGCATTTGCAACACAGAAGCAATAATCTGTAATATTTGTCGCCGCCATTATAACGACTGTTTCAAGACTGTTGGCACAGTCAAATGGCTTGTTGTATATGTTAGTGATGCTTCTGCCGAAATATACGTATTTAACTGCCGCTTCATAGAAGGCTGCATTGCCCGGGAATTCAACAGTTGCTTCATCCGGGAAGATAACCGCTTCAATGCCTGTTTTTCTGAAGCTGTTTTCGCCGAATTTGTATGTGCTGCCGTTAGACATTGTCAAATATTTAAGGTTAGACTTGCCGTCAAAGCAAGCATTGTTGAACAATATGGTTGCGCCTGCTACTTTAGAATAAACACCCTCAAGTGAGCTGTTTGAGCCAACGGAATTGAAGGTTACGTTTGCGGCACCAATATTAAAGGATTTAATTCCGGAAAGTCCTGCCAAGGATGAAACTGAAAGAGTAGCGCCGTCGGCAATATTGATTTCCTCAAGTGTCGCATTGGCTTTTGATACTGCAATAACAGAGACGCCTGAAGGAATCTCCACAGCTACAATGCTTTCCACAGCATATGCTTCACATCCCTTTATGCCAACCAGCGTATAGCTTGTGTTTTCGCCAACACCTGTTATGGTAAGATCCAAAACGTCGCTTGCTTTAACGGTAACGTTCTTTCTCTCTCCGTTTTCGTCAAGAACTGTAATTGTAATTTCTACGTTCGAGGGATCATATGCAGTAACGACTGTCTTTTCTCTGCCGCATTCGCCGCAATCAAAAACGTCCTTACCAAAAGCATTGAGGGTGGCGTTAACACTCTTTTCCTCGTTCTTTACCCAATTGTGCTTGCAATCACTCTCTACTATCTCATACCAAACGAGGTCACCCTCAGTTGTTTGCTTAAGCATCAAAGAGTCATCCAAATAGTAACCGATGTTAGCCGCATCATTCTCGCTAATGCAGAACTTACCGCCGTTGATCACAAAGTCAACCTTTTCAAGAGCAAATTCTGTAAAGATAGCACCTGTGCCATTGGCTACGTTGATTGTACCGTTCAAGGTAACGGTCATATATGTGCTTGTTCCGGATGTGTTTTTAAACTCAAAGAGATTGTTTGTAAGATTGAGTACAGCATCCTCTGTGATATAGCAGGTGGACTCAACCAAATTACAATTATAACGTACCAGGTTTTTTGCGTTAACCGTACCCGCAATAACTATTCTTGGCATGAAATCACGTCCGCGTGAATCCTCGTATAATGCGTTATACGGCGTTGTAAACTCAACGCCCTTACCAATCCAGAAATGCTGTGGATGCGCATCGTCACCGTAACCGTGTCCCTGGAAATGAATAGCGCGCTCATCTGCGTGTGTGCCAACAGTTACAGGCGCATGGATAAACTTACCTCCGCCATGCACAATGAATGAGCCACGCTTAATGAACATAGCTGTGCTGTTTGTTGTTACTGTCAATGTGTGTCCGTTTAAGTTAATTGCATCTGTTGTCCACTCTCTGCCAAAGCTTTTTGTCATTGTAATGTCAGCCGCGAGCTTAACATAGCAGTTACCAACTGTTGCCTCCAAATCGGCAGCGTTGTCAACAGTAACACCGTATGCCTCATAAAGAACCACTGACTTTGTAAATCTAACAGTTGCGCCGGGCGCATAAATGTTACCCTCACAGTCAAACCAACCGTAAAACTCCTTTTCTACAGCTGTTCCGTCTGCCAAGGTTACTGTTCCGTTACCTGATTTTTTGCTGGCACGGAGAGTGAAGCTACCATCATCGTTTGGCTTTGCCGTTTCCCAAATTTCGCCACTGTACCAGCTGTATTTTACTGTTACTTGCTCAGCCTCTTCAGCAGAAGCAGTAAATGCAAATGCGACAACAAGCAATGATAAAATTGCTACTGTCAACAAGAATAGATAAATTTTTCTTTTCATAAAAAACTTCTCCTATATATTTTGTGGTATTATATATTTTATCACATACGCGAGTTTTTTTCAACGCACAATGTTTTCGGGTTGTTTTTTTCTACGTTTTGCACAAAAAAATAAATAGGCCACTCCCCGAAAAGGAGTAGCCTATTTGTGCATTTTTACTTATTTCAAGAACACCTCAATAACGGGCACTATCATATTAGGAATATGCTGTGGGATGTTGAAGGCAACCAAGCCCTTCTTTGAGGTGCGACCCTCGCTAAAGTGAGCAACCTCATCAACGGTGTAAAGAATTTCACTGCCGTCATGGAGGAACTGGGCATAATCAATTTTGTCACCCAAGCCCTCAAACTCAAGGAAGGCATAGGGATACTCAACCAAGTGGATGTATAGCCTCTTGCCGTCCTCGCTTTGTGTCAAGCGAGTGCCACGGGGCGCCTTGAACTCAGGCTCTGCCATTGTGCAGCCATAGATTGAACGGCTGTTAACCTTCATCCAATCCGCATATACCTTAAGTGCGTTTTCTGCACGGTAATCAAACAATCCCCTTGCGGTCGGACCAACATTCATAAGAAGGTTGCCGCCTATGCAAACGGTATTAACAAGCATTTCGATAAGCATTTTGGGAGATTTCCAGCTTGTTTCATCACGGAAATAGCCCCAGGAGCCCGAGAATGTTTGACAAGCCTCCCATGTTACAAGCTCACCCGTTTCTGCGTGTCTAACCCACTCAAGCATTTGGTACTGCTCAGGTGTCCACAAATCCTGCTCTAAATCAGAACGGTTGTCGATAATAATGCCCGGCTGAAGCTCTCTTGCCAAAGCTATGAGCTTTTCAGACTCCCAGTCATCCTTGCCCTTACCCTTCATCCAAGCAGGGTATTTAGGATCGGGCTTAGGATATGAAAAGTCGAACCACAAAATATCAATCTTGCCGTAATTGGTAAGAAGCTCTGTTACCTGGTTACGCATATACTCTGCGTATTTCTTCATATCTCTGCCTTCGTTCTGCTGCTCTGCATCCTTGTCAAAGCGGCGCGGGTGGATGGCGTCAATTGTAAAGTCCGGGTGGTGCCAATCTATTAATGAATAGTAGAAGCCAACCTTAATGCCCTCTGCACGGAATGCGTCAACGTACTCCCTTACAAGGTCACGGCCTGCTTGGGTGTTGGTGCATTTGTAGTCTGTGTACTTTGTATCAAACATACAAAAGCCCTCGTGGTGCTTTGTGGTAAGCACGGCATACTTCATTCCCGCCGCCTTTGCCTGTCTTGCCCACTCCTTTGCATCATAAAGGTCGGGGTTGAAATACTTAAAATACTTATCGTACTTTTCATCGGTGATGCACTCAATATGCTTAATCCACTCATTTCTTGCGGGCATTGCGTAGAGTCCCCAGTGGATAAACATTCCGAAGCGGTCGTGCCTAAACCATTCGGTATTTCCCGGTGTTTTTCTTGTTACATAGCTTGACATAATATTTGTCCTTCCTTTAAAAAATTTTCTTTCCTAATATTTTTGCGCTTTTTACAAGCGGCTTAACCTTAACCATTTCCTTGCCTGCGCAAAGAGGGTACATTCCCAAGACGGAGAAAATATACCAAGCAGACATACTGCCGTTATCCTCGTCCCCGGGATATCCGTCGGGAGTAGCAGAAAACAGCTCCTTACACATCCTGCCAACCCAGTACTCACACCTTTCCGTTTCGCCTAAGTACGCATAAAGGTACGGGATATGGAAGGAGGGCTGATTTGAAATTGCGCACTGACCGAAATCCACCTGCGCCATCTCCGACATTTCGTGTATCTCCCCGCCGTAGCCGAACACGCGAAAGCGAGGGGGTGTTTCAAATATCTCATCTATCCTCTTAAGCAGCTCATCCCTGCCGCCGTGCAGCTTGGCAAGCCCTTCAATATCATGAGGAACAAAATGGGAGCTTTGATAAGCGGAGCCCTCGGTGTAATCTCCGCCCCAGCTTGTAGGGTCAAAGGTCTGCCTATGCTTGCCGCAGGTGTCCTTGCCTCGCATAAAGCCCGTTTCCCTATCAAAGATATTTTCATAGTTCTTTGAACGAAGCATATATTCTTCATATATCTCTGTTTTTCCAAGCAGCCTTGCGATTTGCGCAATACACCAATCGCCATATGCGGCATCAAGGGTTAAATTAACGCTTTCCTTGTACAAATCGCAGGGGACGTATCCGTATTTTAAGTATTTCTCAACGCCGTTCCTGCCATAGCGCGGTTCGCTACCCTTAACATTTGCGTGGCGCATCATACCCTCAAGCCCCTTCTCCCAAAGGGACTTATCTCCTATGCCGTGATAAGCAGCATCAAGGATAACAGGGTCAATTAGGGTGCTTGGCATACAGCCAACCTCGTTTAAAGAGTGCCAACGGGGTAAAAAGCCACATTCCTCATAGATGTTAATGAAGCCCTTAAGCATCTCCCCATATTCCTTTTTTGCAATAATTGCAAGCAGGGGGAATTGGGTGCGGGCAGTGTCCCAAAAGCCTGTGTCCGTATACATTTCTCCTGCCTTAACCGTGCCGTCAAAGGCGGAATAATGGACACAGGTCCCGTCCTTTTCAATTTCGTGTGCCTTATGGGGAAACAGAAAGGCGCGGTACAAACAGGAGTAAAAGGTGCGCATTTGCTCCTCACTCTCCGCTTCAATTTCAATGCGAGAAAGCTTTTCCTCCCAGCTCACCTCCGCCTCAGCCTTCACCTGCTCTAAGGTCTTGCCCTCAAGGTCGCGGGTAATGGAGTTTACGGCAAGGGCGTGGCTGATATAAGAAATGCCTATATAAAAATCAACCTTGTTTTGCTTCAAAGCAATATGGATACTGCCGTCTTTTTCGTAAATGCCGTCAAAATCAACCGTTCCCTTCGCAAATTTCAATGCAAAATACATTTTGAAATCAACCGCGCGGGATTGGGTTTGACCGTTTGTTGTGCCAAGCAGAGTATTTGTTTTTTTGTCAAATTCATATGTATAATCCCCCTTTAACGGAAGGATTGACAAATAGCTTTTTCGGTTATCCTTAAAGCTTAAGCGACAGGCGCCGCCGTATTCCGTCGGGGAAAGCTCAAAAACACAGTCGGAGCGTAGAAAATGAACGCGCAAATAATGTGGGGAAAGAACTGCATCCCTTTGCCTAAAGCTGCTGCAGGCGCCATCTGCCGTGCTTGAGATAACATCGTTTTGAGGGGACATTAAAAATGTGCCGTAATCCCCAATCCAAGGGCTTGGCTGATGAGTTAGACGTATGCCCTCAAGGTATGGCGCGTATGGGTTATAAAACCAAGCCTCTTGCCCCTTCGGCCTTTCTGTTTGGGGACAAAAGGATGCCATTGCAAAGGGGAGCTGAGTAAGGGGCAGGGTGTTGCCGTTGGAATAGCGCATAACAGAGCCTGTGCCCATTTTTATATTTACATAAGGAAGATACATTTTTCCCTCCGTTTTTCTTAGTCACGATTTAATTATACTATAATTGTTTTTAATTATCAATGGTTTTTCCTTGTAATGTGGAAAATTTTGTGATAAAATTAAACTATAAATTGAAAAGGAGTTAGACTTATGATTTATATATCCAAAAAAAGCGGACAAGATTTTAAAATTCTAAACTTAGCCGATGTTCAAATGGGCAAAAACGAGTGGGAGCCCACCCACAAGTTTAGACAGATTTTTGACACTACTCTTGACGAGCTTGTAAGCAGGGTAAAGCCCGACCTTATCACTATGACAGGCGACCAGGCTTGGTGCGGCGACTCAGAATCCTTAGAGGAGCTTGCAAAAAAGCTTGACACCTACGGTATTCCCTACGCCCTTGTGTGGGGCAACCACGACCAGGACGGCGGCAAGGAAAAGCTCTCCCAGTCCGAAAAGGTGTTTTTCTCCCATTCTCTTTTCAGATATGAGTCAGGTCCCTCGGAGCTTGGCTACGGAAATTATGTTATAGGAATCAAGGAAGGGGACAAGCTTGTCCACGCCCTTATTATGATGGATAGCCACGACCACGCCCATTGCTACGACAGTGAGGGCAAGGAAATCTTTGCCTGGGGCACCACCCCCGCCTGGGGAAAGCTTTACCCGGAGCAAATTGAGTGGTACAAGGAGCAGGTGAAAATGCTAAAGGAAATGGGCTGCCCATCCTCATCAATTTTTATGCACATCCCTTGCTTTGCATACCACGCGGCTTTTGACAGTGCCTTTGCAGGGGACACAACCGCAATCAGCGTAGCGGACAGCTATAAGGCGGAAAGCTGGAAGCAGGGCTACCAAGATTCCTTCGGCGTTAAATATGAGGGGATTTGCTCCTTCCCACAGGAGGACGGGGTTTTCGATGCAGTTGTAGAATCTGACCACACAAAGCACATTATCGTTGGCCACGACCACAAAAACTGTTTTTCCGTGGTTTATAAAGGGGTTAGGCTCAGCTTTGCTATGAAAACAGGGGCAGGCTGCTACTGGACTCCCGAGCTAAACGGCGGCTCTGTTTTAACAATAAATGAAAGCGGCGCCGTTTTCAGCCACGAAATAGTTGATGTTTCTTCTCTACTTTAACCAAATAACAGATACTCCCCCAGCCGTTTCGGTTGGGGGAGTGATTTTTATCCTATAAATTTTATAATTTGCTCTGCGGTAATTTCTATTTGCTCACGGTTGGTTACAGTTGCCGCTCCGTCACCATCCTGCTCGCCGTAGGTGCCAAAATATGCGTGGTTGCCACCCTCGATTATGTACTCAACCGTTCCCTGCGGTAAATTCGATTTGTTTTCCGTGTAGCTCACACTGTTTAGCACCCTATCATTGCTTCCGTAAATGGATAGAACAGACAAGCCCGTTTGAGACAAATCCTCTGTGGAGTAGGATGCAAGCAGGATAACGCCGTCAAACTCACTTGCCTTGTCAGCCACATAGGAGCAAGCCATTGAGCCACCCAAGGAGTGCCCCGCCATATACCAGCTTTCCACCTGCTTATAGCCATCACGCAAGCCATCCGCCCTGTTTATGTCCAAAACCGCCAAATTAAACGGCATATCGGTGAGCAGACAAAGAACGCCCTGTGAGGCTAAGCACTGCATAAGAGGCAGGTAAGCAGTGTGCTCCACCTTGCCGCCGGGATAAAAGATTATGCCTGTATCGTAGCCTGCGTTTGGCACAAGGGCAATTGTGCCGTCATCAAGAGTTACGGTTTCAAAGCCGCTATAATCAAAGGCTTCTATGGCGGATGCATCAGCCTTATAGTATATTCCCGTGTATACCACAAAAAGCGCAAGAATGAGAGCAACTGTGATAAATAAAATCGAAAGTGTAATTAATAGCTTCTGATGCTTCATTGTATTACCTCCTTTAGCTTACTTATATAATAACACAAATCATCGCAAATTTGTTGCATTTTATATTGAATTTACAAGCTTTTTCATTTATAATGAATATAGTACTTTTATGCGAGGTAAAAAATATGTTTATTTCTACAACTCAAAACGCGAAATGGAAAACGGCTGAGCCCTGCGACTGTAAGGGAATTGAGCTTTCCTTTGGAGACGAGGCGCAAACCGTCCGCGGCTTTGGCACCTGCTTTAGCGAGCTTTCCGCCTTGGCGCTGAATGACCTAAGCGAAGGCGACAAAAGGGCTTGCCTTGACGAGCTTTTTGACAGTGACAAGTGCAATTTTAACTATTGCCGCACTCCAATCGGCGCCAGCGACTTTGCAACAAGCTTCTATAGCTACAACGAAACAGAGGGCGACTATGAAATGAAGAATTTCTCCATCGAGAGAGATGAAAAGCTTTTGCTGCCCCTTATTTTAGAGGGTGTAAAAAGGCAGAAGGATATGCAAATGTTCGCCTCCCCTTGGTGTCCGCCCCTTTGGCTTAAAACCCACCGTGCATATAGCTACGGAGTATTTAACAGAACAGAGGAAAATCTGCGTGCATATGCCCTCTATTTCAAAAAATATGTGCAGGCGTATCACGAAAAGGGCGTACCCCTTGTCCATATTCACCCACAAAACGAGCCTTGCAGCAACCAGGTTTTCCCCTCCTGCGTTTGGAAGGGCAGCGAGCTTGCGGAGTTCATCGGCGGTTACTTAGGTCCAGCCCTTGAAAACGAAAATGTTGATATTTTCTTTGGCACCATTAACGGTCCTGAGGGCGGAGATAGGCTTTGGTGGACAAGATACTGCGATTACTTGGGACACGCAATGCTGACTGACGCCAAAAAGTATATTAAGGGTGTTGGCTACCAATGGGCAGGCAAATTCGCATTACCCCAAACAAGGGACGACTACCCCAACCTTGAGCTTATCCAAACAGAAAGCGAATGCGGCGACGGAAAAAACACTTGGGACCAAATGATGATGATATACGGTCTTGTGCGCCACTACTTCCGCTTTGGCGCAAGCGCATATGTTTATTGGAATTTAGCGCTTAAAAAGGGACAGCCAAGCACCTGGGGCTGGCACCAAAACTCACTTATCTCCGTTGACGGTGATAAATATGAGCTTACCCCCGAGTTTTACCTTATGAAGCACTTATCCCACTTTGTAAAAAGAGGCGCAAAATATGTGCTTATGAAGGGCGAATACTCCTCCCACTGCACAGCATTTAAAAACCCCGACGGCACATACGTGCTTGTTGTGGACAACCCACACGAATTCGATGTTGTTATTACGGTCAAAGGCAAGTCATACAAGCTTTTGCCCCGTTCAATCAACACAATTACATTCTAAAAGAAAAGCAGGATAGAGATTTTTGTCTCTATCCTGTTTTGTTTTATTAGAATTGGCTATCTCCAAAAAGCTTGGATGCAGTAAATCTCGCCGCAACTACGCTGTTTGGGTTTTCCTTACTGACAGATGAAAGGCATAGTCAACATTCATTAGCAAGCATTGATTGCTTTCATATCTACATAGAAGCCCTTCTATTGTACCTAAAGATTATTCGACTTACTCAGAATGACACGGGGGAAGAGGTGGCTCTTACGATTTCTTTATGAGGTTTTAGCTTTGCTTTCAGTCCTTCTTTTGCTTGCCAAGGTTAATAGGCAAGAGCATATTTGTTTTGCGCTTGTACTCTGAAAAGCCCTCTTTTTTGCTTTGGCGTTTGTCCGCCATTGGGATGCTGACAAGCAAAAACATAAGATTATTGGCAAGAGCGCCGAAAATGAGATACCAATGCTCGGGCATTGCAAATGCAACCGAAGCGCCTATGCCCCACCACATAAGTATCTCGCCCAAGTAGTTGGGGTGGCGGGAATATTTCCATAAGCCACTACTTATAAAGGGGCCGGTGCGGTTTTTTCTGTACTTGTGCATTTGAATGTCGGAAACACCTTGCATAGCTACCGCTATTAGGCACAGAATTAGAAAAATTGCCGAGGGAGTGTTTAATTTTACACCATACTCAATGGCAAAGCAGGCGGGCAAAATGCAAGCATAAACAATTAAGGTTGGGAACATATGTATACCCAAAAGGTTGATTATGGGGTAGAGCTTACCTGTCTTTTCGCAAAGCATAGTATAGCGCCAATCCTGGCGGTGCAGGCTTGTAAAGGTATATGCCCAATTAAGAGTAAGGCGCACTCCCCAAATTGATACGGCGGTGAGCAAAAGCGCACCGTACAAATTCAAGCCGTTTACAATTGCAGAATAAGCAAGAATAACTATTGGGGCAACGCTCCAATATGGGTCATAAACGGATGAGTTTTTGAAAATCACGCTAAAGACAAATGTTACGACGGTTGCCACAGCATCAGAAATTAGCAAATTTACATAAAATGCAAAGGGCAGGCACCTATAAACAATGATACCCACGCAGGCTGCTGCAATGTACACAAGTAAAACCGCAACAAAGCTGAATGTGCGGTTGCTTTTTAGTTTATCCATTTTATTTTTTCTCCGCTTTGATTATTAAGAAGCTGGGCTTTATCCGTTCCTTTGCCATCCTTGGCACGCTTGCCACCGTTTCATCACCCGGGCAAGGCTCCAAAACCTTGGTTACGGTTAACCCTGTGTCGATAATTCCGTTAATTATCTCTGAAAAATTGCGGTGATATTTTATCAGCCCGTCCACAAGCCAATGTACAATACGCTTGCCGCTTTGATTGTAATTTGAAAATGTGTAGGACAGGTATTCACCGCTTTCGCTTTTGTTAAAGATGCCTTTGCCGTCAATTGTGGCAGTGGTTAAGGGATGCTCCTGGGAAAACAGGAGTGTTCCGCCCTTTTTTAATTTTTGGCTTATCTTTTTAATAAGACCTTTAAAGTCCTCTACATAATGAAACGCCAAGGAGCTGTAAACAAGGTCAAATTTTCCGTTTAGCTTGTCAATTTCAGCCATATCCATTTTGTAATAATCCACACAAGGGTGGCTGTTTTTCTGTTTTGCAAGATTTAGCATACGGCTTGAAAGGTCGATGGCGGTCACACGCTTTGCACCGCGGTTAATAAAGTCAATGGCATTTTCGCCGTAGCCGCACCCAAGCTCCAAAACCGTCTTGCCCTTAAGGTCGGGCAGCAAACGCTTGATGGTTGGCTGTTCAATTAGATCATTGTGGTTATTTTCCCCTTCTCTTATCTCCATATAGGAATTAAAAAATTTTTCATTATCATATATACTTTTTTCCTTACTCACAGTATCACCTCCAAAGCCTTACCGAATTATATGTGGCAAGCAAACGGAAATTTAACTGTTTCACAAGAAACAAATCGTACACAAAGGGGAAAGGATTTTAAAAAAGGGCTGTTAAAAACAGCCCTGATTTATGTAAAATTATCTGTTAAGGATAAGCTTTGTTAAGTCAACAGGGTTAACAATTGCGCCGTCCTTGTAAACACGCATATTGCCTGAAGCAATTTCGTCAATCAAGATAACCTCGCCGTTGTTGTAGCCAAACTCAAACTTAATGTCCCAAAGGTCAAGACCTATGGTCTTAAGGTCATCGGCAACAACCTTTGTAATCTTCAAGGTTTGCTCCTTCAAGCTTTCGAACATTTCAGCAGTCATAACCTTGAGGGCAACAAGACCCTCGCCTGTTACAAGCGGGTCACCCTTTGCGTCATTCTTAAAGGTGCACTCAACGTAGCCACCCTCAAGCGGTGTACCATCCTTAATGTACTCGCCGTATCTGCGAATGAAGCTGCCTGTTGCAACCAAACGGCAGATAACCTCAAGTCCACCGCCGCCAAGCTCCTTACCGAAGCACTCAGCAGGAAGAACCTCCATAGTTGCGTTTTCAATATCAGCAGAAACGTAGTGTGTCTTTACGCCTGCCTTCTTTAGCATTTCAAAATAGTAAACAGATGTTTCAAGATTTGCCTTTCCAATACCGTCAATTGTAAGACCAACGCTGTTTTCGCCCGGATCAAACACACCGTCCTTGCCTGTGCAATCGTCCTTGAATTTCAAGAGAACATTGCCGTTTTCTAAGCCATAAACATCCTTTGTTTTGCCCTTGTAAAGTAATTCCATAATTTTTTGCTCCTTTGTGCTAAAAATTTTTTACGAAAATATTATAATACTTTATTCTTCTTTTTGCAATAGATTTTCTTCAGTTTTTTCAGGAATTTTTAAATATCTTTCCTCTACTTTGCGTTTTTCAACATAGCGGTCTATTTCTTCCTTTTGCTTGAAGAACATAATTCTTGTAATGATGAAAAGTGTCGCAAACAAAAGCGCCAACACTACCGATACAACCGTCAATACGAAGCCCGCCTTTGTAAAGCTGTACTCTGCCACATCCTGACCGATTACATAGCTAAAGCCGTAAATTTGGCAGCTAACGCTTGTGCTTAGGCTCTTGGTTTTTAGCATAGATGCGTCAATTCGCGAGTTGTGCATAACCTCTATTACGCTATGCCCTGAAACCTCGCCCTCAAAGCTGACATTGGACGCACCGCAGAAGCCTGCCACCAAGGCATTTGAATCCACGCCGTACACCCTGCCATCTCTTATTTCGCCAAGGACAGAAATAGCCAATGTTTCGCACTTTGGAGCATTATACTCAAGGTTGATTTCTGCGCTGGTATAGAACTCCGTAATTGGGGCATACACATGCACATCAAACTGTGTGCAATCAACAAACAAGCCCCTGTAATCCCTTCCGTTTGCAGTTACGGGGTTGTAGTATTTCTTTTGGAAGCTAAACCTAATTTGGTCTTCAACTGTGGTAACCTCAAGCTTATCAAGCAGATCCTTGTTCGCCGTTACCTCTACATAATATTTGTCACTGTTATGTATGGTTAGGTTTGGAATTGAGTTTAAAAACAGAGTGCGCTCATTCCTTACCCCTTCTGAAAAGAACAAAAGCTTGTCCGCAGGCTGTATATTAAAGCTTTTTGTGCCAACCTGTGCCTCTGTTTCTATTTCAGCAAATTCGTCATTAACGCCACTGTAGTCACCTATTGTGGAAATTATGCCCATTGCTGCCATTATCACAAGCACGATAGCGCCAAGCACGGCGAAAACAATGGAAATACGCCTTAAACGCATCATCCTCTCTACTTCTCTTCTCATATCTCTCCCCCTTTACTAAGTTATTCTACCACATTTATAATTGCTTTGCAACAGTTTTTTAAATTGTTAATTTTATCGTAAAATTGCACAAAATTTAAAAAATGTGTCAAAACATATTGTTTTTTGTTTTTATATGTGATATAATACACGCGATTTTTTATTATTCTTTAGGAGGAACTTTAATGCATAAACCATCCTTTAAGATGTTTTTTATGGTAATTTTATTGGTTTTAACTGCTTCCCTTACACTTTGCTTGGGCTCCTGCGATGAGCCACAGGGAGCAGGAAGCAGCACAACCGAAAGCTCTAATACAGACAATTCAACCGTTCCATCATTCAAGCTCCCCGGCTTTAGCGGCTCATATGAGCTGCCGGATGACGAGTTCTAACAAACAGGAGAAAAACAATGAAAAAATTAGCTTTATTATTCACCCTTTTCGCCCTCGTTTCTTGCTTCTTTGTTATTGGGGTTAGTGCTGAGGAAGCAGACCTTGCTGCATCGCTCAAAGGTTCATATACATTCCAAGGATATGCCCGTCACGACTACTCCGTTGGTAATCGTCAGATCACTTGCGGTTACACCCGTAATAATGATATAAACCTCGTTGAAGGCGTTACCTTTGGTCTCATCTCTGCTCCACTTAGTCAAGCGGGCAATCTTGATAGTTTTATTCTAAATAACTATGAAGATGTTCCATCTGCAGAAAAGAATATAATTTCCAAAGACAATATGTATATAATGGGTTCCGGAACATATTCAACAGTAAATGCACAGATGTTTGGTATCTCGCCAAACAGATATTCTTCCTATGTTTTTCTTTGCATGTATGCCACAAACGGAACCGAAGTTGTATATCTTTGCAGCTCCGATGGAGTTTGGAGTAATGAGCCAACTCCCATTCGATATCTCGACCTATTCGGCGAAAACGAAACAGCCGTTAGAGTAGAGAAAAAATTTCCTAACACCGACAATTATTTGTATCGCGTAGGTAATATGAACGAGATAACTTTAGGTAGTTTGTTTAACCTTGTTGGTGGAACTGTTAGCGAAGCTGGCTTCGAAGTCGAAATTGTTAACATTTCCGAAAGCGATGTTAAATGTACATACACTAAAAGTAGCACTTGGACAAGTAGTGAAATAAAGTTTGGTGGTACAGGTGTTGTAACTCTTAACCTGACATATGACGGTGAAATAGTTTCTTCTCTTAACTTAGAGGTTGTTGATGCTACGAATGTAACCACATACAGTGAGCTTAAGAATAGAAATAGCGTGTTGCTAAATGACATTACTATGTCAAGCGGTGGCTCATACTATCTTTCAGGTGCCACACTTTACGGTAACGGATTTACCTTTGATATGACAGATGGTGCATATGCTGCAGGTGGAAACGCCTCAAGTAATTACGTTTTTGGATTGGATAATGCAAATATTGATAATGTTAAGATTGTAGGCGCTGTTTACACCCAATATGGTGCAACCGTTAAAGATGACTATAACCGTGCCGCTGTGCTTACAACAGGAAACTGCACAATAACAAACAGTTATATCTCCAACTGTGCTTCTCCTGTTCGTGTGAAAGACGGCAACCTTGAAATTGTCAATTCTACCCTTAAGGGCGGCAACTTTGCCAACCTTGATATCCGCGGCGGTCACATTGTTCTTGATAATGTAACTACTATCAACCAAGTAAACGGTAATGATACAGCCGCCGACGGCACCGTTGTTGTAGGATTTGGTGTTGTTGTGTTCTATGAAAATGTGCTAAACACAACAACCATTGAGATTAAAAACGGAATAACGCAGTATAACTATTTGTCAAAAACTCAAGCTGAGACTTATATCAAAGATGCAACAGCTAAGCAATTAGTTTCTGTAATGTTCAATAGTAACTACTCTGCTGTTCAATATAACGACGGCTCTGACACTTGGATAAACACCGGTATTCTTTCTATGACAAGTGAAGTTGGCGATGATAATGTTACAGACGTTGAAGGATACACAGAAGCTTTTCCATCAATGACTGGTGTAACCGGATATCTCCACACCAAAAAGCCAGATGCAACAAGCATTAATGCAGTAGCTCCTACATATGAAACCGCCGGTCAAGGTCCTATTGCACCGTCTTATAGCTTCGATTACACAAGTAAGAACTATATAGCTAAGACAGACGGCTCAAACGACTACTGCTATGAAGAGAACGGCACGGTTTATATCTCTATGGATGCAGGCGATGTCTTTAATTGGGATTCCTCAATTTTAACAGTTACAAAGAACGGGCAAACTCTTTCTTACACTGTTTCTATGGACGGTGTGGATTATACAGGAAAAAATATTCCATTCAACTCTACCGGCTCCTATACAGTTACATACACATATGACGACAGTTTAAACTATGGAGCAGATGCAACAGCTTCTTATAGTATAACATACACCAAAACTGTAATTATAAGTGTTGCAGTTATCGCGCCCACCACTAAAAATGCAGAGTTCACAATGGGCAGTTCAAACGTTGCCACAGAAAAGATTACTATCGACAACGTTACTTATATTTCTGCTACAGGTGTAACCGCTAACAACTCCACTTGGACATATATAACAATTAACGGTCAAAAAATATACTATCCTATTGTAGCGGCGAAGTTAACATCTACCAAGGGATCAAGCACCTACGCATACTTCCCTATATTTGAAAACGTTATCACAATTACTGACTATGCAGATGGCGGTACAGGAGACGCGTTCACGTATAATTCCTCAACGACCACACTTCCAAGCACCTTAACAGCGGTTAAGGGCATTTATAAGGCAGTCTCTGATGTTCCATACTGGTATAATTTGACCAACAGCAATTTAACCCAGTCCGGCGCCTCAAAAATCTTCAAGTGGGCTTCAAGCTCGGATGCTCCAAGTGATCCAACTACGTATAATAACATCCTCTGCTATAAATCTCCACAGGTTTCCGCTGACAGAGTAGCATACATAACCTTAGTTCAATATTCATATACAGATGCAACCAACACAACCTACTACTACTATGTTGGCTACACACTTGAAGCATTCACTAAGCAAACCACTTGCGTAACTCCTGACACACTTGTTACCTTGGCTGATGGCACACAGAAGGAAATTCAATATGCGACAAGTGATGATTTGTTCCTTGTTTATGACTTTGTAAACGGAGAGTACACTGTTGCTCCTGCTTCAATTATTATGAACCACGGATATGGCAAGTACACGATTGTGGCTTTGACATTTAGTGACGGAACTGTTGTTAGGACAATAAACGGTCACGGCTTCTATTCAGTTGATGATAATGCGTTTATCATTCTTTCAGAAAGTAATGTACAAAATTATGTTGGAACAAGATTTATAAAGGACAACGGAAAGTCTGTTACACTTGTTAGCTACAAAATAACAGAGGAGTATACAGAAAGCTGGTCTATCCTTACTGCGGAGCATTATAACTGCGTTCTTGCAGGCATGCTGACATTGACTCCTGCTGAAGTTGATGATAGCCCTAATTACCTTATGCCATTTGAAATGGGTGAGGATATGAAATATGACAGTGAGCAAATGCAGGCTGACATTGAAAAATACGGTTTATATACTTACGATGATTTTGATGAGTATATGACATATGAGCAGTTTACAGCGCTGAACCTTTCAATATTTAAGATTTCCGTAGGAAAGGGTTACATCACTTGGGATGAAATTCTTTACTTAATCAGTATTCACATCGGTTAAAAACAAAAATGAGATGCGATTTCGCATCTCATTTTTGCTTTATTTGAGGCTGTCTAAGATTTCTTTGGCGGATTGCATTACGATGTGGGGCTTTTCCTTGGAGCTGTTTAGGATATCCACGGTGGTTTCGCCGCTTAGGACAAGGATGGTTAGGGCGCCTGCGTTCAGTCCGCTTTTTATGTCTGTATAAATGCGGTCGCCTATAACGGCGGTTTGCTCCCTTGTATAGCCTGTTTTTTCCATTGCCAAGATGGGCATTAGCGGTTCGGGCTTGCCAATGAAAATCGGGCGCCTTTTGGACACATTGTAAAGCATATCACAAACGCTGCCGCAGTCGGGCACACTGCCAAATTCCGTTGGGCAAACATAGTCGGGGTTGGTGGCGATATAGGGAATGTCCTTTCTTGTTAGGAGCATATAGGACACATCGTGGAGCTTTTTAAAGGTTAGCTCCGTGTCAAAGCCCATAACGATAACATCGACCTCATTTAAGTCCTCTGTTACCGTAAAGCCGCCGCGCCTAAGCTCCTCCTTTAAAGACTCGGTGCCGCAAACATACAGTCGAGCATTTTTGTGATACTTTTCAAGGTAATAGGAGGTGGCTTGGGAGGATGTGATAAAGTCGCCGTATTCCGCCTTAATTCCCAGCTTATCAAGCTTTTTTATGTAGTCATTTACACTTTTCGATGAATTATTGGTCATAAACATATACTTTCCGCCACTTTTGCGGATTGTTTCCAAAAGCTCCTTGGTGAAGTCATAGAGCCTGTCCCCTAAATAAAGGGTGCCGTCCATATCGAAAAGATATAATTTTATATTTTTAAGTTCATCAAAATAATTCATTTTATCACCTCTTTTCTTATTTTAGCACATAAATTTCAAAAAGTAAAGAAAAAGAGATTTCGTACGCGAAATCTCTTTTGTTCTTATTTTCTAAGCTCCTTTTGAAGCTTTTTGAGCTCTGACATTGACATATCCTTAAGCTCCTCAACCGTATAGGTTGAATCCAGCTCGATTATTTGAGAAATTACATGGTACTTGCCTGCCGATATGCCTGCATCCTTGGCGCTTTCTCTTTCCTCTTCTGTTACGCGGCAGGTATTTACTGTATAGCCTTTATTGCCCTTTGTTTCCTCTGCGCGCTTTTTTAGCCTTTCCAAAAGCTCCCCTGAGGTGTCCTTGTTTTTCTCTGTGCTTATATACAGCTCCGCCTCACCGTCTAAATATCCCTTTTTATCAAAGGCTTCTATCACCTTGCAAAGCGCCTCCTCAGCGGTTAATCCCACCAAATCCATATCTGCCAGCAAGCCTTGCGCATCCTTGTTTAAAGCCTCTACTCCGCTTACATTATCAAAGCGATTTAGCTGAATCGCAACGGAGGGGTTAACATCTATATACACGGTTTGATAATTTTCACTGTTCAATCCCCAAGCGGCGCCGATTATAATGGCAAGCACGAGGCAAGCCGCAATAGGAACCCAAAGCTTAAGACGTTTGTATACGGAGGTTTTCGGCTCTGCTACTGTTGTTTTAGAGGGGGATTGAGTGTCGATTGCCAGCGCAAGTATCTTTTTCTTCAGCTCCTTACGCGGTTCAAGCTCTTTACTGCTTTTATACATTAATTCAAGCTCCTTGTCAGTCATTGCCCATCCTCCTTTCGTATTCTTTTTTTACTTTTTTTATAGCGTTGTTATAGCACCAACGCACTGTTGCCTCTATGCCGCCGATAATTTGGGCGATTTCCTTGAATTTCAGCTCGTTTATTGTGTGAAGCACCACAATGCGAAGCTCCTTCTCGCTTAAAACCTGCTGAGACAGGGCAATTATTCCGCTTTCATCACTGCATTTTGGCTCATCACTGTAGGACAAGCCTAAGGTGTTTACCGTTTCCTCATTGTCAAAGTCCGTGGGGGCTTGGCGTTTTTTATCCCTTAGCATATTAAGGCATATATTTTTAGCGATTGTGTATAGCCAATTGAAGCCGTTTTCGCCCTTATAGCTTTCTATGCTTTTAACCACTCTTACATATGTTTCGGACAGGGCATCCTCACTGTCATATTGATTGCGCATATATGTATAGCATAGGGCATACAGCTTTTTCGAGGTTTCTCCGTACAAGCCGTCTAAGGCAGAGGTTTCCCCCTGCCTTAACCGCGCCAAATATTCGTCTACTTTACTTTTTTCAATGAAGCGTGTCATAGACTTATTCAAAGGGAATTCCCCGTCTCCTTTTTGCTATTTGCTTTGCTTTCTTTCCGCCTTAACATCCTTTTTGAATTGAAGCTTTAGGGCTGAAAGCTCCGCCTTATATTCGTCACGCAGGGTTCTTGCCTCATTTTCCTTTGCTTTAATCCGGTCAGCTATTTTGTCCTTTTCTGTTGTGTCGATTGCATCATCAAGCTGACCCTTAAGCTCCTCTATCTCAGCGCGGAGAGTAAACAGCCCTGCATATTTTTCTCTAATTGCCTTAACATCGTTACGGTATTGTGTTCTTAGCTGTGCTATCACGGTATTCTTGCCGTTGTTTTCGTTTAAGAGGTCTAACCACTCGTTAACCTCCATATCAAGTACCTCTTCCTCTGTAAGCTCAGGGTACTCATCAAGAACTCTCATAACAAGCTTTGTATGTCCTGTGGAAAGCTCCCATTCTCTTGCTCTTTGCGCATATTTGCTTAGAGTTTCCTGTGAAACCTTACCGTTTATACCCTTGTTTTTGAAATAGTCGGTTATGTTTTTGTTTAACGCTTGGCGAACTTCCTCGCCATCCTCGGGATCCTCACTTTCAACGCCAACATATACGGTTGCGTTTTGGTCGTTGGGGTCAAGATATCCCAGCTCTATGGCTTTTTGTGTGAAGGCAACGCTTGCCTCCCTCCAAATTAACTGAGGCTAAAACCACCTCGCCGTCATCGTTTAATGCATTTGCATACAAAACCTTACCGTCATCATTTGCGATAAGCTCAATCTCAGGATTGATTCGCAGGGAAATATAGGTTGTGCCCTCCGTTTCCGCATTTGAGCAGGAGGCAAACGCTATACACGCAATTACCGCTACCAATAAAATACTAATTATCCTTTTGATTTTCATTTTCTTTTCCTCCTTTTTGTTAAGAAAGGAAAAGCGTCAGCGCCGCAACGCTCGCAAAAGCATAACACACAAATTCAGGGAAGCTTGAATAGCATTTGTATGACAGCTTTTCAATGATATGCAAGTGCTTTTGACAGCTTTCGCTTTTTCACTCTCTGATACATATACACACAAAAATGCTATTTCGTTGGAGGTTTTTTGAAAAATTTATTTTTTGATTTACTCTTTTGCACTATGCAATTGGGCATTTTACGGCTTTTCTGTTTTCGTAGTAATAATAGCTGTCAAATTTGTAGCTTTTGAGCAGCTCGATAGCCTTGTCAAAGCCGTTGCCCACATTTTCGGGTGTGTGTGCATCGGAGCCCAAGGTTATAAGGTAGCCGCCCTTTTCCCTAAACCGTTTGATTATCCAAGGCTCCGGCATAAGCTGACCGTAAAAGGAGCCTATGCCCGAGGTGTTTATTTCCATTGCTATTGATTTTTCAATCACGAGGTCAAGTATTTTTTCAATTTGCGCCTTGTAATTCAGCGAGTCCACACCTAAGCCGTATTTGCCGTTTATATACCGCAGGGGGCAGGTTAGATGCGCCATTATGTCGCAGGAGGTGGTGTTTAGCATTTCCAAAACCTCGTCAAAATACAGCGCCATATAGCTGTTTAACTGTTCCTTGCTCATTTTTGAAAAATCAATGGTGGAATAGGAGTCACAATATCCCTCGTACCTTACCCCGTGGACAGAGCCGATAACAACATCGAAATTGAAGCTATTTAAAATATTTTCCGTATAATCTAAATTCCAAATGCCCTCGCCAATCTCAACGCCCTTTAATATTTTAACCCTGCCCTCAAACTCGTTTGCGGTCTGCTCTGTTTCGGCAATGGAGCGCTTCACAAGCTCCAACACATTTTGCTCCTTACAAAGCTGTATGTCGCAGTGGTCGGTTATGGCAAGGACAGATATGCCCTTTTTCAAGCATTCCTGCGCTGTTTGTGCCACAGGCGCTTTACTGTCGTGGGAGCTTTGAGAATGAACGTGCATATCGCACAGTATGTTGCTCATAGTTTCACCTCTTTGGATTTCATTGTACCACAAATGAAATTAGGTGTCAAGAAAGCAAATGGGTTTTGGTTGTTCAGCAAAACAAAAAGGACACCGCTTTGGGTGTCCTGCGAAAATTCACTAAGCTTCTCAGAGGTGACTTCGCTCTCGTCGCATAGTCGCAATCTATCGCCTCGATACACTCGGCTCAGCTTGCTTCTTGCTTTGGAGAGAAACGCGTTGTGAAAACGATACTTAATTGTTTCCTTAGCACCGCACCAGTCGCATAGTCGTCTAAGTTCTTTCGACAGGCTCAAGTCCTTATACTCCTTGCTTTGTGGAGAAACGCGTTGTGAAAACAATTCTCAATTGTTTCCTTAGCACCGCACCAGTCGCATAGTCGTCTAAGGTCTTTCGACAGGCTCAAGTCCTTATACTCCTTGCTTTATGGAGAAACGCGTTGTGAAAACGATACTTAATCGTTTTCACTTAGCGTTCAAATTAGAACCGATATTTTTCGCAAGCGAAAAAATCGGTTCAACGTCGTCATCACCAAACAAAAAGGACACCGCTTTGGGTGTCCTACGATAATTCACTAAGCTTCTCAGAGGTGACTTCGCT
>JAFTMJ010000066.1 GCA_017452475.1 Clostridia bacterium | reverse complement strand
TTTGCCTTGAAAGTTTTTTAACTGTCTGCGCCAAAGCTCGAAAAAATCCTCTCTCGAAAACCCCCAAACCTACTAAAGAGCGGTTCGGGGAACCCCTAGGATTTATTCGTTCGGAGATGCAAGCAGTTTTAAATGAGAAAACAGGTTGGATAACAAGGCGAAAAAGTGCAGGCAATTAAAAAATTGTCAAGCTTTTTTAACACAGTTAGGCAAGCTATTTTCCATTTCAAACCAAACGGGTTTGATTCCCGTAAGGCTAGAGGCTTTCCAAAAATTTTCCAAGCTTATCCGCGAGAATTTTATGACCCTCATCATTCGGATGCAAGCCGTCGGGCATATATTCCTTATACCACAAAGGGCAGTTGCCTCTTAGTTCGCCGCAGGAATATAAATCAAGCACGGGCACAGAATAGTACTCACACACATCCTTAATTGCCTGCACATATTCCTTAAGGGGACGCTGCTCCACCCCGTCGGGCTTCCAGGTGCCCAACAGGCTTTCCTCATTGCCCCTGTGGGTTGGAGTAACAAACACGATTGTTTTACCGCAATATCTTTCTATTAGCAGCTTAACAAGGGTATGAACGCCGCCGTAGAAGGTATGCATATCCGTATTGTCAAGGGTGCCCAAGGGCGCTTGACCGCTACCAAAATCATTGGTGCCGCCAAAGACAACAACTATATCTGCATCAGGCTCCATCATTCCTGCGCGGAGAATAAAATCACGGTCACGCTTTAGGCTTGTAATTTCTGTTTGACGGGCAATTCTTGTGCCGCCAATACCGTAATTTCTTGCTTCCTTCAAGCCGTATTTTTCCTTAAGAAGGCTGTGGTAGATTGCCTCAACACAGGTTGTGCCACAGCCCTCGGTAATACTGTCACCTAAAAAATTTATCGTCTTTCCTTTTAATTCCATATTACAAATTCTCCAAGAATTTTTGAAGCTTGCGGGCGATTATGGCTTGACCCGCATCGTTAGGATGCAAGCCGTCGGGCATATATTTTTCACACCACGCCCAAACACGGGCAGGCATGCCGCCCTCTGTAAACATATCAAGGACAGGAATGGAAAACAGCTTACAAACCTCCTTAATTGCGTTTACAAAATCCTCAAGAGGGCGGGCGTTGGGGTTGCCCTCCTCAAGCCTGCGATTATAGTCAAGCTCCTCATTAAGCCTATGCAAGGGAGTTACAAACACAATAGGCTTATCGGGATAATTCTTTATTAAATAAAGGCAAAGGGTCATAAGCGCCCCATAGAAGGTATATACATCCGTATCTCCCATTTGACCTAAGGGAATATTGCCGTGACCGAAATCGTTGGTGCCGCCGAAAACAACAACCGCATCAAAGTCGGGGTCCATCCTCTCGACGCGCATATTAAAGTCCTCATCTGAGGGGTTGCCCTCCGGCTTTCTTATCCTTGCAATGCGTGAGCCGCCAATGCCGTAATTGCGTGCCTCCGCCAAGCCTGCATTCCTTTTGATTATATTCGGATAAAAGTTGTCGGAGCTTTCTACCCTGGCGCCCTCAGTAATACTGTCGCCTATGAAATTAATTTTCTTTCCCTTTAATTCCATTTATACTTCCCTCTTATAGATTTTCCAAGAATTTTTGAAGCTTGTGGGCAATAATTTTGTGTCCCTCATCATTTGGATGCAAGCCGTCGGGCATAAACTTATCGCACCACGCCCTTACATTACCGTGCATACCGCTTTCCTTATACAGGTCAAGAACGGGGATAGAGTAATACTCACACACCTCTCTTATTGCCTTAACGAAGCAAATTAAGTCGTTTGACTTTTCACTCCAATCAAATGCCTTCTCCTCCATACGGTGTAAGGGGGTCATAAACACTATCCTTTTGCCCACATATTCGTTGACCAAATATCTGCAAAGGTTGTGCATTCCGCCGTAGAAGGTTTGAATATCATCATTATCAATGCTGCCAAGAGGGATTGTGGCATGACCGTAATCATTAGTGCCGCCGGAAACAACAACCGCATCCGCATCCTTATCCATTGAAGGGGCGCGAAGGTTAAAGTCCATATCAAAGCGATCCTCTGTTATTACCGGCAAACGGGCAATTTTTGTGCCGCCGATGCCGTAATTCCTCGCTTCTGCCAAGCCTGCATTTTTCTTTAAAAGCGCGTGGTAAACCTTGTCTGCGCCGCTGGTGCCGTGACCCTCTGTAATACTGTCACCTAAAAAATTTATTTTTTTGCCTTGAAGCTCCATTTTTGTTTCTCCTTGAAAGTGTTATTAAGACTATTTTACCAATATTTTCTTAATTATTCAAGGGGTTTTAACTATTTTTCAAAATAAAATAGGGAAGGTGAAAAGCATCTCACGAAGCCTTGTATAAATGGAAGAAATTTGAGATGGCGGCAGTGGGTTTTCTCCCCTTCCGCATTCAACGGTGAAGGAGGGCTTATCAAACTCCTTAATAAACCAATCGGTTAAGCCGCCCATTGCGCTTTTGCCATCGCAGCTTGACAGCCTATAGCCTGTGAGCTTGCTGATAATTTTGCCAATATGCTCCCCAGCCCTTGGGGTGTAGCCCTTGGATTGATAATAAATCTCCTCACCCTGACTGTGCAGGGAAATCACACCCTCTATTTCATCTATATTGTACCTTATGAAATTTGCAAGGGCGGCACTTTCCGGCTCGCTCTCGGCATACTCACCGCTGAAGCCTGTTTTGCCGTTAAATATGCCCTCTCGCTTTTCGATTTCCTTATATTCCTCAAAGTAGGCATCATAGTTGTGGTTAAGGTCCACGCCCCTGCCGTTGGCGCTCCATGTGCTAAAATCTTCACCGCCGTTATATGCAATTATCCTATCCCTTATGGGGTTTGACCTTTCAACGCCGCTTAGCCTGTACTCTAAGCCGTCGGGATTTAAAAGGGGCACTATGTATACTTTGCGCATTCTGTACAGATATCTTACATTGATTTGATAGACCTGGGCAAGATTTTCATACAGTCTTAGGTAGTCCTTGATGAATTTCAAAAGCGCCACTGTGCATAAGCTTTCGCAGGCGTGGTGGGTTGCCACATATAAAACCGCCTTTTTTGCACTCTTATCCCCTAAGGTGACTAAGGGGATTGCCCTGTCAAACACGCTGCTCCCTATATAGGTTAGGTTCATTGCCTCGTTTTCCTTGTCAAGCTCGATTAGCTCATCTATTAATTCCTTGTGAGTTAGCTCCCTGTTATACACCATATTGTCTCTCCTTATGTGACAGTTTTATGAAAATTTTAGTTTTTTTAATAATTACACTTTTATTTTTATTCTTTTTATGATAAAATATATTAGATTAATTTTAGGGTAGGTACTTATGAAAAAGGTTTTTGTTAAGTTTTCTCTCTGGCTGAATGTAATTTTAGCCTTAATTGCCCTTGCTTTTTCAATTATATTATATGTTTGCTATACTACAATTGATGACGGTGGGGCTTTCTTATCTTTCCTTGAATATGTCAAGAAGTTCTTTGACTTGCTTGCGGTGTTCACAGGATATGCAACTATAATTTATGCGTTTGCCAACTTTAGCTTCGCTGATGCGTTACCTTCCATCGGTGTTTTCTCAATCTCATTTGTGATTGCGTTTATTTCCCGCGTGGTTGCCGCCTCCATCGGTGTTTCGGGTATGGCGTCCGCCCTTGGCGAGTCATCATCCTCCCTTTCTACGGGAGATTTGTTCTCCATTATGTTCTACTCAGCCTTTGGCGAGGACTTTTTCCACCAAATGCTCCCTGCAATCCTTATTGCATTTATAACCTGGAGGCTGACAAGGAAGGGCACACAAAAAATAAAGGGCTTTTTCTCCTGGAAAAACACAATTCAGCGCTCTATGATTGTCAGCACACTTGCAATTTTTGTAATCAGCATAGTGCTTACATCTGCATTTGATGTTTTCCCCGACTTAATTTCACAGCTTGAT
The DNA here is from genome assembly GCA_017452475.1 of Clostridia bacterium. GTDB lineage: Bacteria > Bacillota > Clostridia > Oscillospirales > CAG-272 > RGIG2000. The sequence continues at coordinate 31,946 of JAFTMJ010000066.1, read as the reverse complement.
GCATACGGCTCTATTACACAGGACCACCTATCTTACATTATTACTACATATGTGTTGGTTGCGGTATTCTACCTTGTTATGCCTTACCTTGTTTACTTCTTTGTTTACAAGATTTACGAAAGCCGTGTTATTTCACAATCAAAAAAGTAAAGGATAAAATATGAAGAAAAGAATTATTTGCTTATTGCTCGCTATTTGCACTGTGTTTATCATCTGCTCCTGCTCTTGCGTAAGAGGTGATGACAAGTACGATTACGATATGACCGAATATATTAAGCTGCCCAACTACAAAACCCGTCTTTTCGAGGTTGAGGAGGATGCCATTAAACAGGCTATCGGCACTTACCTTGTGCAGTTCTCCTCCGAATACAAGGTTAAGAGGGGCGACAAGATTAACGTTGATGTTAAGTACTTCCTGCCTAACCCCGACATTGACAAGAAGGGCGATGAGCTAACAGACTTATTTATTGACGATGTTTGGCTTGAAAATGTGGCTACACCGAACAGTGACAACAACTACCAGATTTCCTACCAAATCGAAAACATCATGATTGGCAGGAAGCTGAAGGAAACTGTTACCAACAAGCTGACTATGGCTGACGACTTCTATGTTGAGGAATACCGCGGTCAATCGCTTTATGTTGAAATGACCATTAACAACAAGGAACTTGAAATGGGCGATGTTCTTATGGCATCCTACACAGGATACTATGTTGATGAGAACAACAACATCATAAAGGAAAACGATAAGGATAAAACCTTTGATACCTCTGATAACTCCGCCTTCTACATTGGCTCCCACTTGGCAATTGACGGATTTGAAAACGGCCTTATCGGCATGCAGCTCGACAAGGAGAAGGACATTTACACCGAGTTTCCAAGCACATACAAGCCTGACCCAACTATGGCAGGCAAAAAGGTAATGTTTAGGGTTAAGGTTAAGTCCCTTTACACCGCCCCAACCTATGACGACGCTTTTGTAACAACATATTTTACAAAGTTCAAGAACACTACTGAGTTTGAAGCGGCGCTAAGGAAGGAATATATACTTTCCCTCGTGCTTGACTATATAAGCAATAATGTTCAAATCCTTGAATACCCACAGGCTGAGTACAAGGCTGCCCAGCTACAGCTTGAGGAAATTGAGGGTCCCTTTGCACAAAGCAAGGGCATTACCCTTGATGCTTATATTCAATCAGAATACGGAATGACCCGTGATGCCTACATCAAGTCAAATATGAAAACAGAAATGATTTATTATGCTCTGCGCAACTTGATTGGCGACTCCGTTGTGCCCACCGAGGCTGAGTTAACCGCTGAGAGAAATGCACAGATTGCAAGCTACAAGTCATACTATATCCAAGAGGGTATGAGCGAGAGCAACGCAATTGAGCAGGCAAATTCATTTGTTGACAAGCTTGGCGAAGCATTTATCTACGAGCAGGTTTTGTATGACAAGATTGACAATGTATTACCCTCACAGGTTAAAACAAAAACTATCCCTTCAACCTACGATAGCTATATTTTTGATGCACAGGTTAAATAATTAGATTTATAGCAAAAAATATCTGCCGCACAAGGAGTGCGGCAGATATTTTTATTTTCTTTTGCTTCTGTCGGTTTCTAAGTAGTATGTAGCCTCCATATCCGCTGTGGACAGGGCGAAGGCAAGCGGAAACATCTCAAATGCCTTGCTGACGGAGTTGGTTGCAATGCTGCTTTCCACATTGGAGTAGCCCATATGGTATCTAATGGCAAACGCCTCTTCCCTTGTGAGCTTCATAAACGGTGATATCATATAAACACTCTTCTCGCCGTGACCGTAGGGCAGGCTGTCATCAAACTCAAAGTACGGCACCTTTTCCCACTGACCCTGCTCATTCTTTGCGTTACGGTAACTAACCTTATAAACATTCATCTTGCAAAGGTCGTGCAGGAGTGAAACAATAGCAATGGTTTCTTCACTGTAATTAAGCCCGTATTTTTCCTTTGCCACCGGTCTGTTTAAATATTCGCACAAACAATCATAAACATTTAAGGAATGCTCGCATAAGCCCCCCTCATAGGAGCTGTGGTACCTTGCGCTGGCAGGCGCTACGAAAAAGTCCGAGGACGAGGAGCATATAAATTCAAGAAGCTTGTCTGCCCCTTCCCTTTTGATTTTTTCCTTAAAAACCTTAATAAATCTTTCCTTTGCGTTCATTTTTATTTGTCCCCCTTTAATAATTCTTCTATCATATCGCAAATGCGACCACATTGGCGCTTTGCCGCCGCCTTTAAGGAGTCGACCGCGTTTGAAACCGCATAGCCGCAAAACTCCTTTATCATAGGAAGGTCATTAAAATTATCTCCAACCGTATAAATTTCGGGGTTTTCAAACCTCTCGGCATAGACATATATGCCGCTTACCTTTGAGGTGCCGGCAGGCGGCATATCCACGTGACAGCCGTTTCTGTACGCGCTGATTTTGTCACTGTAATTGGTGTTTACATAATCCGTAAATTGCTGCGCTATTTCATCGCTTGGAAAGTTTGCATTTGCGTGGGTGAACTCCGAAAGCTTATGAAAGGTAGGCGGAATTTTGCCGCTTACATCCAAATAGTGCTTCTCTAACACATCGCCGATGGTGAAAAAGCGCACCTTCAGCTCCTTTGCCTTATTTATAAGCTCTTCAATAAATTCGCCTGTTTTTCCTTTTTTGCAATATAGCACCTCTCCGTCACTGCCCCTTATAAAGGCGCCTGTGCAGGAAATTATAAAATCGTATTCAAAGCCGTCCAGCCCTATCCATTGAGCAACCTCCACATCCCTGCCTGTAACTATACCGAACTTGTTGCCCAAGGCGCGGAATTTTTTTATAGCCGCCTTATCCTCTTCGCTTACCATGCCGCGATAACTTATTGTACCATCATAATCACTTGCTATAATTTTCATTTTCTTAATTTTTCTATCTCCGTTTCATCTAATACGGTAATACCGTTATCCATTAAAAGCCGAGCAGTCACCCCGTCGCCCTTTGTTAAGGCTGCGGTATGTGTCCCATCATAAACCAAGCCCTTGCCGCAGGATGGGCTACGCGCCTTTAAAACCGCAATTTTACAGCCCTGCTCCCTTGCCTTGGCTAAGGCAAGCTCTGCGCCCAGCTTGTATTCATAGGTAACATCTGTTCCGTCAACCATTTTAACCCTGCCACAAGCTATTTCGCTTGGCTTTCGCGGTGTGGGAAGACCACCCATAACCTCGGGGCACACCTTAACGCACTCATATTGCGACAAAATGTCAATAACATTTTGATTAGGCTTCGATTCGCCGTCATACCTGCATTTTTCGCCCAAAAGACAGGCGCTTACAAGAATTTTTTCCATAAGCTAACTCCTTTTAATTATTTTACCATATACATAATATTTTTTCAAGGCTTTAGTTGGTGGCTTATTGACTTTTTGAGCATATTATGATACCATAGCTTTATAAAGAATTAAGGAGGCTTATTTATGAACAAGGAACTTTCTATGCTTCTTTGCATTTTACTCGCCGCTTTCCTTGGGTTTTTAATCGGTCTTGAAAGAAAGATGAGGTTAAAGGAGGCAGGCATACGCACACACACCATCGTTTGCTTGGGTGCGGCACTGCTTATGGTGGTAAGTAAATACGGCTTCGGACCCGAGGCAGACACAGCAAGGGTTGCGGCGCAAATTGTAACAGGCATCGGCTTTTTGGGTGCAGGCATTATTGTATACAGGCAGCACGAGGTTAGGGGTCTTACCACGGCGGCAGGAATTTGGGCAACGGCAGGCATAGGTATGGCTTGCGGCGCCTCAATGTACATAGTTGCCATTGGCAGCGCTGCCATTTTGGTTGGCTTCCAATTTTTATTCAGGCTGAAAATTCCGCCGTTCAAGTCAAAGAAGACCTTTTCTATAAGGATTAAGTTTAAGCAGGAAAACGAGGCTAACAAGCGCATTAAGGAAATCTTCGGTGTGGATAGGTTTAACCACCTTATTATCGAAAGGTGCGAGGGCTGTATAATTTACAGCGCTATGCTAAGCACTGAAAAGGAGCTTTCCTCCACTCAGCTTAACAAAATCATTTGCGAAAATGACTTTATTTACACTATTGAAAGATGCGAAAACGATTAACTTAAAAAGGTGTGATTTACTCACACCTTTTTCCGTTTATATAATACTCACTCAGCTCTTCTCCCTTATATTTAAGCTTTAGGGAAAAGAAGCTTTTTTCTGTTTCGAGAAGTTCTAAAAAAATTAAGTCCCCGTTCCACATATTTAAGCTTTTTACCTCTTTTTTGTCTATCCAATGCAAATCTCCCTCGTTGCAATCTATAAGCTTGCCTGTAAATTCACAGCAGGTGAAAAGGTGCATTTGCTCCGACTCATACTCATCAGAATCAAAGGTGACAACAGCACGGTACTGTGGGGATATTAATTTAAAGCCTGTTTCCTCCTTCACCTCACGGACAACACATTCGTAGGGGCTTTCCCCCTCCTCAAAGTGGCCGCCAATGCCCATCCACTTGCCTTGACTGCCGTCGTTTTTCTTGCTTGAACGATGGAGCATTAGGTATTTGCCGTCCCTTTCTATGTAACAAAGCGTTGTATTTTTCATAATTTAACCTCATTATTATTTATATGTATATGTTATCATATCGAGGACAAGCTTGTCAACAAAAAAAGCCACCGAGGTGGCTTTTTTGTTTTTATTAGAACTCATCGTCTGCAAGCTCGCCTGTTTTCTTGATGAGCTTAATGAACAGGTCAATCACATCAGCCTCGTAATTTGCCGAGGTTATATGAATTACCATTGAGTCTCCTGCCTTTAGGGTAATTTCGCTTGGGAAGGTAAGCACAACCTCTCTTCCGCTTGCCGCCTTATACACAATGTAAGCATTCGTTTCTCCAGCCTGAAGCTGAATCTCATATACTGCGGAAACGCTTGTTGTAAAGGTTGCGGTAACACCTGCTGTTCCCGTTGATACTGCAACAGAGTTTTCGCCAACCGAGAGCTGAACCTCTGTGTCAACAGGCTCCTCGCCCTCCACATTCTTTATGAACAAAAGCTCGTACTTAACGGTTGAGCCGTCAAGCACCTGGTATTTACCCATTAGCTTTGTTGCGTTGCCCCTTACCTTTTTAAGAGCCGTAGCCTCAAAAGCATCGCACTCAAAGGTATAGCTGCCAAGAGCTCCAACCACGGATATGTTGTTTACGCGTACACCGTCCTTGTAGATAAAGATTGTGCCGTTTGAGTTAACACCGTAGGTGTATGAGCCGCCAACTGTGTTAGTATCGTTATCGGTGATTTCAAGAGAGCCTATTTCCACAAACTCAATTTGAACCTCCTTGCCTGCGGTAAAGGTGATTTCAAAGATTACCTCGCCGTTTGACACTACGTTGTATGCACCTGTCAAGGCGCCGCGGTTGCCCTCTTTCTTAATTAAGCCGTATGTGCCGCTTGCATCCTTGTATGTAAAGGTATATGCGCCGTTTTCTGCCTTTGCTACTGTAATATATGAAATTACATCGCCGTTTTTGTAGATAACAACCGTGTCACCGTTAACCTCGTAAGCGTAAATGCCGCTTAAGCCCTTTTCCACTTCTCTGTTATCGGTAACAGCCATCTCGCCCCACAGTTCCTCATCCACACTGTCATACTCAACCTCGCCTGCTGTAAATGTAAGAACAAATGCGCCGTTTGAAGGAGTGTTAACCCTGTATGTACCTGTTAAAGCACCGGGAGCGCCCGCAACCTTAAGTATAACCGCGCTAAGCTCGGTTGCGCCAACCGTTAAGGTGTATGTGCCGTCATCATTTATAGCTATTGCAAAGTCGTTTACAACAATGCCATCCTTGTAAAATACAAGCACACCGTCGATAATTTCGTATGTATAGATGCCGCCAATGCCCGAAACGGTATTATCCTCAAGAATAAGAATACCGCTTGGCAGCTCTTCTTCACTGTCTGAAATGTTTTCATCAGATGTAATGACAACTACTGCAACCAACTGGGTTGTACCAAGGTCCATTTCAATCTTGTACTCACCTGCTATTTCTCCTGCTGCGCCGCCAACCTTTATAAGCTCCTTTGGAGCTAACAAGCCGGGGTAAAGAAGGGTCATTGTGCCGTCAACCATTGTCAGGGAAGCCTTGGTTTCGTCAACCGCTTCGCCACCTAAATAAAGAGTAAACATACCATTAAAATATTCATAGGTGTATGTAACGCTTTGTTCAGAGTTAAGCTTATCGGCAATTGCGATGGTGCCTTTAATTGGCTCCTGCTCCTCTTCTGTATCCAATGTAATTGTAATGGTTGCTACCTTATCCTCATAATCGATGACATCGTATGTTCCTGTGGGAACGCCCTCTGACTTAGGTACAGTCACAGGATATCCCAAGGATGAAAGCTGAACAGAAAGCTCTGTTCCGTTGTCTGTGATAGCAATGCTGTCAAAGGCAACCCCATCCTTATATATTGTAAATATACCGTTTTCATCAATCTCAAAGGTATATGTGCCGCTAAGAGCGCCTTCGCCAAATATGTCCTCAAGCACGAGTGAGCCTGATGCCACAATATTCTTCAAAGGCTTTGAGAGAATATATGTTTCCTCCTCGAAGATTTCAATGTAAATTTCCATACTGTCAGTTAAATACAGATTGGAAACAAAGTCATCTCCACTCTTATGCTCATATGAGAACGCGCCGTCGGTTACAGCAAAGGTAAGCACCTCTGTCATTTCGCCGAACACATCCACATATGTTACCTTTACTTCGCCTGTTTCTTTATCAAAGATAGCGCTGACAACCTGTATACCAAACTTATTGTTGCCAACAAATTCACCGTCGAGCACTTCCTCAACATCCGGAGCTTCTGTAACAACTATCTCCATTACGCAGCCTACGGATGAAACAGAGGTAGAGGTAAGCTTAATTTTATATACTCCAATGGAGCTTGCCTTAAACGTATATGCCTTAATGCCGTTTATTTCTGTTTCTGTAAGCTCGGCTATGCCGTTTAAGCTTTCGTGAACAAGCTCAGCCACAAAGCCTGCATCTGTGTAAGCTGATACAAGAGATGTAAAATGTACAGGCGCGCCAAGGAATACGGTTGTTTTGCTTGCAGGTGTGAAATCACCGAGAGCAGAATCGTAAACCTGGGAGGAAATATCTGTTGGCTTATACATTTCAACATCAATTGTCGATGTGATTTCAATATCATCAACCGTTACGGTCATTGAATACGTACCGGGATGACCCATAGTAAATGAATATGAGTTGTCATATGGGTTGAAATAAGGCATACTGAACACAGCGCTGTGACCTGTGCTATTATCAATTATGGTTATTGTTATTTCACTTAGCGCAAGATTTGCAGTAGCAGGACTCATTTCTTGGAACAGAATTTTAACCTCGCCGTTAGAGGAAACGTTCATTACCTTGTCACTAATATCATTGTTGCCGCGGTCGGTAAGAATAAAGCTTTCCACCACCATAGTCTTTGGGTCATATGGATTGGGAATATATGTAATAGCCTCGCTTGACTGCTCTATGGCAAAATTATATGTGTGGTTTGGCTGCGCATCATCATTTAAAGTGTACACGCCGTTTTCAACAGTATATTGGCTGTTTGCATATCTGTTTACAATGACAGATGCGGTCTTTAAGGTCCTATCAGCCTCGGAAACTGCGAACTCTGCCGTTACCACATAATAGTAATTCATCCAGTTGTCAACGACACAGTCAGCAAAGGTGAAGCAATACGAGCCGTCCTGCTTTTCATAAGAGGTTACCTTTGTTACCGCTGCCAAGCCGATATTATAAAGCTTTTGTAAAAAGTCCTCTGCGCCATATGCATGTGTATCATTATCATTAAGGAACACAAAGTTAAGGTGAACACCGTTTAGGTTTTCCTCATAAGTTTCTGTATCCTTTCCGATTTTGCCGTCTTGAATCATAATGCCGAAAATTTCGCCATTTCTGTCAAGCGCATAATAATAATCGTTTGTATAATCGATAATCTCTCTTATATATACATAATCCTCATAGAACTTGTAGGAATACTTATCAAGGGTTATGCTCTCAAGCTCAAGGTTACGAGCCTCCCTGTCGATCTTACCGTTTGTTATAAGTCCCCTGTTTGCCATAATCTCCGCAAGGATACTCTCAATTGTGTCAACCGTATAGCCGCAAACACACTTGCCTGTGATTGGATCAATACTGTGGGGAGCTAAGTCCTTAACCTCACCTGTATGCTCACAGGTTGCCTTAAAGTAGTGGTTTTCCTTATCGTAGGTGTAGGTATCCTCAAAGGTATGCTGGTGCTGTGGTGGGTTATCACCCGGGTCATCTGTTCCCGATGAGCCTGTTGTTTCTGAGGATGACGGTACATCGGATGAGCCTGTTGTTCCCGAGGACGGGGGCACATCGGATGAGCCTGTTGTTCCCGAGGAGTCTGTTGTTCCTGAGGATGGTGGGGTGTCTGATGAACCTGTTGTAGGCTTAGAGGAGTCAGCCGTTGGCACCTTAGAGGATGCGGTTGGCTGTGGGCGTGATGGGGTTGTATCTCCGCTTGGCTCCTCATCCTCTCCGCAAGCAACGAAGCACATTACCATTGCAAGTGAGAGCAGCAAGCAAATTGCCAAATATAAAAGCTTTTTCAAAATAGCCTCCTTTAGTCAGCCTGTCCCCGCAAAAGCAGGGACAAAGCCTTCTGTTTTTATTCATAATAACCGCAGGCAAAAAGCCATTGGTCCTTTTCAGTTGATTCATATGGTGGGGTGCCTGTTTCTGCCCAGCCATCACCATCCATAAACAAAACCTGTGCTACGGAATATTTTTGCAAAAATTCCATAACCTCACGGTTAACCGGCACAGCGCCGTCAGCATTGGTGAAATCGTTGTAGCCGAAGGCGTTAACATATTCCTCCGGCAGCTCCATTCCTCCGCCGTATACACTTTGAGAGGTTGTCTCGGCATGCCTGTATCCCTCAATAAAGAGCTTATAATACTCTGTGCCGTTCTCCACAAGAAGCGCCTTGTTTCCTATATATTCAATATTGATAAATGCGGTGTCAAGAACACCTGTTCTTGTTGCGGCACTGATATCTGCATAAAGTATAGGTCCAAAGCCTGCCCCGTAGCCGTATGGGTCGGATGCATACTTTGCCTCATCATACCTATGGAAGAAGCCTGTTGCCTCATTGAAGCGGTAGTTCGTACCAATCAAAACGACCCTGCCGTTAATGGTTGTTGATGGGTTTTGCCACGTCTTGCCTGTGTACTGAGAATTGAAGGTGTCAACATATGTTCTGTAATAGGTTGAGGCAAGCATCCTAAAGAACGGATACTTATTGAACAGAATGTTCAAGGAAAGGGCATCCTTTAGCTTTACTAAGGACATTGCCTGCAAATCCTCATATGCTGACATTGCCTGCTCTGTATCGTTAAAGCCACTGCCACAGGTGCTATAGAAGTCCTCCCAGGACATATCCCTAAGAACCCTTATTGCCTCACCCATTTTGCCGTACATCTCCTCTGCCATTACATAGTTAGAGGAGGCGTGGTCAAGCTCGAAGCCGCCCTCATACTTAACGGCAAAGTTAACATCAACAGGAAAATATCTTTCGTTTCTTGCCGTAACATAAATGGCAAAAATGAATACAACCTGTCCGCCGCCGTCCGATATCATTTCATCGGCGATTTCAACCTCGTACTTGAAGTTTTTGGTGTAGTTTTTACCTTGAGCGCCGCCTGTATCTAAGGTGTATAAAAACAATGGCGCTGCTGAGTTGCTTGTGTAAACATCTACCTTAGGATTGATTTTATCATCGGTTACAGGCAACCAGGACTCAATTGTGTATGTGCCGCTGGAGGTGGGCGCAAACTCAAAGAAAATCTTTTGCGCGCCGTTTTTAAGCGTTGCGGTGTAAACGCCTGTTTTTGTTAGAACCTTACGGTTATATTCTGTTGTGCCTGCGCCTGTTGTCGTACCTATTCTAAAGATTTCAATCTCTATTTCGGGCTCCTCGCTGGTGGTAATGTGACCGTACTCCTTCTTTTCCTTGTCATACGGATTAGGGTCATAGGTAAAGCCTGCGGGCAAGCCCTTTAGGCTAACAGTATACTTACCGTCCAAGCCTCTAACGGTGGCAACACCGTTTTTATCAGCCACGGAGCTGACATAGGATATTCCGTCACTCCAGGTAACTGTTATCGGAGATGAGCCTGTGTAGGTAAAGGGGGCGCCGTTAAACACAAGGAAAACCTTGAACTCCGTGCCGTCCTCACCACCGCCGATGTTATCTCCACCGCCCTCATCTGTGCTGCTTGAGCCTGTGGTTGATGAGTTGGTTGAGGGCTTATCTGTATTTGTGGGGCTGTGCCTTGAGCTTTCCGTAGTGCCTTCACCGCAGGCAACAAGGGTAAACAGGGTAAGAGCACATAACAAAATTGCAATTATTCTTTTCATTGTGCCTTGCCTCCCGCTTCCTTTTTCTTAAATAAGCTCTTAATATCGCTCCACTTTATCTTTCTTACGAAAACATCTATGACAAACAGAACAACAGCCGCTATCATTAGCGGAACGGTAAAGTAATAAATATACTTTTCCTCCTGTCCCTCATCAAGCTCTACCTTAAGCTCACCCTTTTCAATAACGCTGCCCTGGTTAGCCACAGCGGCGTACAAAATTGATGAGTCATAAAGCTGGAACTCGTCATACTCGGAAATATACGGAATGTCAAAGAACAGCTCCGCATCAAAGGAGTCCCTACCGTAGATGTACTTAACCTCCACAAGATGCTTGCCTGTTTCATTAATATCCATTTCCATCCAATATCTGCCTGAGTCGTAATACAAGATGTTATTCAGCTTTTCTCCGCTCGGTGAGGTAACGGTGATGTCAACATAAACATCCGGATTAAGCTCACCCGGGATAATTTCAATAAGTGCCTTATCACCTAAGTATGTTACCTTGGTATTAAACGGAGTTGTAATTTTTTCGCCTGTGATGCTGTCAGCCACAAGCCTCCTATATAGCTCCTTACCGCCCTCATCACTGTCATAGGCGGAAACCCATCCACCTGAAAAGGAGGTGGCAAGAGTGGCAACCCTACCGTTACCGTAGCTCCAATAGGAGTAGATAGGAACGCTAACCACGGAGCCTGAGGGCTTTTTGTAGTCAACGCTTAAAACTACTTTTGCACCCGGCTTTACCTTATTAAAGTAATAGCCGCCAATGCTTGGCAAGGAGGAAATGCCCTCGACCATCGGGTCCGCATAGTCCTCAATGATAACGGGTGTATTCTTCTCTACCACTGTTTCGGTAAGGTCATCGGAAATGTCTGTTGACACCACATCCTTAACCTCCTCAGGATATCTAATGAAGTAATACTCGCCCCTGCCTATGTTTTTAATTCGGGTGAGCAAGCCCTCACCCACTGCGCTGTTGGTGTTAACAACAGAGGTGTAGATGCCTGCCTTATAAAGGTCGGCGGTAACTGTTGCCGCATCGTCACTTTCATTAACGGAGGCATAGGAGCGACCGTCACTTATAAGCATAACCTGCTTTTGATAGAAGGGCTGACCCACCATTTGCTCGTACGCCACGCGCAATCCTGCGCCAAGGACTGTACCCTGGGTTGGCTTAATATCGTTAATTGTTGCGATTATTTCATCCTTGTATGAGGCGGGTGTTGCCCTTTGAACAATGGAAACCTCGCCTGAGAAGGAAATAACCATAACATAGTCTGTGGGTGACATCAAATGAAGGAGCTGAATTGCCGTTTCCTTAGCCATGATAAGCTGAGATGCGTCCTGCATACTACGGGAGGAGTCAATTACAATTGCGTAAAGCTTGGGGTCATTAATATCGTTACCGAATTTAACCGCCAGCATATCCTCAAGGGCATTGTAAACCATATCGTCCGTGCCTTGGCTATATGTGTTGCCCGCTGTAATAAAGCTCTTTCCGAACTTGGACACGGCAATATCAAGGTTGGAAATAAATGCGCTTGAATTCTCAATTGTCTTTACATCCACACCGGATATGATGAACTCATCGAATTTACAAAGCTCCTCAAGGCTATATGGCACTGCCTTAGGCTTTTTCTCAAGCAATGGCGCATAAATATTGGCGGTATCGCCAAACAAAAGCTGCGCCTTTTCCAAATCCGACTGAGTTTTGGAAATTAGCAAAACATCCTTCTGCTCCGCAACCTTTTGAGTAAAGGTATGCTCGTTATTATACTTGGATGTGTCGTGGTTAGCCTCAACCACCACCCTATAATCCTTTATGCCGCCAACGGTTGTATCAAGCTTGATTTTGACGATATTAAAGCCCTTTTGAAGCTGCCTTGTTACCGTCTTTACCTCGTTGCCCTCTCCGTCATACAGGCGAATGTACGCATCGTTAACATCCTTGGGATTGGATGGACTGTACACATAGTCGGTATTTGACTGAATGTATGCCTCAACATATGCCTCACTGTTCAAGTGAACAAAGGAAAGATATCTAACCGAGGTTAGCTGAACCTCCTTGTCCCCCTGCTTCAGGTTGCTGTCAAGGTAAATTGCGTCAACCGCTATGTTCTTAGCGGACATTGTTTTGATTGAATTAACAAGTCCGTCCTCGCCGCCCGAGGTATTCTGCTTACCGTCTGTTATCAAGACAATCCTCTTTATTGTGTCGCCTGAGAACTGCTTTGAGGCAAACTCAAGGGCGCCCGAAATATCGGTGCCGCTTGCATCTACCCTTGTGTTTTTAACGGAAACGAATTTTTCCCCAAGGGGTGTGTTTGTTTTAAAGTCCTTACCGAAGCAAACAACACCAACGCTTGCATTTTCGGGCAAATTGCCCTCCTTATACAGGTTGTTTATATGCTCATCGATAAGGCTTACGCTATCGCTTGCGGAGTGGGAAAGGTCCGCAACGACGATAACCTCTGTTTTTGTCTTTATTGTTGTTTGGTGAACTCCTGCTATGGCAAGGGAAACCAGTGCCACCATAAGCGTATGAATAACTAAGGAGGCAACCGTTGACTTGCTTGAGTTCGATTTTCTTATTGCCAAGAAATAAGGAACCAAAACAAGAGCCAAAAGCGGAATGGCAAGCAACAATAAGTACGGATTATCGAAGCTGATACTTATCATAGCAATACACCACCCAATCCACCGCAACGATTACAGCCAAGAAAATGAAGAACAGAATGAGCTCGTCATAGAAGCCGTCTATTCCCTCACCTGAGGCTGTGCCGCTAAGCGTTAATTTTTCCTTTGCAACCGCCTGTGGATTCTGCTCCTTTTCCGAAAGGGCGGAAAACAGGTGAAATTCCCTTGCTTCACCGTTTACGATTGCTTTAATTGTGTACACACCCACCTCATCAAGGGTAAGCTCACTTGTTGCTGTTGTTAGGCTTAGGTGTGTAACCTGACCTGTGGGGCTTTCAACACGGAGGCTCTCACAGCCTGAAACCACATTGACAGTAGCCTTGTCACCGCAGGTGTAATATGTTTCATCAAGAACTGTTGGGAAGGAATAGTCCACAAGGTTCTTTACGAAAATAACAAAATCTGCAAGAAGGGGCAAATCGGAGTTGTGAATATCAAAGGCAAACACAACCTCACGGTTGCCGTATGAATTAAGACCCGTAAATATCATTGGGTCCCCGTCCAAGCTGAACAGAGTTGTAAAGCTCTGATAGAAATCGTACTTAGAGTACTTGGAAATATTGATTTCCTTACCGTCCACATCCTTTAGAAGCTGCTTTTCCAGCTTAGAATACGGTGTGCTCATTTCTATTTTCTTAACCCTGTCAAGCTTAACCTCTCCCTGGAAGTTAAAGCCCGAATTTTCAACACTGGCGCCTGCATTGATAAGCCAAACGCTACCGTCCGTTGGCACGCTCTTTGGGCTGACGGAATGGAAAATGTACAAGCCGTAGCCCTTAATGCTGTCAGAGTTATTCTCCTCAAGCTTTAGGTAGTCATCCGGATCCATAACCAATATGTCGGCATTGCCCACAACCTTTAAAACAGACTCCAAGAAAAACGGAGTTTCGCTGACCAAAAGGGTTCTATATGCATTTTCACTCTTAGAGTTATAGTAGATAACTTGGTTATCCATTTCAAGGGCATCAGCTTTTCCGTTTTTGTCACTAACCGTAACAGTTGCCTGCTCATAGGTCTCGGCAAAGACGGTTAAGGTAAACTCCTTAGGTGTTGCCTTTTTAACAGGAACCTCAACCTCTGCCACACCTTCGCCGTCTAAGCTTAGCTTAACAACCAAAGTTGTGTCCCTTTCATATGAAGCAGCCTTGCCTGTAACGGTTAAGTCACCGCTTAAGGAATGGTCAACCTTAACATCATAGACGGAATAATTCTGCTTATTGTCAGAAACATCCAAAACCTCTATGTTTGTAGTATTCTTATAGCTTTTGTCCGTTACGACATAGGTAAGAACACCGCTGTTTGCGTCAAAGTACCTTTGCGCCTCATTCACAGCGCTGTTAAAGTCAGCACTGCCATAGCCCTGCTCAACGGTTCCAAGAAGCTCCAAAAACGCCTCCTTATCCGTTTCTCTTTCGCAAACGGTGGTGGTTGAGCTGCTAACGGTAATCAAGGTATATTCGCTACCCTGCATAGAGTCGTCAACTATTTCGGCAATCTTATCCTTAGCAAGCTGAAGCCTTGTTTTGCCCTCTCCTGCTTCAATTGCCATACTGCCTGTATTGTCAAGGACAAAGCAGTACTCATTTGCCCCGCCGTCAATTGTAAAGGTGGGATGAGCAATGGTGAAGGAAATGACGGTAACCGCCAAAATCTGCAAAATCAAGCTGATTATGCCTGTGATTTTGTTGTCCTTCTTCTTTTTCTTTAAAAACCTCTCACTAAGAGTCCACAAATAGGTTGCGGAAACGGTTTGCTCCGTAAACTTGCTCTTAATTAGGTATATGATGATTAAAATAGGTACGCCGATTAAGCCCAAAAGACCTAAGGGATATTGAAAGCTCATTTGAGCACCTCCCTTTCCACAAGCCTGCCAAAGAAGACATCGCCCATTTTATCCTCGGAGGAAACAAGCAAATAGCCGGCACCCCTTGAAGCACATATTCCACCAATATGCTCCTGTATGTACGCAAGCGCCTTTCTATATGCCTTAATTACCTCACGCTTAACATTTTTTCTGTACGCTCTTTCAGCATTTTCTGAATCGAACAAATGAACCTTACCGCTGATTTTCGGATTAAGCTCATCGGGGGATAAAACCTGAATACACAACACATCTCTCTTTTTGTCAGCCAAATGATTGATTGCATTCTCGTAATCGTTATCGGTTAAAAAGTCTGAAATTATAACGGACATACCGTCACCGTAGCCAACGCTTGACGGAACTATGGCATCACTGATACGGCACTCGCCTTCAAACTCAAGCTCGTCAAGCTTACCAATTTCCCCAACAAAGGAGTCTTTGCCAACCATACTGTGAATAACCGTTACTATTTCACCCTCCCTAATTGCATAGACGGAAACCTTGTCCATTTCGTTTAGGGAAAGATATGCAATTGTGGCGGCAAGCCTTAGCGCCTGCTCCGCCTTGTCTGCCCTGCCGTACTCCATAGAACGGCTTGCATCAATGTATATTTTGGTGTGCATTTGACGCTCGTCAAGATAAAGCTTTTGGTATAGCTTATCAAAGCGGGCATATGCATTCCAGTCTATCTTAGTTATATCGTCACCCGGGACATAATCACGATAATCCGCAAACTCGCAGGAGGAGCCATAGGTTTTACTCTGATGGACACCGCCAAACATGCCTGCAACGTTGTTCTTGATTAAGGTTTGTAACGCTTCAACCTGCTGCAAAAACTCCTCGTTGATTATCTTTCTTCTCATCTTTGATTTGACCCTTTACTTATTTTGTTTCCTTCACTATCTTTGCAATTACATCATCAACCGTCAGCTTTTCGTTTACCGCTGTGTAGTTGATTTTAATTCTGTGCCTTAATACAGGACAAGCAAGCGCCTTAATATCATCATAGGACACATTGTAGTTGCCGTTTATAAGCGCCCTTACCTTAGCGCAGGTGATAAGCGCCTGTGCGGCACGGGGGGATGCACCGTACTTTACATACTTCTTTGTGCTTTCCGGAGATGCGGAAAGCTCTGCGTGGGTATTGGAAACAAGCTTTACTGCATACTTAACAACATCGTCAATTACAGGAACCTGGGAGGCAAGCTTCCTCATCTTTAAAATTGTGGGGCCGTCAACAACGCCGTTTGCGGTTTCCTCAAGGGTAACCTGTGTCATATTAACAATGTCAACAAGCTCCTCCTCGCTTGGGAACTTCATAATAAGCTTGAAAACAAAGCGGTCCATTTGCGCCTCGGGCAATGGATATGTACCGTCCTGCTCTATCGGGTTCTCTGTTGCGAGAACGAAGAAGGGCTCGGCAAGCTCATACCTGTCATTACCGATTGTAATCTTATGCTCCTGCATTACCTCAAGCATTGCAGACTGTGTCTTTGGTGTGGCACGGTTAATTTCATCTGCCAAGACAAGGTTAGCAAAAATAGGACCGCGGCGGAAGGTGCTTACCATCTTGCCCGTTTCATCCTTTTCAATTACATTTGTACCTGTAACATCGGATGGCATTAAGTCGGGGGTAAACTGAATTCTTGAAAACGGCAGGCTAAGGGTCTTGCCAAGGGAACGAACCAAACGGGTCTTACCGACGCCGGGCACGCCCTCCAAAAGCACGTTACCGCCTGCAATGATTGCGATAATAACATTATCAACGATTTCATCCTGTCCAACAACGTCCTTGCGAAGCTCAGCCTTAACCCTTGCAACGGTTGCGCTGAACTCCTTTACTTCTTCCATATTTGCAACAATATTCTCTTTCATTTTTCTATCCTCATCTCTCTTAATTATCGCTTGGGGTTTCAAGTATTTCAAAATACTTTCTCAATATTTCCTTAAGCTCATCGGAAAGCTCACCGTTTATGAGCATATCGTTTATCTTTTGGGAATATCCGTTTTTGTAGATTATGTCGCCATATTCAGCATAGATGCTGTCTATATTACCCTGTGGGTCCTTGCTTGGGTCAATAACCACATCGTTACTGCCGAAGATTGTGTCACCTGTGCCAAAGCCACCGTCATCACCGTATTCGGGGCGCTCCTCAGGCTCCTCCGTTTCTACACTGCCGTTTTCATCCTTCCTGTCCGCCACATCCTCTGCGGAGATGCCGAAGATACGCATAAGCTCACTGACTGTGTAGGTCTTAACCTCTTCATTTGTTTTTTGCTGTGGTATTATTTGATTGAAGCTGTTTAACGCATCAACCATAAGCGCATTATTCAGCTTTCTCATTATATTCGCTTGCGAATAATCGTTGTTGATTACATCAGTCAGCACTGTGTTCAGCTTAACAAAGGCATCGTACAAGGCGCCCTTATTTTTAAATGCTTCGCTTTCCAAAACCGCGGCAAGCTCGCTGCCGAAGCTTGTAAGCGAAATTTTATCTCCACCCGTGTACAGTGTGGTATTAAGCGCCTCAAGCTGAGCGCTGATAGCATTTAAGTCCAAGCTATACAGTGCGTAGCTGAGATTTTTCAAATTCTCATCCTTACTGTTGCCCGCTTTAACATGGAAGGCAAAGGTTGTGTTAACCGTGTTAACAATGCCCCTTACATTTTTAATAACGCCGACCACAAAATCACGCATTTGTGTGTCTGTGCCAAGCTCATCAAGCCTTGCAAGAAGGATTGTAAGCTCGCCAACCACCGCCACCTTGGCATCGTCCTGCAGCTTTGACTCGTTGACATAAACGATAAGCTCCTCCAACGCCTTCCTTTGATGGTCGGTAGGCTCAAACTCCTCCTCGGGAGGAGGTGTGGGGGTGGGAGTTACGATTTCTCCGTCATCACCGCCCGGCTTTTCAGCCTCGGGCTTAGTGACAAGCAGCACCAAGGAGGTAACAAAGTATGCCAAGCAAACCAAAAAGGCGGAAATGAAAATTGCCCAAGCCTTAATGGCCTCCTTCCACTCCATTGCCTTACCGTTCAGTATGGCAACGGTGTCCTCCCTTTGCAGCTTCTTCATACCGCCCTCATCATTTCTGAAGGCGTACATTGTCTGCACCTTTTCGCCTAAGCCGTATTTTTTGTCAAGCCTTTTTGCAAGCCTTTTATCCCTCGGATTTAAAATCAAAAACGTTGTAAGCCCCAACAGTAACCCAAAAGCGATGCCAATAAGCACGCAGGCATATATTTCAATGTCAAATTCACTTTGCCTAATTACAATCAGGAAGGTTGCAACAACAAGCAGGGCGGCACTTAGAAAAACAAGAAGCGATTTCACAAGCGCATCTATCAAGTACCCTTTTTTAAGCCGTTTAAATCCCTCACCCATTATCGTGTCTCCTTTCTTATTAAATAATAAAATACGCAAATATTTTACCATATATATACACACAAGTCAAGAGTCTAAATGTTGAATAATTGTGAATAATTGTGAATTCTCATTGATTATTTTCGTCGTTTGTGGTAAAATTTTAACAATGATACTGACCTTTGTGAGGGATACTTTATGTTTCACATTTTAGTTGTTGATGATGACAAAAACACCCGTCTGCTTTTAAAGGCGGTTTTGGAGAGCGCAAGCTATACCGTTTCCACCGCTACAAACGGAGTGGATGCCTTGAAAATTATGGACAAGGAGCATATCGATTTAGTTATTTTGGACATTATGATGCCCCAAATGGACGGATATGAGCTGACAAGGGAGCTAAGGGAAAGCCAAAGCTACCTGCCTATACTTACAATTTCCGCAAAGCAGCT
This sequence comes from Clostridia bacterium, assembly GCA_017452475.1. Taxonomy (GTDB): domain Bacteria; phylum Bacillota; class Clostridia; order Oscillospirales; family CAG-272; genus RGIG2000. Next base: position 13,097 of record JAFTMJ010000066.1, on the reverse strand, counting down.
CCCTGCTGACAAGCACAAGGCCTTCCTTGTAGGAACTGATGACTATATGACAAAGCCAATTGACGACGAGGAGATGCTCTACCGAATTAAGGCTCTTTTGCGCCGTGCAAAGATTGCAAACGAGCATAAAATTTTTATAGGGGATGTGGTTTTGGACTACGACTCCTTAACCGTTACCAAGGGCAGTGAGCTGGTGGAGCTGCCGCAAAAGGAATTTTTGCTTTTGTTCAAGCTCCTTTCCTACCCCGGCAAAATTTTCACCCGCATACAGCTTATGGATGAGATTTGGGGGGCGGACAGTGAAACAGGCTGGGAAACAGTAACTGTGCATATCGGCAGGCTCCGCAAGCGCTTTGAGGGCTGGGATGAGTTTTCCATTGAGGCGGTGCGCGGTCTTGGCTACAAGGCGGTGAAAAGAGTATGAAATATCAAAACAAAAAAGACCAGCAAAATATACGAAAGCTTACCATAATTTTTTCCTTTGTTGTGCTTGGTGTTTTGCTTGCCACCTTAGGACTTTCCTCACTTACCGCTTATATTTTGGTTGAGGTTGGCGCAATTGCCAGCGAGGACGGCATTGGCACATCTACCATTGTTCTTTTCATGGCAATTTGCAGTGTGGTTATGGGCGCGTCCATATCAATTATTGCAAGCAAGCTGTTTTTAAGTCCCCTTAATATGGTGACATCAAAAATTAACAATCTGGCAAACGGTAACTTTGGCACAAGGGTGGACTTTGACCAAATCGTTAGCCGCGTGCCATCCTTTCTTGAGCTTTCCACTGTGTTTAACAAGCTTTCAGAGGAGCTGCGAAACACAGAAATGCTGCGAAGCGACTTTATAAACAACTTCTCCCACGAGTTTAAAACCCCTATTGTTTCAATCTCAGGCTTTGCAAAGCTGCTCAAAAAGGGGAATTTAACCGAGGAACAACGCATACAATATCTTAATGCCATTGAGGAGGAGTCTATGCGGCTTTCCTACATGGCGACGAATGTTTTGAACCTTACTAAGGTTGAAAATCAAACTATCCTTACCGATGTTGCCGCTTTCAATGTATCAGAGCAAATTCGCTCCTGCATTTTGCTCCTGCAATCCAAATGGGACAAAAAGGAAATTGACTTTTTGCTTGAATTTGATGAATACAGCATTGAGGCAAACGAGGAGCTTTTAAAGCAGGTTTGGATTAACATTATCGACAATGCGATTAAGTTTTCAAGCCAAGGAGGTACCATTTCTATTGAGGCTATGGAAAAGGAGGACAGCGTTTCCGTTTCTGTTACTAACTACGGTATTACCTTGAGCGAGGAAGCAAAAACCAAGATATTTAAAAAGTTCTACCAAGTGGATGTTTCCCACTCCACAGAGGGCAACGGCATAGGCCTTGCCATTGTACACAAGATTTTGGAGCTGCACCGGGGCACGGTTGAGGTCAGCTCCGTTAACAATTCGGTTACCTTTACTGTTACTCTGCCCAAGCAACAGGCTTAGATTTTAAAAAATGAATGACTACATTATAGCTATTTTTTGCATCCTTTTGGGATATTCAATCGGTACAATAAACCCCGCTTTTTTCATTGGAAAAATCAAGGGCTTTGACATAAGGGACAGGGGGTCAAAAAACGCAGGCGCCTCCAACGCAATGATATTGCTCGGAAAATCGATTGGAATTTTCTGCGCCCTGTTTGACATCTTCAAGGCCGTTCTTGCAATTGAGCTTGCAAGAAGGGTTATTTTCCCCGCCTTTAGGCTTGCCTACGCACTCACAGGCACCGCCTGCGTGCTTGGACATATGTTCCCTTTTTATATGAAATTCAAGGGTGGCAAGGGTACTGCCTCCTTGGGTGGAATGATACTTGCCCTTAACTGGAAGCTTTTCCTTATTATGCTTGGAGCAACCATTATTATTGTTCTTTTGACGGACTACCTTTGCTTTATGCCCGTTACCGCTTCGGTTGCCTTTCCTGTTATTTACGGCATTTTTGCGTGGGATCTGTGGGGCGCATTAATTATAGGGCTTATCACTGTTGCGGTGTTAATTAAAAACATTGCAAACTTCAAGCGGATTTTAAGCGGCACAGAGCTAAGAATAAGCTACCTTTGGAAAAAGGACAAGGAAATTGACAGAATAAGCAAAAATATGTAACGCCCTTCGTTGTTTACAAATGGAATATTCGCATTTTTTGTCGAATATTCCATTTTTGTTTATTTTTAGTTTACATTTTTGTTTTATGATAAGGTGAAATGAAATGTATTAGGAGAGGTACATCATGAGTAAGGTATACGCGATATTTAACCCGTTGTCCGCAAATAATCTTGGCGAGGAAAAGGCAAATGAGCTTATTAAGTTTTATTCAAGCGATGAAATGATTGAGTTCGTTGACATTACCGAAATTAAGGATTACAAGGAGTTTGTTGCTCAGCTTACGACAAGTGACAAGCTTGTTGTTTGCGGAGGTGACGGCACGCTAAACCGTTTTGTTAACGAGATTTATGACCTGAATATTACAAACGATATTTACTATTTTGCAACAGGCACAGGAAACGACTTCTTGCGCGACCTTGAGAAAAAAGATGACCTTAGCCCTGTTAAGATTAACGAGTACATAACGGATTTACCAATTGTTACCGTTAAGGGCAAGGACTATCGCTTTATAAACGGCGTTGGCTTTGGTATTGACGGCTATTGCTGCGAGGTTGGCGACAGGCTACGTAGCCAAAACGCGCCGAATATCAACTATACTTCTATTGCCATTAAGGGCTTGCTTTTCCACTATAAGCCAACAAACGCAGTTGTTACCGTTGACGGCGTTAAGCACGAATTCAAAAAGGTTTGGATAGCACCTACAATGGTTGGCCGCTTCTACGGTGGAGGCATGCTTCCTGCACCGAAGCAAAGGCGTGAGGACAGGCTTGACCATGTTTCCCTTTCCCTGATGTACGGCGCGGGAAAGATAAAAACCCTTATGATTTTTCCTTCTCTTTTCAAGGGTGAGCATATTAAGAAAACAAAGAACACCGCTGTCTTTGAAGGCAAAAATATAACCGTTGAGTTTGACCGCCCCGTGGCGCTCCAAATTGACGGTGAAACCATCCTTGATGTTACAAGCTATTCCGTAAGACTTGCAAAAACAGACAAAAATGATGTCAAGGAAGAAGCTTGCGCTGAGGCATAGAACAAAAAGGTCTATCATCACTTTTTGATAGACCTTTTTTGCGCCTGTTATATTGACATAAAAGGCTAAAAATGGTATTATATAGAGTAGAAATCTACCGCTTTATTTGATAAAGGAGAACATATGAATTTTTCTAAGGTAACTGAGCTTATAGATACTATGCCAAGGCGCGGCATCCCCTTTTTCGAGCTTATTGTGACAAAGGATGGTCAAGAGGTTTATCGACACAGGGTGGGACATTCTGACCCTTGTGGCGTTGTCCCCTTTAAGGAAGATGACCTATATTGGTTATTCTCCTCCACAAAGGTTGTAACCTGCGTGGCGGCAATGCGCCTTTTAGAGGAGGGAAAGATAAATTTAAGCGACCCTGTGTCTAAATTTTTGCCAAGCTATAAGAGCTTGACCGTACGCAAGGATGATGGAACGGTGGAAGCGTGCAAGGTGGAAATGACCCTTGAGCATCTATTCACAATGACGGGAGGAATTGGACCCGACCACGAAAAGCGTGAGAATTTGAAGGAGCTTATCGACAGGGGAGCAGGCACTGTGGAGCTTGCAAATTTTTATGCAACTATTCCCCTTTACTTTGAGCCGGGCACAAGATACCAATACGGCTTTTGCCACGATGTTTTAGGCGCTGTTATTGAGGTGGCAAGCGGAATGAAGCTCTCAGAGTATGTACACAAGTACATTTTAGACCCGTTGGAGATGAAAAACACAGGCTACCGCCCAAATGATGAGCAAAGGGTAAGGCTTGCTTCGGCGTACAGATATGACAATTCAAACGGTACAAGCAAGCTCATTGAAACGGAAAACCCGTATATGCTCACCCCCAACTACGATAGCGGCGGAGCAGGTCTTTTCAGCTGTGCAGGGGATTTTATAAAGCTCGTAACAGCCCTTGCAAACGGCGGCACAGCAAGTAACGGCTATCAGCTTTTAAAGGAAGAAACAATTAAGCTAATGGAAATAAACCGCCTTTGCCCTGCGGCTTTGAGCGACTTTGTAAACGGCAGGCTGCACGGATACGGCTGGGGACTTTGCGGAAGGGTGCATATTAACCCTGTGTTTTCTCTGTCAAAATCCTCGGTGGGTGAGTTTGGCTGGGATGGTGCCGGGGGATGCTTTGCCGCAGTTGATAGGAAGCAGCGCGTTGGCATTTTCTTTGGAATGCAGGTGCATAATTGCTCCTACTCATACATTATTTTGCAACCGCTTATCCGCACTTTAGTATACAAGGCATTGGAGGATTAAGATGCTATTTTATTTACTAACTATTTTTATTGCAATGGTTATTATTGCAATTTCAAATGCTTTAGCTGTTCCCTTTGACTGGTACAACCTGCTTTGGATTTTCATCAATGTGGTTATTGGCACGGTTGCGGTAATTGCCGCTGACGGCATTGGCGCATTGATTGTGAGAAGGCTACTGCCGCAGAAGTGGTTTTTGCCTGAAAGGCGGCTTTTTCAGGTATCCAAGAAGGAGCATAATTTTTACAAGGCTATTAAGATTAAGGCCTGGAAGGACAAGGTGCCTGAGCTTGGCATGTTCACCGCCTTTAGCAAAAGCGAGTTTAAAAGCTCCGCTGACAAGGAGTACCTAAAGAGGTTCATTGTGGAGAGCAACTACGGTGTGATTTGCCACCTGCAAAACGCCATTTGCGGCTTTGTTATCCTCTTTATCCCTTATTTGTTTGAGGGCTCATTTGTACAATTTCCTAACCCTCTTTCAATTTGGTTGCCAATTTTTGTTGTTAACTTCATTCTAAGCATGCTACCCGTGTTTATTTTGCGTTACACAACCTATACGCTTACAAGGCTTTACAATAAGCAGGTTAAGAAATCATTAATGGAAAACACATAATTAAAAGGCTGATACGGTTTGTATCAGCCTTTTAATTATGATAGAAAAACAACCACAGGGTCAAGTGTTTTTGCTTCTAAGTCTAAAATATAGGTTTCATTTTCCTTTCTGAACGAAACGGGGACAGTTTTTCCGTTTGGCATCAGCCTTTCTATGGAATGGACCTCAAAATCACAGCAGAGCTTGACCCTTTCAATCGTGTCTGTGCCAAGATTGAACAGTGCGCAGAATTTTTTACCGTCCTCTGTGTCTGCAACCTTTAAGTAAACCTCCTCATCCCCCGGGAAATACACGCTTAGCTCACCCGTTTTCTTAAGAAGCTCTATTAGCTGTTGCTTACGGGAATAGCAAAGGAAGGAAAACGCCGTGTCAAGGTGAAATTCAGCCACAGGGGTGCCCGAAAATACAATTGCGGTGCCGCCAAGCTCATTTTTGAAAACAGTTACGCCGGGGAAAAGGCGCTCGTAATTTACATAATCTGTTGTGTTTAACACATAGGAGTCAGCCACTGTTTTTTCAGAGGTTGGGACAAGCTCCATAATCTTCATTTGGAGCTTCATAATTTTTCCGTTTTCGGTGCATTCACGCACAGGCTGCTTACCCCTCCACTCTCTTACATCAACACCTAAATATTTTCCGAAGCCGCGGTTGATTAGATTCAAGGCGGTATCGGAGGCAAGAATTACACAGCCCTTAAGAATTTCCACAATTTCATTGTCGCTCATACGGGTGTCCACATCCCCCTCTAAGCAAGCAACACCGCCGTTTTCACTCGAAAAGAACATTGGTATGCCCAGCTTTTCAAGCACGCAATAGCTCCAGCCATCCCACTCCTCTTTCACTCTGCCGTAGGTAAAATCAGGGGTGGAGGGTACGAAAATCCTGCATCCGCGCCATTTTAATGTGGGTTGAAGCTCAAAAAGCCTTTCGTAAAAGCCCTTGTTTTTGCTTAAAATTTTTCTATACGCTTCTCCGCTTTCGGGCTCATAGGTTAAAAGCCTTGTTATCCAATGCTTTGCGCCGCAAGCTCCCTCTAAAATTGAGCCTGTGTAGTGGGTGTGGAGGGATTGGGCGCTTACACTATATCTGTTTTGCGGACAGGTGTCCGTTTCTGCCAAGACCACATCCACCTTGCCCTTTAGCTTGGCAATTTGAGTGGCGGCGCGGTGAAACACACGGCTGAAATACCGTGGGCCTGCGGGGGTGTAGTTACCGTTGTTTATCCTTACGGTTACAGGATTTCCCTCTCCTGCTAAGGTTGACGCAATTTCATAAGCGAACTCTGCATTATTACCGCAGCAGCAATAGGACATTGGCAGCCGTGGATTAACGCTGTCAACACCTGCACGGATAACCTTGGATGCGGTTACAAGGGAGTCCCTTTGTGTTTCTATAAATATATCGGTATATTTTTTGCTAAGCTCTGTTTTTTCGTTGACTATTTTCCAAAGCTCCTTGGCACTAAGGCTTGTGCCTGCGCGGTTGTTGAACATTTCCATATGCAACGGGCAGGCGCAGCCCTCGCCCTTGAACCATATGGTGCGCAAATCATCATCTATCATTATGTGGTCGGGACCGCTGGCGGCAATTGTTGCCATTACATTGTATATGTAATCCTTAAAGCCCTTGTCACATGGGCAAACGGCTCTTGTTGCAACACCGTCATTAAAATTCACATGCTGTTGGTATGGGAACATCTCACCCAAAAGCCAGCCGTGTCCGACGGTTGCCTGCACCAAAATTCCGCTTTTCACGCCAAGCTCATCCAAGCGGCGCTTGAATTTTGCGTATTTTTTACAAAGAGGTGTCACCTTATCTGAGGGGGGATTGCCCTCCGGTACAAGTGTCATGCTAAACAAAGCACAGTCAGCAATTCCGCTGTCAACCTGCGCCTTTATGTCTAAGCAAATTTCCTCCAAGTGTTCCTCAAAAAGTGGCATTATTGTATATGAGCTTAAGGTTTTTTTCATTTCTCTTTACCCGCCTTTGATTTCGTTAATTTGATTATATCAAATCAAAGATGCAATTTCAATATTTTCTAAAATATTCCGTTTTCGTTATAATCTAAAAAAGGCACTTCACGCGTGAAGTGCCTTTTTGTTTACGGGTTACATTTTTAACTGTTTATTACTGCTTTGGCTCTTATTCGCCGGTCGCTATGGAAGAAACTATATCATTATATGAAGCATAGTGGTAGTTATAGCCTGCCTCCGGTTTTTTGCCCTGAATATATGTATATTCCGTCGCTTCGCCGTCTATTACTTCTACATATGCGCCCATTGCAATTTGAGTGCTTTTTTGAATTTCATCTGCAAAGCCAACAATTTTAAGCTCAAATGCTGCAAATTCATGATTTGTAATTTCGGCTATGATAGCGCCATCTGCCACATTGCCATCCTCGCCAAATATTTTATTGTCGCCAAGCTTGCTTTGCAGCACAGCAAATATGCCATATTTTATGGTTTTATTTGTTGCGCCCTCATATTCAGCAATAGCCTTGTTGTTTACTGTAAAGCCAATTGCGATTCCGCCTGCACCGTTTTCGGGAGCTGAATATCCGTTGCAGATAAAGAGAGCCGGTGCCTTATGTGTGCCGTTTTCCCCACAGTTAGCGCAGGTGACTATTTTTTTGCCCTCCGCTGTATAGGATGCGTATGAAATTGAAACAAGTGTTGCATTGCCGTTTACATAATCGTAATCGTGTGATAAAGCCGTTCCCTCAACCGATACCCTTGACATTTCGCTGCCGCAGAAGCAGTATGTAACTGTTGCCGCATCAATTTCACACTGCGCAGGAATGTTAACTTCCCTTTCAGCAATATGAGGAACAAGCTTATATGCTTCGTTAGGATTTGATTCAGCAGTTAATTCAAGAGCGTTTGCATCGTATGTTGCAAAATATCCACCTGTCCATCCTCCGCTTAAAATATCTGTACGAACAACATAGGAAACCTTGTTTTCCTTGCAGAAATAAATCCTATCCTGAGATTTATTTACTCGTGAATATTTAACATCGTTTATTGTCGCTTGTGGGGTGTTGGAATTTTGATTGTTATTGGAAAGCAAAAATGTGAGTGTTCCGTCGGTTTTGGTTGTGTATTCGCCCCTTACATTTTTAAAATAAGGTTCATTGTTGTATATGGTTGTATCATTTACATAATCGCCGTTTAACTCGCTAATTGTATTATTGCAAAGATAGATATTAAATCCGCCGAGGGATTCTTTTCTGCTGTATTGAAGATACACATATGTCATTTTTCCAAGAAAAACAAGATTATATATACCTGAGTCTTGTATTCTTGTGTCGGTATTAAAGTATGTAAAGGATTCGGGGAAAATAAGCGTTGTCATTGCATAACAATTTCTGAATTGATATATTCCTGAAAATTCTTTAAATGCCACAGGAAGCTTATTATCCTTAAATACAAGGCTTTCGCAAAATGCAAAAGCATCTTCTCCAAGTGTAGTAATTTTTGCCTGCCCAAAATCAATAAGCGTGAGAGAGTTGCAGTCGTAAAATGCTTGTGTCGGAATAACCTTTATACCGCAATTATCGTCAAAGCGAACAGATGTAATATTGCTGCACTTAAAAGTGTAATCAGCCATTTTTGTTACATAGTATTTTTCGCCCTCATATTCTACATACTCGGGTATTACTATGCTTGTGTTTGTGAATGAATTGTTTTCGTGCTTTTTGATTGTGGCTGTGTTGTCATCCTCGGTTAATGTGTAGGATAGCTCGTTCACCGTTACATCAACAGCAAATACACTTATTGCAAGCAATAACGAAAGCACCGCAACCATTGAAAGAGCTAATAAAAATTTTTTTGTCATAATATCCTCCTTAAAATAATGTTCTGTTTTGTGATATATCAATGCCTTGCATTTTGAGCATAACGCAATCAGCGAGAGCGAAAGCAAATATTCTTTGCTTCTATTCGCACATACTATCAACTGTATATATTTATTATATCACACCGAATAAATGCAAAAAATTGATAAAAGTTGCACATTATATTGACAAAATCACACAGTGATGATATCATAACTATAACAAGCATTTCAAATTGGAGAAAAATATGATAGGCATTAATTTTGATCTACCCGTTACATACAAGCATGCTTCTCTGCGATTTTTCAAGAAGGACGAGCGCCATGTAACAAGAACCTGCTACGATAATGTGTTGCTTTTGGTATACGAAGGGGTGCTGAGGTTTTCTGAAAACGGCGTCCAAAGGGAGGTTCGCGCGGGAGAATATTTTATACAGAGAAAGAATTCGCATCATTCCGGAGAAATAGTTAGCGATGCCCCAAAATATCTTTATGTACATTTTGATGGCGAATGGACAGAAGAACGGGATGCCTTGCCATATAGCGGAAAGTTTTCTTACGACTCTCTTTCTGAGCTTATTCAAAGGATTGATAGGGCTGCGCATCAGTTTACTCCTTACAACGAATTACAATACTTGTTTTTAAAGCTATTAATGAAGCTGAAAGAAAAGCACCGAAGGAATGATATTGCCGAAATTTTTTTCGACTACATTAATGATAATCTTCATAACATACATTCACTTTCCGATATTTGCAAAGAGTTTAATTACAGTAAGAATTATGTTATACGAATTTTCAACAGGGAATTTGGCGTTTCTCCCATTCAATTTATTAATGAAATGCGAATAAAGCGTGCCTTGTATATACTGGAAACAACCTCAAAGCCCATCAAAGAAATTATGGAAGAATGCGGTTTTGTTGATTATCCTTATTTTTATAAAAGATTCGTTAAAAAAACCGGTATTTCTCCTCAAAAATGGCGAGAAAGAATGCGTACAAATCCAATCGGTTGCTAAAATGCTTGCTCATTTTTTCGAGCCTGTGCCCTATTTTTTACTTATGGGGTGACCGAGCTTTTGCCTAACAAAAGAATGTGAGAAGGATTTTCAGCAAAGCAAAAAGGACACTCCACGAGTGTCCTTTTTGTTTTGCTGGTGAGCCAAGGGTAATGTAATTACTCAAAAAAATACAGTATTGAAGATTCTTTTTTTGTATAAGGACAACTTTGCTTTTCACCTATGTATAAAACTCTTGCTGTGCCCATAATTTTTTTGATAACTAATACATTTCTCTCTTTGGTTATGTCACATATTTCATTGTATATTTCCCAATCATCAGGATGCCAATGCATCAGATTCTTATTTATAAGCTGTCCTTTTACATTAACATTTATCAAATCCATAGTAATTTCTAGGGATAGGTCATTATGTTCCCATTTAATCATATTGCTTGCCGTCAATTCAAAGGACCCACGGAGATTTGGTGTTTTTTGTAACATATTGTACAGTTCCGTTTCGTTTTGCGGAATTATAGCAAGGATTTCCCAATCAATAGGCTCAAATGCTGTTTTATAATTTCTAACAATATGTAAGGAATCAGGCAACTCTTTATTGTTTAAATCAATTTCAGGGATGTAGTTTCTTTCTAAAATAATTCGAATTGGAAAGCTTAAATATTCATTGTCCAATAGTTGACTTTTTGATTTAATGTAGGTTTCAACATCAACATAGCTTTCTTCTTCGGAATATTTCCTATAAGTGCATTTCCATTCTTTTGTCTCTTCAAAATACTTCAGATAATCAAAGTCAGGAAATATGTAAACAATATCCTCGTAAATAAAAAATTCGTAATTGTTCGAGGTCTGTTTCACATATTGTATAGGAAATGATTTTTCTCTGTATAGATTATAAAATTTATATTTTTCACTATTAGCGATTGCTTTACTGTATGGTACTTTGAAATCTTTAAAATAGTGCGACCTTTTATATTCCTTTCTGTTGCTTAGCGCTAAAATGGGAACACTAATACCCCAACAAATCATAATAAACAAAAAGAAAGGCGACAACAAAACACACAACAAAAATATAATGATATATTCGTACCATTTATGTTTCATAAAGTATCTCCTTATTATGTGTGCTACATTGAGTATAACACACGAGCAAAATTTAATCAATATCGAATATGAATTTTCTATGAAATGACACTGTGGCGTGTGCTTGTAAACAACGAAAAAAGCAAGATTGAATTTTCAGCCTTGCTTGCTTTTTTTAATTGTTATGTGTGAATCTGAAAGAAAGTTAGAGTGACCCGTACTTTTGCAGGGCAAAAGCAAGCGGGAAGGTTCACTGCGTGAACTATTTTCGCCCGACCTTTTGCTTGCAAGCAGACAACGGTATTGGTCGAAAATGCGAACCCAATCCAAATTTGCGAGCAAATTTGGAGATGTGCACGCAACCCGTAAGGGTTGTCAGCAAAGCAAAAAGGACACTCCTGTGAGTGTCCTTTTTGCTTTGCTGGTGACCCGTACGGGAATCGAACCCATGTTACAGCCGTGAAAGGGCCGTGTCTTAACCGCTTGACCAACGGGCCGAATGTGGTGGCGGAAATGGGATTTGAACCTATGACCTGCCGGGTATGAACCGGATGCTCTAGCCTCTGAGCTATTCCGCCAAATTTATGCCACCGCTATTTGCTTGACTATTATATCACAAGCATTGTTTGTTGTCAAGTCCCTTTTTAATTTTTTTATAAGTTTTTTTATTGTCGAGAAATCGGGAGGGTTTTGCCACTCCCTTAGCAAAGAAAGACCCGGTTGAATCCCGATTTTATACGGTAAACCGTGGCTCACTGTTAGCATTATTTTGTTAGCTTTGAATAGGTTTTGGAAAGGAATTTTTCTGCAAAAACTATAAACCTTTCGTGGGTGCCTTCACCGATTTTGCCTGCCTCATCGTATGCCTCAACCTTAAATTCAATTTTTCTTCCCTCAACGGCAATAACTGTGGCAGTAGCTGTAACCTCCATGCCCACAGGAGTTGCGCTCAAATGTTGTGCAGACATAAGGGTGCCAACGGTTGTGGAGCCGCTTTCCAGACACTCCCCCACGCATTTGTATGCTGCCTCCTCCATTAACGCTATCATTTTAGGTGTGGCAAGCACATTTAATGTTCCGCTTCCCACAGAGGCGGCGGTATCATTTTCCTCAACCTTTATTTTTACCGTATAACTTTTTCCTATTTCGATCATAAATATCTCCTTAATTTATAAAAATACGACACAGGGTATGGTTTTTATTGATTTTTATAGTTTTTCATTTTACGCCACATAAAGGCAAGCGCCTCCATAGGTATGCCGATTAAATAAACCATCCACAGATTTGCATTGTATGCAACAAGCATATGGAAGTAGATTGCCGCGACGACACTCCAAATGCATATGGATGTAAAAACAAACTTCGTTATCCAATTGAAAATATTTCGGCAAAAGTATTGCAAAACCAGGCAGGACAGGGGGATTGCCCATATAAATGCAATCCAATATCCGCGGCGCTCTATCATTTGAGAATAGGTAAACAATATGGTTGCACCGAGCCAAACAACCATTGCGGCAAGGATACCAAGCCACAGGCGGTATCTTTTGGCATTTTTTTCGTGCAGCTCATCCTTTATAACCGAGCATTCCTCACTGACAAGGTCATTCATTGTAATGCCGTAAAAGGTACAAAGCTCATATAACACATTAATATCGGGTAGTGTGTCCCCATGCTCCCAGCGAGAAACCGCCTTATCGGAGTAATTAAACTGCTCTGCCAGCTCCGCTTGGGTTATGCCCTTACCCTTTCTTAATGTGGAAAGGTTTTTGGCAACTATTGCCTTAACTTCCTTCACCGCTATACCCCCTTAAATTTTCTCTCAAAAAAGATTATACACCAAAAATGCTGAAAAATCAAGCATTTTCAGTGCATTCTACAAATTGTAGAACGCCAAATCTACAATTTTTAGAAGGATTTTTCTAATTTGAGAGAAAAAATTTGCTTTAGGTGCTTTACAAGTGTATTGCTTTTTGGTAAAATCATCTTGTAGCTAGCAGAGAGAGACCCGGTTGAACCCCGCCAAAAGCGTTTATTTTCAGCGCTTTTGACCGAGTCTTTCCTTGCAATACTTAGTATGGCTGTGTCAAGCCTCAGCCAAAATCATCTTAAAATAAGCGTTTTTGGTGCTCGC
>JAFTMJ010000001.1 GCA_017452475.1 Clostridia bacterium | reverse complement strand
TGTCTGTCTGTCTGTATTTCTTTCTGTCTGTAAGAGATTATCCCATGGTTTTTCATTTTTGTCAACCTCTTATTCGTATATTTTTGCGTGAAATTTGGTGATAATTAGCTGTTTTTACTGTTTTTTAGAACTGGCTATCGCCAAAGAGCTTAGAAGCATTTACTGTAATTTGTGTAGCAGTGTAAGTTTCTCCTGTGGTTGGGTCCTTCTTGCTTACATGCGCAATGCTGTATGGGGACTCACAGATAATGTCATTTGTCTTAACTGTTTCGTTTTTGTAAATAGGACTTGTGTACTCCATTGTTCTTCCTCCTTATAATATTTTTACATCTTATTATACCATTATTTCTTAAAAAAGTAAATAGGCAAAATTAACAAACCTTGCCTTTTATTTTCTGTTCTTTAGCTTATTATTTTGGTTATTTTGACTACGAATAGCAAAAAAGTGAAATATTTCAATGAAACTTTTGCTCATGTTCAAAAAACTGTCACATTCGTAGTGTAAAATGTTAATACCGAGGCAAATAAAGCTTTTTGGCGAGGTGTTAAATGTCAAATTATGTTTATGGCGACAACTTAAACGGCGGCGACAATAAGGAGCCCATAAATATCAATCTTAACGGGGACGCAAAAGCCGTGGGCATTAAAAGGTCCACACTTATAATTGCTTGCGCAATTTCAATCGTTGTTTCCCTTGGCTTGGGTATCCTTGGCGGATTTCTCTTTTCCCTTGGCTCCTCTGATGAGCTTGTGCCAAACGAGGTTGTTGTAAATAATATTCAAAAAAGCCCCTTTGAGCAGCAAATCGGCAACGCATTGACAGGCGGTGCAGTATCCCGCGCGGATATTGTTGACAGCATTGCACAAACAGTTGTTGAGGTGCGCACAGACTATGTTGTGTCCGAGGGTCAGCTTGTTCTCCGCGGTGCGGGCAGCGGCATTATTGCAGGCAGCTACGCAGTTGAGGATAAGGACACGGGCATCACAACCGAAAAGGGCTACTATGTAATTACCAACGCACATGTAATCGAGGATGCGGTTTACAATAACAACTCCAGAATTACAGTTACACATTCAAATAGTACAAAATATAACGCCACAGTTGCAGGCTATGACATCGCAGGCGACATTGCAATCCTTAAAATCAAGGAGGCAAAGGAGCTTAAGTGCGCAGTGTTTGCAAACGACGGCTACACACCAAGGGTTGGCGATGAGGTTATTGCCGTTGGCAACCCCTTCGGTCAATTGGGCGGCACCGTTACAAACGGATATATAAGCGCCCTTAACCGTGAAATCTCTGTTGACGGTATTAAGTTAGAGCTTTTCCAAACCGATGCGCCCGTTAACCGCGGCAACTCAGGCGGCGGCTTGTTCAACCTTCGCGGTGAGCTTGTGGGCATCGTTAACGCAAGGAACATAGGCACAAGTGCCGGGAGCTTAGGCTTCGTAATCCCCATAAGCAACGCCTTAGATATATTCGAGGATGTTATTTCCTTAGGCTATGTTACAAACAGACCCACCATATTTGCAAAATACGATATGGAGCTTAAGGGTGGCTTGTTCATCACTGAGGTAGAAAAGCGCCCCGAGCTTGAAAACGGAAGCAATGGTGACAACAGCGAGCTTTTGCGCGAATATGACCAAATTTGCGGTGTTATCATAAACGGCGAAGCTATCTATATCAGCTCTGCAAAGGAGCTTGACTATATTATTTGCAGCTCAAAAATCGGCAGCACCTTAACCCTTCTTATTAACAGAATGGTTGACGGCACATACATCCAAGAAAAGATTGATGTTACCGTTTTTGAGTACTACCACTAATGTGGTATCTAAATTAGACTCTATCCCATACTCTCCTTCAAAATAACTGAAAGTGCAGCACTCAATTTCAAAAACGGTGCTGCACTTTCAGGTTAATGTTGCTTTTTTATAGCATTTGTGATAAAATTACTGTGAGGTGATAACAATGTACAATATTTTAATTGTTGACGATGAGGAAATGATAAGAAAGCTCATCCGCAAATATGCTGAATTTGACGGCCACAAGGTGACCGAGGCTTCTGACGGAATGGATGCGGTTATCAAATTTAAAAACGGGAATTTCGACATCATTTTAATGGATATTATGATGCCCGAGCTTGACGGCTTCTCCGCCTCCCGTGAAATCAGAAAAACCTCAAATATTCCTATTATTATGCTATCTGCAAGAGGCGAGGAGTATGACAAGATAAACGGCTTTGAAATCGGCATTGACGACTATGTGGTTAAGCCCTTCTCTCCCAAGGAGCTTATGCTTCGTGTGGAGGCAATTATGAAAAGGGCGAAGGCACGGGGCGATGTACAGGAAAGCAAGAACGAGGTTATTTCCTTGGCAAACGGCGGCTTGGTTGCTGACCTTACTGCAAGAATTGTTTACATAGACGGAAAAAGAATTGATATGTCCCCGAAGGAATATGAGCTGTTTTTCTATATGCTCAAGAACAAAAATATTGCTCTTTCAAGGGACAAGCTCCTTTCCGATGTTTGGGGCTATGACTTTTTCGGTGACGACCGCACCCTTGACACCCACATTAAAATCCTTAGAAAAAGCTTGGGCAAGTATAGCGACTTTATCGTGACAATTCGCGGTATGGGCTACCGCTTTGAGGAAAAATGAGCAAGGTAAAGGTTACTAAAAAAAGGGAGGGCAGAAACCACTCCATTAGGTTTTACATTATTGCCATAACCTCATTTTTAACCGTTATTACAATCAGCGCATTGTGGATTTTCCAGGGTATTTTCCTAAACTCCGCATTTATGCTGGCAAAGAAAAGCGATGTGGAGCGTGCCTCCAGCCTTATCGCCGACAACTATAACAGTGAGGATATAAGCTCCCTTATTTCACAGGTTTGCGCAGAGTATGACATTTGCGTTAAAACCATAAATATGAACACAGGTGCGGAGTATGACGAGCATTTTGTCAACAACTGCATCCTGCACAAAATCACAGGCTACGGCTCTCTCGTTCAGGGCTGGTATGACCAGGCGATTTTAAATGACGGTGAGTACACCATTGCCATGTCCTATGACGCCTTCAACAGCTTTGCCGACGGTGAGGAGCTGAAGGATATAAGCAACGGCGAGTCAAGCGAGGAAAACTGCGTTATTTCCATAAAAATTGTCAAGGATAAAAACGATGTGGAGCATATGATTATTATTAACGGCTATATGGACCCAATGCCGGGGGCTATGTCCGTTATTAGGCTTATTCTTGCCATCGTTTCTATTCTCATTTGCGTTTTTTCAGTTATTATTTCATATATTCTTTCAAAGAAAATTTCCAAGCCTATCGAAAGGGTTACCAAGGCGGCAAAGGAGCTGCAGGGCGGCGACTACAATGTTAGATTTGAGGAAAGCGGACCTATCGAGGTTGTGGAGCTGGCAAAAACCTTGAACTCCACAAATGCTCAGCTTGAAAGGGTGGACAAGCTTCAAAAGGAGCTTATTGCCAACATCTCCCACGATTTGCGCACACCCCTTACTATGATTTCGGGATACTCCGAGTTTATGCGCGACTTTCCCGACGAGGTTTCACCTGAAAATATGCAGGTTATCATTGATGAAACAGCCCGCTTAAACTCCCTTGTTAACGACCTTTTGGATGTTTCCAAGCTGCAATCGGGCAAGCAAACCATCAATATGCAAAAAATCAGCCTTACCAACACTATCCAAAGTACGGTTAAAAGGTATGATAAGCTGACAAGCCATAACGACTACCACGTGTCCTTCATCCACGACTGTGAGGTCTTTGTTGAAGCTGATGAAACAAGGCTGCTCCAGGTTATATATAACCTTGTGAACAACGCCATTAACTACACCGGTGAGGACAAGACCGTTACCATCCGCCAGGATGTGCTTGATAACATTGTCAGAATATCGATTATCGACACAGGTGAGGGTATAAGCGAGGAAAACCTGCCCCTTGTGTGGGACAGATATTACAAGATTGACAAGGTTCACAAGCGCGCAATCTTAGGCACAGGCTTAGGTCTTTCCATCGTTAAGCATGTCTTGCTTTTGCACAACTCCCGTTTCGGTGTTTCCAGTGAGGTGGGCAAGGGCTCAACCTTCTGGTTTGAGTTAAAAATCGTTGACAAAGCCTACTAATCAATAAACAAAGCCGACTTTTGCATTTTCCGTGCATCAGTCGGCTTTCCTTATTATATACCTTTATTTTAATTTTTTTGTTGCAATTGAGGAAAAAATATGTTATACTGTTACAGTAAATAATTTGTAAATGCTGACGTAGCACAGTGGTAGTGCAGCTGATTCGTAATCAGCAGGTCGTGAGTTCAAATCTCATCGTCAGCTCCATTTTTTTGCTATTTTTTAAAAAGGGAGGGGACGTGTATGAATTTATGCGATGTTAAGGTTGTTAAACGCCTTATGTCAAAGTATTCCACGGGGACAAAAAAATCCTTTGGACAAAACTTTTTAATCAACCGTCAAATCCCTATATCAATTGCCGAGGAAAGCTACTCCTACCACAAATCCGCCTGCCCCAACGGGGAAGCTGCGGTTATCGAGATAGGTCCGGGCATCGGTTGCCTTACCAATGAGCTTTGCGACTGCTATGACAGGGTGGTTGCAGTGGAAATCGACCCAACACTTATCCCTATTTTAGGCGAAACCCTGCAGGAGTATACCAATGTTACCGTAATAAATGAGGACTTTTTAAAGCTTGATTTGGATAGCTTTATTAAGGAGCAGCTTGGTGATGTCAGTGTTTCCGTTTGCGCAAACCTACCGTATTATATCACCACCCCAATTGTTATGAAGCTGCTTGAGCAGGCAAGGCGCCAAGACGGCAAGAGCCGCCTAACCTCCATTACCGTTATGGTTCAAAAGGAGGTTGCAGACAGGCTTTGCGCAACCGAAAAAAGCGGTGACTACGGCGCAATTTCCGCGTCCATTGCCTACTACGGGCGCGCAGTCAAGCTCTTTGATGTGGAGCCAACAAACTTTTTGCCTGCCCCAAAGGTTACCTCAAGCGTAATTAGAATTGAGCTTTACCAAGAGCCCATTTACAGTGTAAAAAGCGAGAAAATGCTTTTCCGTGTTATTGAGGGTGCCTTTGCACAAAGAAGAAAAACCTTAATTAACTCCATTTCCTCTGTTTTTTCATCCATCTCCAAGGCAAAAATCAGTGAAATCATTACAAAGCTTGGCTTTGATATCAACATCCGCGGCGAAAAGCTGTCAATTCAAGACTTCTGCAGCATAGCGGATGAGTTTTACGGAGAATTAGAATAATGCCATTTCTTGGAACTATTGTAAACTGCCTGACTATTGCAGGCGGCTCCCTTTTGGGAATTTTCCTCTCCAAGCTGTTTTCAAAGAGCCACAGGCTTGCCTCAATTCCCGACGCGGCAATGAAGGCAATTTCCCTTTTCGTTATCGCAATCGGCGTTAAGGGGTCTATGGCATCGGGCAAGTCAATCGTTATCCTTTTGTCCTTAGTTATCGGTACGGTTATCGGCACCGCCATTAACATTGACAGCCTGCTTGAGAGGTTTGGCTCCTTTATGGAAAGGAAGTTTGTGAAAACAA
The DNA here is from genome assembly GCA_017452475.1 of Clostridia bacterium. Lineage (GTDB taxonomy): Bacteria > Bacillota > Clostridia > Oscillospirales > CAG-272 > RGIG2000. The sequence continues at coordinate 16,696 of JAFTMJ010000001.1, read as the reverse complement.
AGCCACAGCTTACCTCCGACACAGAGCTTAACGAAATTAAGAACAGAAAAAGCATATCAAAGGGCTTTGTTTCCACCACCCTTACCTGCTGTGTTGGCGCGCTTTCCATTATGGGCGCCCTTAACAGCGGCTTAACAGGGGGCGAAAATCAGGAGCTTTTGTTCACAAAGTCTGTTTTAGACTTTATAACCGCCCTCGTTTTCTCCTCATCCTTCGGGGGAATCGGCGCTTTGCTTTCAATCATCCCCGTCTTTATCTACCAGGGCGCAATTGAGCTTGGCGCAAGCGCCTTAAGCGGTCTTTTGCTCGGATGTATTAACGAAATTTCAGCCACAGGGTCCATCATTGTTGTTGCCCTCGGCTTAAATATGACAGGGGCAACCAAAATCAAAATTGCAAATATGCTCCCCGCGGTATTTTTGCCTATTCTTTTATGCTTGTTTATGTAATTTTTTATCTATGCCGACGAACCATTGCATCATAAGAAAGGAAGCCAAATCATTGGCTTCCTTTTTATATTTTATTAAACATTTCCATTTTCGTTTTTCTCAAAAACCAAGAAATAATCTTTGGGGTAAGGGTTGGGAACAAGCGGAACATTCCACTCATAAGGTGGGCATCTGCGCCGATTACTATACGGCGCTTCCTTTTCCCTGCCCGCTTTATAACCTTCTTAGCCACCTTATAAGGGTCGGAGCTAAAGCGGTCAATTAAGCTCTTTTCCTTTTCGTTCACACCGTGGCTTGCCATAATGTTTGTTTTTATAAAGCCGGGCATAACGCAGGACACGGAAATATCCCTTCGCTCAACGGATAAGGACTCGGTAAACCGTTCAAGCGCGGCTTTGGAGGCGGAATATGCCCCAATGCCCGCAAAGGTACATAGAGCCGAGGCGCTTGAAACATTAACAACCGCGCCGCCCGCCTTCATTATAGGCATAATGATTTTACAGCCGTAAACGCAGGAAAGGTAATTTATCTCCATTACACTTTCAAAAGCCTCAATATCTGTGCCCTCGGCAGAGGCAAATTTAGGCAAAATCCCTGCGCAATTTATCAAAATGTGGGGGGATGTGTCTGTATTTTCAAAATAAATGCGCAGCTTTTCCCAGCTTTTTCTGTCGCTTACATCCATACAGCAGCACATAAACTTGTCAGGTCCCAGCTCCTTACGCATTGCCTCTAATTTCTTTACGCTCCTTGCCACACCGTAAACAACACAGCCGTATTTTTTAATAAGCTCACAGGCTATCTCCCTGCCTAAGCCCGAGGTTACCCCCGTCACTATGGCAACCTTGCCGCAATAATCAATTCTTTTCATATTTTCCTCTTATAAAATCAGCACAGACCTCCGCCTGTGCTGATTAAATTTCATCTTCTTTTTAAGCTATCAAATGCTTTTGGGCTTTTCCGAATTTGCGCCGATTATCTCTGCACTCTTCCGCTTCCGCCGCCCTTAATAAGTCCTTCAACCTCTTGAACGGAAACAAGGTTGTAGTCGCCAAGAATTGTGTGCTTTAAGCAGGATGCGGCAACTGCAAACTCAATAACATCCTGTGAGGGCTTGTTCATAAGTGAAGCGTAAATCAAGCCGCCGCCAAAGGAGTCACCGCCGCCAACACGGTCAACGATATGTATATTATAGGAGTGAGAGAAGTAGTACTCATCCTCTGCCTTGTCATAAAGCATAGCCGCCCAAATGTTGTCGTTTGCGGAGATGCTTGTGCGGAGCGTAATTGCCACTCTCTTACAGCCAAAGCGATTGGAAAGCTGCTTTGCAACGCTCTTGTATCCCTCATGGTTAACAACGCCCTTATCAACATCAGTGTTTTCAGCCTTGATGCCGAACACCTTTTCAGCGTCCTCCTCGTTAGCAATGCAAACATCAACGTAGCCCATAAGCTCGCCCATTACCTTGCCTGCCATCTCGCTTGTCCAAAGGTTCTTTCTAAAGTTAAGGTCACAGCTTGTGGTAATGCCCTTAGCGCGGCAAGCCTTAAGCGCGTCTAAGCAAATTTCGGGAAGCTCACCGCCCAATGCAGGTGTAATTCCTGTAAAGTGGAACCAGTTAGCGCCGTCAAGGATTTTCTCCCAGTCAAAGTCCTCTCTCTTTGCCATTGCAATAGCGGAGTAGGCTCTGTCGTAAATAACCTTTGACGGGCGCTGGGATGCGCCTGTTTCAAGATAGTATATACCAACCCTGTCGCCGCCTCTTACAATATCGCTTGTATCAACGCCGTATCTCCTCAAGGAGTTCACAGCCGCCTGACCGATTTCGTGCTTTGGTAGCTTGGTAACATAGGATGCATCAATGCCGTAGTTGGCAAGAGATACAGCCACATTTGCCTCACCGCCGCCGTAGGTAGCGCCAAAGGTGTCAGTCTGCACAAACCTTGTATAGCCGTTAGGGTTTAATCTTAACATAATTTCGCCGAAGCATACTGTTTTCATATTTTTACCTCTCAAAATGTATTTTTGCAATTAAATTATATATCAAATGTAAATAATAGTCAAGTATTTTGAATGTACTTTTCGTAATAAAAAAGATACTGCTGGGCAATTCCCGCCGTTTTTCCAAGGGCTGCCAAATCAATGCCCTCGGGGAAATATCTTTCAAGGGCGCGCTTCATCCACACATCAATCGGAAACGCCTCCGTTTTTTCAAAGCCGAAAAGCAGGGCGCAGCACGCAACCTTCAAGCCTATGCCCTTAACCCTGCACAGCGCCTCCACGCACCTGTCAAAGTCCTTTTCTCTTTTTAGCTCCTCAATGTCCACTCGCCCGCTTATAAGGCAATCGCAGGCATCTATTATGTACTTGGCGCGAAAGCCCGTTTTTAAGGCAAAAATCTCACACTCCCCCGCCTCAAATAATGCTTTTGCGCTTGGAAAGGCGTAGTAAGCGCTATCTAAAAATTCAATTTTTTCACCGTATTTTTCGCACATTGCGGAAATAATTTTTTTAATTCTTGGAATATTATTATTTTGAGAAATAATAAATGAGCAAATAGCCTCCCAGCCGTCCTGCCTTAAAATTCTAATTCCCTTGGCACATTCAATTGCCCTGTCCATATGCTCACTGCGCAGGGTTGAAGAAATGCGGCTGTCAATTTCTTCATAGTCCACATCAAGGGACAAAAAGCGGCGCCAAAGCTCCTTATATTCCTTTACCGTTGAGTTATATATAATTATTTCGTTTTCATTATCCTGGGCAAAAACAACGTATTTGCCAAAGGCAACTCCCCCAAACTCATATTTGTTGCCAAACATAGACACAGGGTCGAACCTAAAGCATTGCCCACAGTCAAAGGTTTTGAAGATATTAATACGCGGTATCCCCTCCGCCTTAACGCCTTTTACACCGTTTGGCAGGGCAAATTCAACTATTTTTTCCATAAATCCTCTCATTTTTACAAAAAATCTCTTGCAATAATTCTATTATAACTTTATAATAAAATTAAGTCAAGTATAATTAGGAGCAAAATATGGAGCAAATTTATACAATTCCAATAAACGAAGCCTTTGAAAAGGGTATGGAGGCAGGCGTATGTGACTGCCCAATGTGCAAGCTTTTTAACAAGCTTGAGAAAAAAGAGGTGGAAATGGCATTAGGTCCGTCAATGATGGAGCCATCCACCCGTTTAATAACAAACGAAAAGGGCTTTTGCCCCGACCACTTTAAAATGCTTGTGGAGCAAAGCAACAGCCTTTCCTTGGCTCTTGTTTTGGAGAGCCACCTAATGACCCTGAAGGACAAGATGGACGGCAATCTCTTAACCACGGTTTTTGGCGGCAAGGCAAGGCACCACCTAAAAACCGCAAAGGGCGTCAGCACCACCTGCTTTATTTGCGACAGGTTAGAGCCCCACTATCAGCGTATGATTGAAAACACCGTTCTTTTGTACGCCTACGACCCACAGTTCAAGGTTAAGCTAAAGGCGCAAAAGTACTTCTGCCTGCCCCACTATCAGCAGCTTTTGGAGTACGCAAAAAACAAGCTCGACAAGAATAAGTACAGTGACTTTTTTAAGGATATGTCCGCTGTGGAAAACGCATACTTTGATAAAATCATCAAGGATGTTTCCTGGTACTGTAAAAAGTTTGACTACCGCTACGATTCCGAGCCTTGGTATGACTCCAAGGATGCGGTTGAACGCGCAATCCGCTTTCTTTCAAGCGGTGTTGCTCCCGAAAAGAAGTAGTTGCTTAATACAAAAAGGCTTTCGCATTTTTTGCGAAAGCCTTTTTGTATTATTGTGCGTCAGCGCTTGTTGAAATCTGAGTTAGAATGCTTGCGTCAACGCTTTCGTCAACGCCCAAAACATCCTTGTAATCTCCAAAGCCGCCATCCCTTGCAATTCTCTGTCCCGATGTCCAGGTAACAGAGTATGTAATGGTGGACTCAATCAAGAAATCAAGGGCGTTACCGTCCAAGTGAAGCTGGGCAAGCTCCTTTCTTGTTGGACCCCAAAGGAGGAACGAGGATGTGTCCCCTGAATTTTTCCAAGCCTGGAATGAATAGTAGTCAATTACTGTGTAAACAATTTCCGCCTTGTATGTCTTAACGCCGTTTTCGTCAACTGTAACCGTTAGGTTGTTAAGGTCGGTGTCGGTATAATAGAAGCCGTCAATAAATGACAAATACCAGTCACGGTTGGAGCTGAACAAGCTGTTGGAGCTGTTTAGCTGAACCTCCGTTTCGGTTGTTTGGTCGATATTAACGGTTTCGCCCGCGATTGCCATAAGCTCAGCCGCCCTCAAAATATTGTTAATGGAGGTTTGCCAGCTTGACTTAGCCACACTGTTTTGGCTCACAAGCGAAGCAATATCAAGCTTGTGGTAGTGAGTTGCGTCGCCGCCAAGCTCAAGGTAGTAGTTAAGGAGCTTGTTTGCGTTTGGAACCGTGCCCACCCACTGACCAAGGTTGCCGATTGCCGCCACTGTATCCTCATCGTTTCTCGAAGCTGAGGTTGCCTCCTCCTTCTTATAGCTTTCGGCAGAGGATGCAATAACATCAAGGCGCGCCTTTGTGGGCATTGTACCGTTGATGGTTGAGTATACTATATCACCGAACATAAAGGTGTTGTACTTTACATCATCGTGAGTGCCGCCCTCCTCATCAGGGGTGCCGTCAACAAGCATTGAATATGAGATTGGCAATGGTACATCACGGCAGCTGTCGTCTGAAATATAAACGGTTTTTTCACCGTCGTAAATGTACATACAAAGATAGAAATATGTGGTGTGATTATTGTAATCAATGTTAATAAGCTTACCGTTTACGGTTGCATAGGTATTGCTTCCCAAGGTAACCCTTTTTACAATAAAATCATCTGTATCTGTTGATACAACAACAGGCAGGCCCGTGCTTGAAACAAGGGGCGGAACATCGTTGCCACCCAAGTGGGCTTGCACCGCGCCTACAATACCGTACTGTAGCTTGTCCTTACCCATTACTCGGTGGAACTCCTGAAGCGCATCCACATCAACATTGTATCCGCAGGTGATTTCAACCAAGCCGTTGTTGGTATCAGCATCATACGGGGTTGCGGAATAGCCTGTAAAAATGAAGATTGGATTAGCAATAACACCCTCAGAGGCGCCGCAGTTGTTAGCGCAGTCAATATACTTAACGCCCGTAGATGTATAGTCGTTATAAACTATTCTTGAAACGCCGCCGCTGTAGTCGTGGGATGCGACAATAATATCCGTGTGAGAATGCATACAGTATTGGCAGGTGTGCCTCAAAACGCCGTTTGTTGTGCAGGTGGCAGGTGTGGTAATTTGGGACTCATATGAGTGTGAGACCTCAATTGTCTCTGTAATGCTTGTGTTGCACAAGCCGCAAAAATAAGTAACAGAGCCTTCAAAGAAGCAGGATGGCGCCGTCATAGCAGTTACCATTGTTTGGTCGTGCTTTACAGGCAAAACCTCTGTTTCGGTTGCGTTACATATTGTACAGGTCTTTGTCAAAGCACCCGTAGTATCGTGGGTTGGCTCCGTTGTGACAACGGAAACAAAGTCATGCACATAGTCCGTCTCCTGTGGGTCGACGGTTGCACCGCAATCGCACTTAAAGGTGATTTTACCCTTTGTGTCACAGTCAGCCTTCACCTCAACCGTTGAATGGTAGGTGTGCCTTTTTTCAACAGTTTCTGTTCTGGTGATGTTACACATATAACAGGTGTAGGTTACCGTTCCGTTTTCGGTGCAGGTTGGCTTTTTTGTAACAGTAGCCGTTTTGTACATATGGTCGATTGTGTCAATAGCCTCTGTCTTTTTTTCACCGCAGGCTGTGCAGGTGTATGTCAATTCGCCGCTATCCTGACAGGTTGGGTCCTTAGTAACAATACCGCTGTCATATGTATGGGCGCACTCAGTTGTCGCAGCGCTGATTCCCAGTGAAAGCAGACTGCAAAGGGCAATTGCCAAAACCGTTATAGCTAATATTTTTTTCATTTTCGTCTCCCTCCAAAGCAAATGTGCTATTTATTGATAATTGCAATTATATACCTCTTTGCGAATTTTGTCAATGGATTTTAAGTGTTTTTTAGGGTTTTAAAGCACGAAAAAGGACCGCCAAGGCTTTTGGCGGTCCTTTAATTTAACTGTTAGTTTAAGCCTGCAATCGTGGCTACATCCTGTCCCTCAGTCCAGGTAATGCCCGCATAGGTAATCTCACCGTAGGTTAAAAATTCCCTTGCCCAACCTGCCTTGTGAAGCTCGTGAAGGTTATGGGGAGAAACAAGGTCCTTAAACTTATCATACACATTTGTGTCCCAGTTATAAAAATCGGTAACAATATACTTAATGTCAGCGGTGTAGGTCTTAACACCGTTTACCTCTGTAACCGTTACATTAATAATGTCAACATCATCAAAGTATGAGCCTAACGCAAACTGCCAGTTCTCGGTTGCCAAGCTGTTCTGCATTGGGTGACCCTCAGCAAGCTGATTAATGGTAAACACCTCACCCTCGATTGCAAGTGCCTCCGCTGCGCGCAAGGCATTGTTTATTGCCTTGTTTCTGCTGTTAAGCGCGCCGCTGTCATCCTTCAAAAATCCCGCAACATTAAGGTTATAGTTGCTCGAAGTATTCTTTAAATAATGTTCCATAAGAGCCGCAGCCGCAGGCATATCTACTAAGCTACCGCCTGCTTTGGCAATTCCCTCAGCGATTGCCCACACGCCGCCAAGCTTTATAAAGTTATACTCACTACCGGTTTTATAGTCGCCATTGGATGCGTTCTGCTGCCTAACCCTGTCCCATGCTTTTTCGGTTTCACCCTCTGTTGAGTAGGTCATACCGTTGATTGTTACCTCAAGCGGACCTCTTGCCTCCTTGTAGGTAACAGAGGACACAGCCTCGGTTATTTCCTTTTCGCCAACATACTGTACACCGCCGTTTTCACGGGTGTAAAGGCTCATAATTATTTTTTCACTGTATCGCTCAACATCAATGCCTGTAACACGGATGCAAATTATGGTTGTGTCAACATCAAGGGGCACCTTAATAACTGTGCTTGCTGTGGCTTTGCCTGTTTCCTTGTCAAGGGGCATACCGTTTGCCACACTGCCGTCAAGGGCAACAACCACACCGTACTCAAGGCGCTTGCCTGTTTCCTTCTCATACGCATCAAGGGCATCCAAGTCAACAGTATATTCAACCGACATTCCACCGTTGTTGTCAACAGAGTATCCTAAGAACTCAAAGGCGGTGGAGCTGATGCTCTCTGCGCTGACACAAAGAACAAATATACAAAGAGTCAATGCTAAAAGTGTAAAGAACAATAGAATTCTCTTTTTCATAGCGTTTCTCCATATGGATATATTTAGTAATTATATCATACCATACTTTGTTATGTTTGTCAACATTTTAACCTTGACTATTTTAATATTATGAACAAGGCAACCATCAAAGCCATAACGCCTAAGGACACGCCAATCACCAAGGGGCTTATCCTGCCCCCCTTGCCCTCAGCCCTCGGCATAAGCCCAACACGGCGCATTGCGGTAACGCAGGGCTTGTAAATTAACATAACCAAGGAGGCATTAAGACCGCACTTTATAACATTAAAGGGTAAAAACAGGGGTAACAGTAAGCCTGCAACCATCTCTCTTGAAACACCCATATAGAAAGGTGTAACAAGATAATTCCACAAAAGCATAAGCCCCACAGTCAAGGCAGAGGACAGCAGCAAGCCAAGGGCGGCGCCCTTTATGCTCCTTATTTTCTTGTAAATCAATGCGGCAACCGTGGCAAAGGAGGCAGAGGCAATTATGTTCATTGCAAAGCCTATTAAGCCTGTGTCACTAATGGTTACAAGCTCCAAAAGCGCCACGATTACAGAAATTATTAAGGATGCCACAGGACCTATGGCAAAGCCCGCAATAACTATAATGGCATCCTTGGGGTCATAGCTCAAAAAACCAAAGCGAATGGGCACTAACTGACCTACCAGCGTAAATATGTATGCTAAGGCGGCAAACATACCGATTAGCGTTATTTTTCTCGTTTTACTCATTTTTCTCTCCTAAAGCAATAAAAAAACCACCCAAAATCAGGGTGGAAGCACAAAAACGGCAGGGGGAGTGTGGATAAAACCCACCGCCGCGCCTCTTTCATCCGGACTATACCGTCGGTCTCGGAGTTACACCGAGTCAGCCTAAGCTCGTGGACTTTACCACCGATAAGGAATTTCACCTTTCCCTGAAGCACTAACATTATATTCATTTTTCATTATTTTAGCACTACATAGCCTTTTAGTCAAGTATTTTGTTTACAAATTTCAAATTATGTGGTAAAATTACTGTGAACAGCTTTTTTGAGGTGATAAAAATGAAGAAAAACATTTGCATTATACACACAGGCGGCACCATAGGTATGATTCGCAGCGACCACGGCTATTTGCCCAAAAGCGGCTATCTTGAAACCGTGCTTGACTCCATTTCCGACTTGCACGATGAAAGCATGCCAAGCTATGACTTTTACGAAATGAACCCCCTGCTTGACTCCTCCGATATGGATGTTAACGATTGGAACAAAATAGGCGAGGAGATTGCAAAAAGGTACAATAAATATGACGGCTTTGTGGTGCTTCACGGCACTGACACAATGGCATACACCGCCGCCGCCCTTTCCTTTATGCTCAAGGGTCTTAACAAGCCTGTAATTTTAACAGGCTCCCAAATTCCCTTGTGCGAGGTTAGGAGTGACGGGCAGGACAACTTAGTAACCTCCCTAATCATTGCAGGAGATGCTAAGGTTAAGGAGGTTTGCCTATACTTTGGCGGCAGGCTCCTGCGGGGCAACCGCGCCACAAAAATGTCCGCCGACGGTCTTTTGGCTTTCGACTCACCCAACTGTCCCCGCTTGGCTGAGGCAGGAATCAGCATCAGATATTTGCCCGCCCCCAAGCCGCCAAAGGGAGACGAGGGCGCGCCCCTAACCCTTTGCAGGTTTGCGGATGTGCCAATCGGTGTTTTAAAGGTTTTCCCCGGCATCAGCTTCCCCATTTTTGATAAGCTAATGACAGAAAAGCTCCGCGGAATTGTGCTTGAAACCTTTGGCGCAGGCAACATCCCGGGTGAAGGAGATAGCCTGCTCCCAATCATACGCAAGGCGTTTAACGCAGGCAGCGTTGTGGCAGTTTGCTCCCAATGCCCCCAGGGCACCGTTTCCTTAGGCACATATGCAACAAGCTCTCCCTTAAAGGAGGCGGGGGCGGTAAGCGGCTTTGATATGACAACCGAGGCAGCCGTTGCCAAGCTCTACTACCTGTTTAGCCAAGGCTTCCCCAAGGAGGAAATCAAGCGCCTAATGGAGGAAAACCTCCGCGGCGAGCTTACAAAATAGCTCAAAGCCAAAAAATCCACGCTTAAATTCTCACTATTCAACATTAAAAACGCAAAAAGCCGACCACAGGGCCGGCTTTTTTAGTCGGGTATATACTCCATTATGTCATCAATGTTGCAATTTAACACATTGCACAGCTTGTTCAAGGTCTTTGTTTCGATATTATCGTTTGCTTTAAGCCTACGAACAGTTTTGCTGTCAATGCCACATTCCTCGCGGAGCTTATAGGTGGAAACACCCCTTGCCTCCATTGTTTTCCATAGCTTATCAAAAATTATCATTTTTCATAACCTCCATCTTGACATTTTATATTATGGGGGTTATAATCTAAATTATTAAGGGGATATAATCCCCATAGAGTCTATGAGGTATAAATTATGGAATTATGGAAAAAACTCACCAAGGATTTTAACGGCGCAGGACTGCCAAAGGAGCTGAAAGCAAACGAATTCACCCTGCAATGCTACATAACGCTTTGTAAAATCAAGGCAATATTGGAGGATAAGAATTTAAACGACAAGGAATGCTTCTTTAAAATTGAAGAAATAGTTAACTCCTTTGAGGAAATTAATGTTAATATTAGCTTTAGACACGATTTTTAAACGCTTATCACGCAAAAAGCCGACCACAGGGTCGGCTTTTTATATAGTTCTTAATTTTTCAAGCAGCCTTTTAAAATTGTCGGGCAGCTCACACTCGAAGGTTAAAATCTCCTTTGTTTTCGGGTGTGGGAAGGATAAGATTTTTGCGTGCAAAATCTGTCCGTCAAGTAGGGCGCTGTTGCTTTTTTCAAAGCTTGTTTTACCTCCGCCGTAAACCGTGTCCCCAATTATAGGGTGACCTATGTAGCTTGTGTGAACTCTGATTTGGTGGGTGCGTCCCGTTTCAAGCTGGAAGCGTGCATAGGTAAAGGAGGGGTACTCCTCAATTACCTCATAGTGGGTAATCGCCTCTCTGCCGCCTGCCACCACTGCCATCCTTTTTCTGTCCACGGGGTGCCTGCCAATGGGCGCGTTAACCGTGCCGCCTTGCTCTTTATAGTGTCCAACAACTATTGCGTGGTACACCCTTTTTATGCCGTGGTCCTTCAAAAGTGAGGACAAAAACACATGGCTTTCATCATTCTTTGCCACAACCAAAAGTCCGCTTGTATCCTTGTCAATTCTATGGACAATTCCCGGGCGGATAACACCGTTTATTCCCGAAAGCGAACCCTTACAGTGGTACAAAAGTCCGTTTACAAGTGTACCGCTTTCATTTCCCGGGGCAGGGTGAACAACCATACCCGCAGGCTTATTAATAACAGCAATATCCTCATCCTCAAAAACAATGTCAAGGGGGATATTTTCCGCCTCTACACTTAGCTCCTTAGGCTCTTGCTCCTCAATTTCAACGATATCGTTTTCCCTTAAACGGTAGTTCTTGCCCTCTACCCTGCCGTTTACGGTAACGAGTCCCCCTTCAATAAGGTTCTGCGCGTTGGAACGGGTAACGCCCAAGGTCTCAAAAACAAACACGTCTAAGCGTTTTTTTACATTTTCACTGCTTATCTGCATTTTTCTTCTTCTTTTCCTTGCCTTCCTTTATCATATCCAAAATAAGGGCAAGAATTACAATTCCCGCGCCTACGCAAACGCAGGCATCTGCCACATTAAATATCCACATCCAGAAGTCAAACAGGCAAAAATCAATCATATCAATTACATAGCCGTAGAAAATACGGTCTATCATATTTCCAATGCCGCCGCTGACAATCAAGGCAAGACCTACCTTTAACAGCATCCTTTCCTTGCAGAAGCGGAAAAGGTAAATGCCAATGCCTATAATAGCAACGGAGGAAATCACCATAAACACCCACCTGTGGTCCGCAAGCATACCAAACGCCGCGCCCCTGTTGTGAATGTATGTCAGGTTCAAAACCCCGGGGATAAGGGCAATGCTTTGCCCCAGGTCCATTAGATTTGCAACCAAAAGCTTTGTTAGCAAATCCAGGGCTATTCCGCCCACAATAATAGACACAAGTGTAATTATCTTTTTCATCTTATCTCCAAATTAAAACAAATATGCTAAATAGCTAAGGGCAGATGACAGTGCATTCACCAAAAGCACCACCACAATAAAGGAAAGGTCAATGGGGCATCGCCTTGCCCACTCCCAGTTGTACAAAAGGTCCCTTACAGGGCGCAAAATCGGCTCCGTTACCGTATATGTCAGCCTGTAAATCATAGACTCCCTAAAGGATGGCACCCAGGAGCAAATGGCGCGTACCAGCAAAAACAGGTCAAAAACATACAAAAGAGAGCTTAGTATATAAAAAATAATACCTATTCCCATAGCTTAAATATCGAAAAACTCGTCCTCGTCATCGTTTGTGTTTTCAAACGCCTCGCCGCTTACATCAACATCGTTAGGCGCTATGCAGTAGGAGTTGTCAGTCGCCTTCTTAATAGAAACACGCATAGCGTACGCCGCGCCGCTTATAAAGTCAATCATACGGCGGTACAGGGCGCTTTCCACACCCTCCAAATTCAAAAGCACGGTCTTGCCTGCGCGCAAATGGTCAACGGCAGGAAGGAGCTGCGCCATTGTCTTAGGGCGGAAAATCTTAAGCTCCAAGGAGCTGCCCTCAAGGGTCGCCTTTGCCTCAACATCAACGGTCTCACCCTCTACCTCGTACTCCTCCTCGTCCTCATCCTCATATTCCTCATAGTTGTTTTTCCTAAATCTTGAAAAAATGCCCATTACAAATACTTCCTTTCTCCAAATATTTTGCTACCCACACGGACCAGGTTTGCCCCCGCCTCAATTGCGTATTGATAGCTTTCGCTCATACCCATTGAGAGTATGGCATCCTTATCATTTCCAAAAAGCTTATCAAAAATTTCCTTTGTCAGCCTAAAATATTTTAAATACTCCTCGCGGCATTGGCACCTTGGCGCCATTGTCATAAGTCCACGGATGCGCACGCTTTGAAATTCCTTGGCTTTTTCGTAAAAATCGCACACGTCCTCGGGCATAACGCCTCCCTTGCTTTCCTCCCTGCCGCTGTTCACCTCAATCAGCACATCCATCACCTTGCCGATTTTAGCGCACCTTTTGTCTATTTCCTGAAGGAGGGACAGCTTGTCAACAGAGTGAATTAAACTAACCTTGTCAACGATATATTTTACCTTGTTTGTCTGAAGCGTGCCAATAAAGTGCTTTTCAACTTTCGGGTCGTAGCCCTCGTACTTTTCAAGCAGCTCATTCACCTTGTTTTCCCCAATCAGGTCTGCACCTTGGGACACCAAAAAATTAATGTCCTCAACGCCTTGCATCTTAGTGGCAATAAGCAGTCTTACATTTCTTCCGCCGCTGAGCCCTTTTATTTCCTCTACAACGCTTAAATAGTTTTTCAAAAGAGTTGCCTTATCCATTGAAATCTCCTAAAATCTCCATTGCCCTCTCAATAGGGTTTTCCTTATCCACATAAATTTTGTGGTAGCTTTTCTTTTTGTTGAACCAGGTTAACTGGCGCTTTGCATAGTGGCGTGTTGCCGTTTTCAGCTCTGCCACGCAGTCGCCCACATTCTCGCCGTGGGTAAACACAGGGAGCAGCTCCTTGTATCCAATGGCGCCGCTTGAGGTGTACTTAGTGTCAAGGAGCCCTGCCTCATAAAGTCCCCTTACCTCAAACATAAGCCCCTCTGCCATCATTATATCCACACGGGAATCAATGCGGCGGTACATTTCCTCACGGTCCTCACAGGTAAGGAACAAAACCGTTGCTTCATAAGGGGGCTTCGCTTCCCTCGAACGGCGGTCCCATTCGCTTTTCGTCACCCCTGTGCATTTAAAAATCTCAAGCGCCCTTATAACCCTTTTCACATTGTTTGGGTGGGTCGCCTCCGCGCTTTCGGGGTCAATTTTGCAAAGCAAGGCGTGCACGCTTTCATTTCCCTGCTCCCTTGCCATTTTTTCAAGCTCCTGCCTGTATCCCTCATCCTTTGCAGTTTCACAAAAGGAGGGAATTTCAATAACGCTGTCAAGGTACAATCCCGTGCCACCGCAGAAAATGGGTGTCTTGCCCCGCTTTTCTATATCCGCTATCGCCTTTTTTGCTAAAGCGGCATAGTCCGCGCAGGAAAAGCTCTCATTTGGCTCCTTTATGTTAATAAGATGGTGCTTAACCTGTGCCATTTCCTCCCTTGTGGGCTTGGCAGTGCCAATATCCATCCCCTTATAAACCTGCATAGAGTCACAGGAAATAATCTCCCCGTTATACCTCTTGGCAAGCTCTATTGCCAAGGCGGTCTTTCCCACCGCCGTCGGCCCAACTATTGCAATTACTTTCATTTTTTCTCCAAAAACTCTATTTTGAATTATTTATCTCCGCGCCTCATCAAAGGAATTCGCTATTAAGCAAGGCGCACCGCAAATTGCGGGCGATAACATACTTTGCGTATGTTGAGGTCGCAAATAACAGTGAATTATTCGATGAGTGAAAAATGAAGAGAGAAAAGTGAAAAGAAACGGTTGCTTTTTGCCAAAGCAAAAAGCTTCATTTTCTCTTATCTATTCTCTTTTATCTCTTATCTGCTGATTGTATAAATCTTTTATACAATCAGCATCGCGTCTCCGAAGGAAAAGAACCTATATCCCTCTTTTACCGCCGTTTTGTATGCTTCCATTATTCTTTCCTTGCCTGCCAAGGCGGACACAAGCATAAGCAAGGTGCTTTCAGGCAGGTGGAAGTTGGTAATCAGCGTATCAACCGCCTTGAATTTATATCCGGGATAGATAAAAATACCCGTTTCGCCGCTTACTGCTTGAATTTCCCCGTTTTCCTCAGCTACGCTTTCAAGCACACGGCAGGAGGTTGTGCCAACGGCAATAATTCTGCCGCCCGCCTTCTTCCTTTCATTTATTATTTTGGCGCTTTCCGCGCTTACGGAAATAAACTCCGCGTGCATAACATGGTCCGTTATTTTTTCTGCCTTAACAGGGCGGAAGGTGCCCAAGCCCACATGGAGCATAACAGGGACAATTTTAATGCCCTTTTTCTCAATTTTCTCCATTAGCTCCTTGGTAAAATGCAAGCCCGCCGTGGGCGCTGCACTGGAGCCGTTTTCCTTTGCGTAAACGGTTTGGTACCTTTCCTTATCACTTAACTTTTCCGTAATATACGGCGGCAGTGGCATTGAGCCGATTATGTTCAAAACCTCAAAAATATTTGTATATTTGCTTTTATCATAGCTGAATTCAACTATGCGGTTGCCGTCCTCAACAACCTCCAAAACCGTGGCCTCCAAAATATCCCCGTAGCGGATTTTACCGCCGAGCTTGATTTTTTTTGCAGGACGGAGCAGCACCTCCCAACGGTTTTGTTCCCTTTGCTTTAGCAAAAGGGTTTCGATTTTTGAGGGGGCGCAGGTGAACTCACAGTTATCCTCCCTCACCTTTTCTCCCCATATCCTTGCAGGGATAACACGGGAGTCATTTATAACAAGGGTGTCCCCCTCGTTCAAATAATCAATAATATCGTAAAAATGCTTATGCTCCAAGCTGCCATCCTTTTTCAGCACCAAAAGCCTTGAGTGGTCGCGTGGCTCAATCGGTGTTTGGGCAATTCTCTCGCTTGGTAAATCATAGTAAAAGTCCTTGGTGGACAAATCAGTTTTAGGCAAGTCGTTTTTAATCATTGTGTCCTTTTATATCCTTCACACATATTATATAATGTAATACTTCTCTATTTTAATATTTTATAATATTTTTGAACCTTTTGCAAGTACTTTTACAATTTTGGAGGAATTTAACAAATGGGTAAAAAAAGAAGCTTGTTTTTCGGTAGTGCCACAGCCATTGTAACCCCCTTTAAGGACGGGCAGGTTGACTACATAGCCTTTGGGGAGCTTGTATGCCGCCAGCTTTCCCACGGCACGGACGCAATTGTGGTTTTGGGCACCACAGGTGAGGCGTCCACCGTTTATGAAAATGAGCGCAGTGAAATTATTGCCTTTGCCAAGCGAAAAATCGGCGGCAAGGTGCCCCTTATCGTTGGTACAGGGTCAAATGCCACCTCCGTTGCGGTCAGGTACGCCAAAAATGCGGAGGCGCTGGGAGCTGACGGTTGCCTTGTTGTTTCCCCATACTACAACAAAGCAACGCCAAAGGGGTTGACGGAGCATTATAAGGAAATTGCAAAAAGCGTAAAAATCCCTATAATTATATACAATGTGCCCTCCCGCACAGGGGTCAACATTCCCTTGGAGGTGTACGGGGCTTTGAGCAAAATCCACAACATTGTTGGTATAAAGGAGGCAAGCGGCAGCCTCGGCTACTTAACGGAGCTTATCCAAGCCTACGGCAATGACTTTGATGTTTACACAGGCTGTGACGAGTTGATTTTACCCACCCTTGCCTTAGGGGGAAAGGGAGTAATTTCCGTTGTCAGCAACCTGCTCCCCAGCCGTGTGCATCAGCTTTGTATGGAATTTTGCAGCGGCAACATCCAAAGGGCAAGAGAGCTTCAGCTCTACCTTAACCCCATAATCAAGGAGCTTTTCTGCGAGGTTAACCCAATCCCCGTAAAAACCGCCCTTTACAAAATGGGGCTTTGCGAAAATGAGTTTCGCCTGCCTATGTGCAAATCCACAAGGGATAAGCAAATCACGGCGCTACTCAAAAAATACTGTCTCATATAGCAAAAAAGGAAGGGCGCCCCTCAATACCATTAAGTTAAGAAAAATGACTTACTTCGAAAGAGGTAGGTCTTTTTTTATTGAAAAAAATCAAGAAAATTTTAAAAGAAAGACTTGACAAAAGAGACAAAATATGCGGTCGCCCCTATCAACGGAAGAGTGA
>JAFTMJ010000065.1 GCA_017452475.1 Clostridia bacterium | reverse complement strand
GCGAGCACCAAAAACGCTTATTTTAAGATGATTTTGGCTGAGGCTTGACACAGCCATACTAAGTATTGCAAGGAAAGACTCGGTCAAAAGCGCTGAAAATAAACGCTTTTGGCGGGGTTCAACCGGGTCTCTCTCTGCTAGGGAAGCGAGATTAACGACGCGCTTAGCATTGTTGCGGATTTGCTTAATAAATAAAAAAACAGGAACGGTGGCAACCGTTCCTGTTTTTTAGTATAATTTAAAGCGCAAGACTTAAGTAAATAAATCCGCCTGCCATACAAGCGAGGAATGAAACAATGCCGAAGCCGATTAGCACAAGCAACCTATCTCGGGACTTTTCCAAGGAAGCGGCAAGGAAAATGCCGGCAACGTTACAAACGCCGTTAATTGCGCCGCCAACAGCACCGCCGATTAGGGGAATAATGCTGCAAAGCTCGGGTAAACCAAAACGAACACAAAGAAGCCGATTGCAATTGCAATCTCGTACCATTTCATAGGCGCGGAAAGGGGAATTACATCACCGCCAACGCCCAAGGAAATACCTGTTAAAGAATTGCCTGTGAGAGTTGCTGTGTCACCGTTTTCCAGCTTAAATGTTTTTTTGTTAACACGCTCAAGCGGCATGCCGTTTATGTTAACGCCCTTTTTTCCTGTCCACAAGCTTTCGCTGTATACAATAGTGCCGTATTTTTCATTTTCGATAATTCTTTTCATAATGATACCTCCTTTTTTAAAGAGTATACCATAAAATGGAATAAATGTCAACAGCGCGGGTGAATGTTAATTATTGAAAAAATGCGGATTATTTTGTTTGTCCAAAACAATGTTAACAAATTGTGAATTTACATTTATTTTACCTATTACAGTATTTACATTTAGTACTAAATATGTTAAAATGAAAAAAATTTGGGTTTTATAACCAAGATAAGGAGTGAGAATATGGTTAAAGGCTTATTTTTAGCAAGCGATGTCCATTGGGCGCTTGTGTGCCTCATCGGTGTTGCGGTTGTCTTTGTAGGTCTTGCGGTTATTATCGGTCTTGTTGAGCTAATGAATTTGGTTACAACCAGGACGGGAAGCAAGAAAAAGGCGACAGCACCTGCACCTGCACCTGCGGCGTCAGCGCCTGCACAAGTTACCGACGGTGTGATTGAAAACCGCGATGAGATTGTTGCGGCTGTTTGCGCGGCGGTTGCTGAGGAGAACGGAACTGATATTTCAGCTATCCGTGTTGTATCATTTAAGAAAATTTAATTTGGAGGATATATAAGAAATGAAAGCATACAGAGTTAATGTTAACGGAAATGTTTATGAAATCACACTTGAGGTAATTGATAAGGCTGATATTAAGGCTCCTGCAGCTCCTGCAGCAGCACCTGCACCTGCGGCAACACCTGCGGCTCCTGCACAGGCAGGCTCCAAGACTGTTACTGCGCCAATGCCCGGCAACATCTTGAAGGTTAATGTTCAAAACGGACAGGCTGTTAAGAGTGGTGACGTTTTGATGGTTCTTGAGGCTATGAAGATGGAGAATGAAATTATGGCTCCGTGTGATTGCACAGTTGCTTCTGTAAACGTTACAGCAGGCACAACCGTTGAAGCCGGCGCTGTTCTTTGCACTCTTGCATAAGGTAGGTTAAAAATGGACGGTATTATTAACTTTTTGGAGGACACAGGTGTTTACCAGTTCTTTTCAACGTATGGTGGCTGGAAAAACCTGATTATGATAGGCATTGCCTGTCTGCTTTGCTACCTTGCTATCGGCAAGAAGTTTGAGCCGTTGCTCCTGCTCCCAATAGCTATAGGTATGCTGCTTACCAACCTTCCCGGGGCGGATATTTTCCACGAGTCCCTCTTTGCGGGTGGACATGTACACTGGGATGCGTTTGGTGACCCGAACCAAACAATCGGTCTTTTGGATGTTCTTTATTTAGGTGTAAAGCTTGGTATTTACCCTTGCTTAATCTTTATTGGCGTTGGCGCAATGACAGACTTTGGTCCGTTAATTGCCAACCCGAAGAGCTTGATCCTCGGCGCGGCTGCGCAGATTGGTATTTTTGCCACATTTGCAGGCGCTTACGGTCTTGGATTTACAGCGGCAGAGGCTGCCTCAATCGGTATTATCGGCGGCGCTGACGGACCGACCGCTATCTTTGTAACATCAAAGCTGGCTCCGCATCTTTTAGGCCCTATCGCTGTTGCGGCTTACTCCTATATGGCTCTTGTTCCTGTAATTCAGCCTCCTATTATGAGGCTCCTTACAACAAAGAAGGAAAGAGCTATTGTTATGACAGGTCTTCGCCCTGTTACAAAGCTACAGAAAATTTTGTTCCCGATAATCGTTACAATCTTCGTTGCACTCTTAGTTCCAAGTGCGGCTCCCCTTGTTGGCTGCCTTATGTTTGGTAACCTGCTTAAGGAGTGCGGCGTTTGCGAGCGCCTTTCCAAGACTGTACAGAACGAGCTTATGAACATTGTTACTGTTTTCCTTGGCTTAAGCGTTGGCGCTACTGCTACTGCGAAGACATTCCTTTCATTCAATACAATTAAGATTATTGTTATGGGCGTTATTGCCTTTGGTGTTGCTACAGCTTGCGGCATTTTGATTGCAAAGCTTATGAACGTATTTTTGCCCGAGGGCAAGAAAATCAATCCGCTTATCGGTTCTGCAGGCGTTTCTGCCGTTCCTATGGCGGCGCGTGTTTCCCAAAAAGAGGGTCAGAGAGAAAACCCCGGCAACTTCCTACTTATGCACGCTATGGGTCCGAACGTTGCGGGTGTTATCGGCTCCGCCATTGCGGCAGGCGTATTAATGGCTCTTTGCTAATTGAAATAATGAGGTAATAAAATGGCTAAAAAGGTTTTAATTACAGATACTATATTGCGTGACGCGCATCAGTCTCAGGCCGCAACAAGAATGCGCCTTGAGGATATGCTCCCCGCTTGTAAGGCGCTTGATAAAGTGGGCTATTGGTCCCTTGAGTGCTGGGGCGGCGCTACCTTTGACTCCTGTATGCGCTTCTTGGGTGAGGACCCGTGGGATAGGCTCCGCGCCCTTCGCAAGGCGATGCCTAACACAAGGCTCCAAATGCTCCTTCGCGGTCAGAACCTGCTTGGCTACAAGCACTATGCTGACGATGTTGTTGAGGAGTTTGTAAAGAAGTCAATTAACAACGGTATTGATGTTATCCGTATTTTTGACGCGCTTAACGATGTCAGAAATATCGAAACTGCAATGAAGGCGACAAAGAAGTACGGCGGACACTGTGAGGCGGCTATCTCCTACACTGAAAGCCCTGTACACAACCTTGAGTACTTCGTTTCTCTTGCTAAGGAGCTTGAGAACAGGGGCGCAGATACCATTTGTATTAAGGACATGGCTAACCTGCTTTTGCCTTACGATGCTTATGAGCTTGTTTCCGCCCTTAAGAAGGAAATTAAGGTACCAATCCACTTGCATACACACAACACCACAGGCACAGGCGATATGACATATTTAATGGCTATCCAGGCGGGTGTTGATATTATCGATACAGCTCTTTCCCCACTTGCTAACGGTACATCACAGCCATCAACCGAGGCTATGGTTGCTACCCTTATGGGCACAGAGTACGACACGGGCATTAAGCTTGAGGATCTAAACGGCGCGGCGGCGCACTTCCGTGATGTGGCAAAGAAGCTTAAGGAGCAGGGCAGCCTTGACCCTAAGGTTTTGAATGTTGACCCTAACACCTTGCTTTACCAGGTTCCCGGCGGAATGCTTTCCAACCTTATTTCTCAGCTTAAGCAGGCTAAGGCAGAGGACAAGTACTATGATGTGCTTGCAGAGGTGCCGAGAGTTAGAAAGGACTTTGGTTATCCACCGCTTGTAACTCCTACAAGCCAAATTGTTGGCTAACAGGCTGTGTTCAATGTGCTTACAGGTGAGCGCTACAAGATGGTAACAAAGGAGTCCAAGGGACTTTTGAAGGGCGAATACGGCCGTGTGCCCGGCGAGGTTAACGAGGAGGTAAGAAGGAAGGCTATCGGTGATGAGCCTATTATCGAATGCCGCCCTGCAGACCTTATCGAGCCTGAGCTTGAAAAGTACAGGCAAGAGGCAGGCGACCTTGCAAAATGTGACGAGGATGTGCTTTCCTATGCGCTCTTCCCTCAGGTTGCCACAAAGTTCTTGAAGGAAAAGTACAACCCACAGCCAAAGGAAGACCCAAACGCTGTTCGCGAGCTTTTCGTTGAGGATTTAAACAGATAATTCTAAAGGGGCTGACACTCCTTCACTAATTATTTCTAATTAGCTTTTGTGTCAGCCCCTTTTTTGTTATTGCTTTGAATTTTCTACTAAAATAAATTTAGGATTTCTTAGAAGAACCCCTTGGTCGGTAACTACTACTTCAACCTCTTTGGAAAAATTAAATAAATCCCTCATTTCCTTTGGAATAACTATTCTTCCCAATTTATCAAATTCTTTAATAATTCCTACAATTTTCATAATTTAGCCTCTCAATCTTATTTTTTATTTTTCTTTTATTATAGTGACTTATCGGTCACATTTCAAGAGGAAATGAATAGAATAGTGATATAATTTTTAAAAAATAGGGAAGAGGGGGATTGCGATGTATACTTATCAAAGACTTAGGGATTTGCGTGAAGACAGAGATTTAACGCAAGATCAAGTCGCAAAAATTCTTGGCACTGCAAGAGAGCAATACAATAAATATGAGCTTGGAAAGCAAGAAATTCCCTTCCACCATGTTATAACCTTGGCGAAGTTTTATAATGTTACAATAGATTACATTGCAAATCTAAAGGAAGTGCCAAAGAAGCTTTATTAGTTAAAAACAAAAAGTCTATCGCATTAGCGTAGTGCCCTTAAGGACACTACGCAACGAAATAAATCCCTTTCGGGATTTGTGAAATGCACTTTGTGCGTGAAATTCGCCTTTGGCGAGTGAAATGCCTGCGGGCGTGAGGGGATTTATTTCATTTCACATCG
>JAFTMJ010000064.1 GCA_017452475.1 Clostridia bacterium | reverse complement strand
TATACACTCTCCTAATTTATTGCGTTTAATTTCGTATTTAGAAAATGTACCGCAAGGAATAAAGCGTATAGTGTTTGGTACAACATTTAAAGTAGCATCTCCAATGTTTATAACATATTCTCCTGCAAAATCAAAAATCAATTCATTATTCGTAAGAGTGTTTGTATATTTTTCAAAGCTCTTTTGCTTTCTGAAAAGCATTACCTTTTCTATTTTAGTAACAAGAAAGTCTTTTTCCATATATATTTCCTTTCAAAAACTACAAATTACCAAATCAAGAAAATTCGTCTGAAAATCGGTGATTTGCTTGTGTTAATTTAATTATAACACAAGTTTTAATGTAAAAAAAGTACAAAACCAAAATATTAGTGTAAAATTAATACAAAACGAGAAAAAAGTATATTTTATTATTATTTCGTATGTGATATGCTAGATTTAACAAATTTATATTGTTTAAGGAGATATTATGAAAAAGAAAGTTTTACTAATAGTGGCACTGTGCGTAATGCTTATTTGTGTGCTTGCCATAGCGATTTCTGCTGAGGGCATACATAATTCACAGACAGTGAATTTCAACGAAACAGTAACGTTGAGGGACGGAACCGTTTGCAATCTCTTTGATGAGAATGGTAATGCGCTTATTTGGTTTAGGAACCTCGGCGTGCTTCAATCTGTTCGTGCGGATGATACGGATAGCTCAGATGGAAATTGGGTTGAGTATATTCTTCCAAAGAGTAACTATGCAGCGCTTGCAAATATTAATATTCATATAGGCGATTCGCTCGTTGGAACCAGTGACATTGTCGTATTCAATATTATGGATGATGATATCGACGCAGATATGGATATCAATACAGATGGCATTCAACCCTTTACTGTTTTTATTGAAACCTTTAACAAGGATAATAAGTCGCCTTGGGGTACTATGAAGCTTGAATATGCTTATCTAAGGCACGACACTACCGCTATTGGTGGTAAAGCCTTTGCAAAATGTGTTTATTTGAAATACGTAAATTTCGAAAATTTAACGGAATTGAAAACCATAGGACCTATAAGCACCTATAATTATGGCGGTGCGTTTGTGGGCTGTACTTCTTTATTTGAAGGACAAACGCTTGATCTTTCAAAAACACAGCTAACAGCCTTTGGATGGGGAGTTGGGTGTTCTGATGGAAATTTTCAGGGTGTTCCAATGTCAAAGCTCAAATTGCCGCTTACTCTTAAAACGATTAATCAACAAGATTTTCTAGACTGTGCGAATTTAACGACTGTTTACTTCGGAGATTTGATATCTACCATTGAAAAGAATGCTTTTTATGGTTGTACCAACCTCATAAAGATTTACTTTATGGGAACAAAAGACCAATATTTGTCAATCCAAAGTAATATAAACAAAACAGGTAATGACTCGCTTTTTGCAGTCGCGGGAGATAACGACATAAATGTTATTTCTTACTCTGATTACAATGCGCTTTCCGACAAGAGTGGAAAATATGTAATTTATAATTTTAGCACTTGTGAGTACAATGACGGAGTACACAGAGAAATAGAATATACAAATGCATGCGTTGGTATTTGCCAAGAGTGCCAAATGTTAGTTATAAATCATGTTGAGGATGCAAAGCTTAGCATAGACCTCATTGCGTATACTGATTATACCTTGGCGGGAACAAAAATTAGTTCTTGCTCAAATGAGGGTTGTACATACAATGTAACCGAGGAAACGCCGGCTTTATTCACCTGCCTTGGCTACTCAGCCCCTGAAAATGGCAAGGGTGGAATTGCAATTGGCTTTACTGTAAACAATGAAGCCATTGCAGAATACGAAAAAGCAACAGGCAAAACCGTTTCCTACGGTGTGTTTGCTGCCTTGAAGGATAGCTTAAACGGCAGTGACATATTCGCAGGCGGCGAAGCAAACGAGTGCGCAATTGTTGTTGATATGACAACCTACGCAACCGCGGCATATGAAATTAAGATTATCGGCTTTGAAACCGAAACCCAAAAGGATGCGCAAATCGCAATAGGCGCATATGTAAAGGTGGATAACGATTACTCCTATATGCAAAGCAGCGCGCCAGATGAAAACGAAAAGTACTGCTTTGACTCCTTTAACGAAATCGTTGACTCCCTTTCAAACTAATAATGTGGCATAACAAATAAATAACAAAGCAAAAAGCAATCAAATAAACATCAAAGCAAGGCTGAAATTTCAGCCTTGCTTTGATGTAATTATAGAGGAAATTGACACTGCACAAATTTTTGCTTGAAAATTTGCTTAAAGTGCAAAATAAAGTGCAAAACGCAAAACAAATGCACTTTAAGAGTTGCACTTTAAATAAATATGTGGTATAATATATAAAAACATTTTTGGAGATGCTTTATGAAAGACGATATTTTTGAAGAATATTCAAAGGAAAAAGAGCCAACAAAATATTATAAAACCTATGCTTGGAAGACTGCGATAGGACTTCAAAAGGTAGATGGACTTGAGCCATCTGAATATCTTGTAAAAACCGCCGAGCAGAATATTAACGGTGATATTAGCTTTGATGATGCTCATGCACTTATTACTTCATACTACAAGGAAAATAAAATAAAGTCCCAGCGAGCAGAGGAAGCTGACAAGGTTTCGGTTCGCATTGCTCAAATTATATCAGAAAAATCTTTCGTATTCTCCCCGGTTGAATTTACAACAATTCATAAACGCTTATTTGAAGGAATATACACCCATGCCGGAAGAATTAGAGATTACAATATATCCAAAGAAGAATGGGTGCTAGATGGCGATACTGTAATATATGGAAATGCTATCAATCTAAGAGAAACTCTTGAGTATGATTTTAGCGTTGAAAAGAATTTTAGCTATAAAGGACTCTCGATAGAGGCTATTGTAACACATATTGCAAGATTCATATCTAACTTGTGGCAAATTCACATTTTTGGTGAGGGTAACACAAGAACAACGGCTGTATTTCTCATAAAATACCTTTCAAAGCTCGGCTTCAATGTAACAAATGATATATTTGCCGAAAATTCTTGGTACTTTAGGAATGCACTTGTTAGAGCTAATTATAACAACCGTGAAAAGGGAGTTACAGAAACAACGCACTACCTTGAACTGTTTTTAAGGAATTTATTGCTTGGTGAGGATAACATTCTATCTAACCGAGAAATGCATATTGGTTATGTAGAAATAAAAGAGGCCCCTGAAATCGTTGCGAATCGCGAAGAAGCAATTATTGAAATTTTGCGAGAAAACCCTAAAATTACACTTGCAGATGTTGCAGCAAAAATAGGAAAATCATTGCGAACAGTAAAAACAATAATAAAAAAATTACAAGAAAATGGCGTTATCGAACGAGTAGGTGGAAAGAAAAACGGCAGCTGGAATGTTATCGACTGTTAACTCTCTACAAGGATAAAATAGAAATCAGCTTTAGATACTCTAAAAACACAAATCCCGATGAAACCTTAACAGAGGTTCATCGGGACTTTCTTTTATATGGTAGAGAAAAAAATAAGAACCGGACACACGGTTCTTGCGAACCAAGCACAAGGTGCAAAGGAGAAATCAAATAGCATTTCGACCTGTCCGAACCTTGTTACTGGCGTAATTAAAATAACCCAAAGATGCTTTACTGCTATCTTTGAGTTAAATAAGCAATTATCACCTATAAAAAGTAAAACCAGTCGAGAAGTTCGACTGGTAATACTATGGTGAGCCAAGGGTAATGTAAATCGAAAATTTATAACAAGCAAAACTGTTAGTTGATAAATATTCTAATTTTCAGTTATTGATTTTATGTTAATTAAGCCGTATAATGTAATTGTAGCAGCTACAGTTCGAAACGAAAGGAGCTTAATTATGGAAATTCGTGTTAGTGAAAATATTAAAAGATTGAGAAAGGAAAAGGGCTTAACTCAAGAAACTCTCGCCGGGATTTTGCACATTTCCCCTCAATCCATATCAAAATGGGAAAGAGGAGATGCCTACCCAGACATTTCAATGCTTCCAACCTTGGCAAATTGCTTTGGAATAACAATTGATGCGTTGCTTGGTAATGACCAAATGATTGCAGAAGAACGAATAAAGCGTTATATTGAAGAATATAAGAAATTGACAGCAAACGAAGAAGGGCAAAGAGCTTTAGAGTTAGCAAAAATTGCATACGAAGATTATTCTTATGATTATCGTATTGTAATGCTTTATGTAAATGCACTAAAAGTGTATGGAACAAGCAATGACAAAGAAGAAATTGAACGCTTATGCAAGCTTGTTTTGAAAAATTGCACGGACAAAACATTACTTTTAGATGCATCAAGCCATATTTTAGGACTAAATTCAGCAGAAGATAAGTTTGCTTTTATGGAAAAATACATTGAATATGGTCAGGATTGGAATTGGTTTAATGTATATTCATATTCATCAGTTGAGGGCAAAATAATGATGCAAAGCGATATTGTTGATAAATGGTGGCATTTGAATGCGTATATTGGTATTCTTGCAAACTCAAAGAACGATATCGAAGGATATGTTGTGTCGCCAAATGAGAAAATTGCTCTCATCAAGAAGCAACAAGCTATATTTAATGCTATGTTTGATGAGGATGACCTTGGCGAATTTGTGTTTTATGTAGGTCAGTTCAATGAACTTTTGACAAAGGAATATTTAGCAATCGGTGATAGAGAAAAAGCATTGGAATGCTTTGAAAAATCGGTAAATGGTTGGTTAGCATACAATAATCTGCCCAACGAATATGAATACAAAAACATTCTTATTAGTTATAGACCTTGTATGAAAGAAAAATTAAATGGTAGTTATACAACACTTTCAAGGTATAAAAACGAAATAGACAAAAATCCTATTTACGATATCATAAGAGACAGAGAAGAATTTATAAATGCGTATAGCAAATTATAAATCTAACCTCCTAAAAAGCGAGTGCTGATTTTTCGGCACTCGTTTTATCGTCAAACTCTAAAAAATCAACTTGTAGTTAAATACAATTTTCTTAACATTATCTGTACAAAGCATACTTTTTGTGTTAGCATAGTTATAGAACAACGCGTGTTCAATACAAAAAAGGAGCTTTAATTATGAATATTTCTATTGGTGAAAATATAAAAAAGTTACGCAAGGAAAAAGATATAACACAAGAAAAATTGGCAGAGGTGCTTAATGTTTCGGTAGCCGCAGTTAGTAAATGGGAACGAGGGGAAACATACCCCGATATAACCTTGATTTTTCCTTTGGCACATTATTTTGATGTGTCTGTGGATGATTTAATGGGTTACAATAAAGAAAAAATTGAACAAGACATTTTAGATACAATAAAGGAATATCACCGTTTGTCAAGAAGCTATCAAGACACAAAAGAGTTTATAAAAGAAGCATATAAAAAATACCCCAATGATTATAGAATAATGAATATCTATATGTGGGATATTGTAGATTGTGCCGATTGCAAGGATGAAGCATATTTAGAACACCTTGAAGAATTTACAGGTATTTGCAATCGAATATTAGAAGGATGTACCGATGCTAAAATAGTTTTGGATGCTAAAAATATGCAAGCAAAGCTTTTAAAGGCTCAAGGCAAGGTTGATGAAGCAATAGCTTTCTATCAATCAGAGTTTCCAAATTTAACACAAGATGCATACCAAAAAATAGAACAGCTATTTACAAAGGACACAGAAGAATATCATTATTGGAACAAAATGAACATATATCGCTATATGGAATTTGCAGCCATGAAGTGTGCAAGAATGTATTGGTATGACAAATCTTTGTCTGAACAGGAAAAGGTATCAAAATGTGAAAAGATAATTGACTTATTTACAGAAGCACGCAAAAAATCAAACGAAAGCTTTTTGTTAGTGTTTGAAAAATCACTTATAGAGCAGTTTTTAATACTTATGTCGGCACACGGTGGAAAAATAGACGATATAGCAAGATTTTTAGATAAACTATTATTGTCTGCAAAGGCTGAAACGGAAATGATTAAAACGGATGATGTATTAAGAAAAGGTGTTTTAGTTCCTTATAAGACAGAAAACATTTTAGCATATTATATCAACCATTGGAGAACATCAAATCATTGGTCAATTGCAAAGCTTCGCGAGGAAGAAAAAATACAAGAGGTTCTTAATAAATACGATGGTTAAACAAAAGGCGAGTGCTGAAAAAATCGGCACTCGCTTGTTCTTATTGTTCAATTCTTCCAAAATTCAAAAGAGTTTTAACTCTCTTGACTGTTATGTAACCTTTCCAATTTTCTGTTACTTGTCTTGAAATGTCGCTATCAACACCCCAAGAAAAATTAGGCTCCCAAACTCCTTGCTCGTTAATAGTATCAAGTAAGAAATTGATTGTATCTTCAATTCCTTTTTCTACATCACTATACCATAATGAGTTAGGCGAAGAAACATAATCAAACGGATTAAAATAATATTCGTTCCATTTGCTCTTGTCAAAACAGGTATTTTCTACAATTCTTCTACGCAAAGAAGATATGATTTCTTCTGTAATAAGGGGAGATTTTATACTATACAATTGTTCAACCAAAGCTTTGATATTCAAAGTATCGTGGTCGCCGCAAAAGTCGTTGCTAACCAATAAATCAAAGCAATCATTAGCAATTTTATAACCTAATTGTTTTTGTGTTTCTGTTCCAAATAGAATAAAAGCCGAAGCGACAATAGCACAAGGATTTGGATTAAATACTGTGCAAGGCTCACAATTCCACCAAGGTGCGTGAGGATATTCCATAGCTTCTAACGGTAAGTCATCCCAATACTTTGGAATGTCTTGAATTGAATTTTCAAAGTATTCAAGTATTTTCTTAAACCAAGGAGCATTACAATCTAATCCATATTCATATGCTTGGAAAATAGCTTCTGCCGTTGCAATAGCAGAGGATGATGGGCAAAGTAAATCGGCTTCAAAGCCGTTTCCCATTCCACCGTCTTTATTTTGATATTTTAGCATTTCTTCAACAATGGCTTCTTTTGTGCCACCATTGAATATGTAATTCCATTTTGCCCTATCGAATGGTCGTGCGTTTTTCTGCATCCAAGCATCCATTTTTTGAAATTGTTCTTTTGATAATTTTCTCATTAAATCAGCCCTTTTAATGTAAATTACAATGTTGACATCATTATAGCATAAACTAAAAATATAATCAATCAAAAATATGAATTTTCTATGAAATGGCACTGTGGCGTGTGCTTGTATATATACAAGCGGCTCGGCTTAATAAGAAATTAGAAAAGCAAGGTTGAATTTTCAGCCTTGCTTTGATTGGTTTTCGATAGTGATGCAGGAGCTTGTGAGCATTCTTTTAATTCTGCCACAAAGATTTCTCAATTTTTTGAAAGTTATATCATCAATAGCTTCGGTAGAAAAGAGAAGCTTTAACCGGCTTTCAGTTTCGGCACATTCCTTTCTTGCTATTTCAAATTTAGAATGCATGTCTGCAAGGCTTTGAGGGTATTGTGCCTCTGTAATATTAGCAAACACACTCGAAGATGACTTTTTTATTTGAAAAACTACATTAGAATCAAATTTATTGTCCTTGCATAGCTTAGTTATACAAACAGCTAATTCTTCACTATATTCTAAAAGCAGATTTCTTTTAGCCATAACTAACCTCCAATCAATGCGTAGCATTGTATGAAATCACCATAGCGTGTATGGAATTCGCAACTTGTTGCAGTATGGAACCCACACACCGTGTCGTATGGAATCAAGTCGCAGAAAAGCACCTAACGGTGATGCCATACACATAAAAGTGATTCCATACAACCTAACGGCTGATGCCATACAAAGTCTGCGACTTTGATAAATAAAAAAGTCGAACCAAAGTCCGACTTATTTTATTTTGGTGACCCGTAGGCGTGTCGAATGATACACGCGTCCACGCCCTAAATTTTCTCAAAAAACGCCCGAAAGTGTCGCATTTTGGTACTTTTTCCTTGCTTTTTGAAACGCAGATAGACTAATATTCAAAGCCTAATTTCGAACCCACTTCCACGAAATATTTTGGCGAAAACATCAATCTCAAAAATGGCGATGCTTAATCTTTTCTTTTTCGCCAAATTTATAAAATATAATCAAAGGCGCTTATTTTTCAAAGTTTTCTTGAATTGCGCGCGATTTCATGTTATTATATAATTATAATGGCGTACTATTGCTAAAATGGGAATTGACAAGGAGACAGAACAATGACCGATAAAGAACTAAAAAAATTGAAAGACGACCTTTGGCATTCTGCCGATATTCTTCGTGCAGGAGCGCATTTATCTGCTAATAAATACGGACAACCTATCCTTGGTTTGATATTCCTTCGCTATGCAGATATTCTGTACAAGCAACACAAGGCGGAAATAGAAGAAAAGTATAATAAGCTCAAAGGAACTCGTATGGAAAAATCAATGAAAGAGATTTCTATTGAGGTTTGCGGCTTTTATCTTCCACCAGAAGCTTATTTTGATGATATTAACGAAGCTCCCGATGATGCAAATAAAGCAACACTTGTAAAAAATGCTATGACTGCTATCGAAGAGCATAACGAAAAAATGGACGGAGTTTTACCTAAAGAGGTTTACGGTCAGCTTGTACCAGAAGAAGAACCAGAATTGCTTTCCAAAATAGTTCGTGTGTTTAAGGACATTCCTGAAAATATAAGCATTGACCTTTTCGGTGAAATCTACGAATTTTTCCTTGGTAGCTTTGCTCTTCAAGAAGGCAAAGACGGCGGCACATTCTATACCCCTGCTACTGTTGTTAGATATATGGTTGAGGTGCTTAGACCAACATCAGGTGATAAAATGTTCCTTGACCCAGCTTGTGGTTCAGGTGGTATGTTTGTTCAAGCGGCTCGTTACATGCACGAAAACAACGTAAGTGCATCTGATATGATGAAATTCCGTTGCTATGGCGTAGAAAAAGAGCCAGACACAGTTAAACTTGCAAAGATGAACCTTTTGCTTAATAATGTGCGTGGCGAAATAACAGAAGCAAACTCGTTTTATGCAGACCCATATGACGCAGTCGGCAAGTTTGACTACGTTATGGCGAACCCACCATTTAACGTTGATGAGGTTGTTTATGAGCGTGTAAAGGATGACGCTCGTTTTAACACATACGGTATTCCTAAGAATAAATCTAAATCTACCAAGAAAGAAAGCGACAAAAAGGAAACCGTACCTAACGCTAACTATTTGTGGATTTCATACTTTGCGTCAGCTTTGAAAGAAACTGGCAAAGCCGCTCTTGTTATGGCAAATTCTGCCTCTGACGCAGGCAATAGTGAGTACGATATTAGAAAGAAAATGATTGAAGAAGGTATCATTTCCCAAATGGTTACTTTGCCTTCTAATATGTTTACATCCGTTACTCTCCCTGCTACCTTATGGTTCTTTGACAAAGCAAAGGCTAATACGGAAAGAAAAGATGAAATACTCTTTATTGACGCAAGAAATGTGTTTACTCAGGTTGATAGAGCACATCGTAAATTTAGCGAAGAGCAAATTAAAAACTTAGGTATCATTTCTCGCCTTTATGAGGGCGACAAGCAAGCATTTATTGACTTGATTGAAGAATATAAAGTAGCCATTGCTAATGCTCCTGAAATTGCAGAAAGCAAAGAAACAAAGACAAAAGCTTACTATCAATCACAAATTGATTGGCTTAACGAAAAATTCCCTAATGGTGAATATAAAGACGTTATTGGTCTTTGCAAGGTAGCCAAGTTAAAAGGCGAAGACGGAATTGAAGACCAAGACTATTCTCTCAATGCTGGACGTTATGTAGGTGTTGTTATCGAAGATGACGGCTTGACAGACGAAGAGTTTAAGGCAGAAATGTTATCTTTGAATAGCGAACTTGAAAAGCTCAATGCAGAAGCAACATCTTTAGAGAAAACTATTAGCGCTAATATTACAGGATTGTTTGGTGATATTAAATGTTGAAAAAAATAATTTTTGATGATTTCGTACGGCTAGGCAGAGGATTTGATTTGCCTGATGATAAAATCGTGGAAGGAATATATCCAGTTGTAACTTCTACGAATATAAAAGCATACCATAATACTTATAAAGTTTTACCCCCTGTAGTAGTTACAGGACGTTCTGGCTCATTAGGAAAGGTTCAATATATCAATGAAAAATGTTGGCCTTTGAATACATCGTTATATTCAAAGGATTTTAGAGATAATGTTCCTAAATATGTGTATTATTTTTTACAAACAATGCATTTAGAGCAATATAATGCTGGTGCTGGGGTGCCAACATTAAATCAAAATCATTTGCATAGACTTAAAATTTATATTCACGAAAACGTCGAACAGGAAAAAATTGTTCGTATTCTTTCAAAATATGATGACCTTATTGAAAATAACAACAAACGCATTAAGATATTAGAGCAAATGGCAGAAAATCTTTATAAAGAGTGGTTTGTTCGTTTCCGTTTCCCGAATTATGAAAATGCTGAATTTGAAAATGGAATTCCAAAAGGGTGGATGGAAAAAAGATTAGGAGAGTTTGGCATTTCTTTAGATTCTGGCTCAAGACCAAAAGGTGGAATTGATGATTCTTTAACGGAAGGTATACCATCTCTTGGCGCTGAAGCTGTAGGAGATTTAGCTCAATTTGATTTTTCTTCTGTAAAATATATTCCACTTGAATTTTATAACAATATGAAACGTGGAAAATTTGATGGTAATGCAATATTAGTTTATAAAGATGGTGCATATATTGGGAAAACAACCATTTTTAGAAACAAGTTTCCGTTTGAAACATTTGCTGCTAACGAACATGTTTTCTTAATGAAGGCAAATAATTTTATATATCAAAATTATTTGTATTTTACATTGCATCAAAAAGAATATTTTTATTTGATGCAAAACTTAAATCGAAATGCTGCGCAACCTGGTTTGGCTCAGCCAGATATAAAGCGCATAAAAATAACTGTTCCAACTGAAGATGTTGTTAATTTGTTTAACGATTTAGTTGAACCAATATTTGATGAAATATTTCAGTTGGCTAAATGTAATCAAAATCTTACCAATCAACGAGATATGCTTTTACCTCGTTTGATGAGTGGCAAGTTGGATATAAAGGAATCTCAGAAAAAAGTTATCGAATTTAAACCTAAAAAGACATTTATTGAGTTTAAAAATAGCTTTGCGGCGGCAGCAAGAAAAGACAGTGGCTTAACCGAGCAAGATATGGAAGAGTTATACAAAGCATATTGTGATGATAGCCGTGACGAATGATTTTGAAAAATTAGCAAACGAGATACTTTCTTCTTACAAAATAACTGAAAAGCCTTTTATGCAAATCAGCAAGATTTGCAAGGGTGAAGATATAAAAATCCGTTCAGCAAATTTGTCAGAAGGAGTTGACGGTCTGTTTGCTAACATTGATGAACAAAAATTTATCTTTTATAACTCGAATAAGCCAGCGCAAAGGTCTGTTTTTACAAAAGCACACGAGCTGGGTCATTACTTTCTAAAGCATACTTTAGACAAGGAAATTTTAACTTGTTCAAACATAGGTAATAACTCTAAAGCCAATGTGCAGGAATGGCAAGCAGACCAATTCGCCGTTTATTTTTTAATGCCGAAAGAATTGATGTATAAGCATTATATTGAGGTGTGTAATTCGCAAAATAGGACAATTGGACGACCGTTATATGTAGATAGACAACAATGTAATTACATTGATTGGCAAATGACCTGTGCGCATTTTAAGTTCGAGCTTGGTGTTTCTAAAGAAGCATTGAGATATAGGTTGGAAGATTTGGGATTGCTTAGGTGGAATTTAGATTAAACGAGAAAGGAAAAATGAAATGGCAAAATACATTACTGAAGATGATATCGAAATAGCCGTTTTAGAAAAATTATCTCTTCCTGATTTTGGGTATGACATTATAAAGTGTGATGCCGACCCGAACAGACGAGAGGATTTGAATGACGGAACAGGACGCTCTTCTAAAAAAGAGTGTGTTTTGCCACGCATATTAAAGGACTCTCTTGTAAAATTAAATCCAAATATTCCTGAAGAAATTATAAATGATGTTTTAAAAACACTTGTTAAAGACTTCACAGGAACAGATATTGTAGCCACCAACTATGATTTATATAACAAGATTAGAAATCAAATCAAAGTGAAAGTACGTAGAAACGGCAAGGATGATTTTGATTTTGTAAAGCTTATAGATTTTGACACACCGTCAAACAACAATTTTACTGCCGTATCACAAATGTGGGTACAAGGCAAGCTTTATTGGCGCAGACCTGATGTGCTTATATTCGTAAATGGTCTTCCACTTGTGTTCATTGAACTGAAAAATAGCATTGTTAAAGTCGAAGAAGCTTACAATAAGAATTTACAGGATTACAAAAAGGATGTTCCGAATCTATTTGCTTTTAACCAAATATGCGTTCTTTCAAATGGCTTGGAAACAAGACTTGGTGCTTTCAATGCAACTTACGACTATTTCTTTGAGTGGTTAAAAGTTGACAGCGAAAAAGAAAAGCCAAACAGAGAGGGCATTCGCGAAAGCGGCGTTTCCATAGTATATTTCATTGACGGCTTGCTTAAAAAAGACCGCTTGATAGACTACATAGAAAACTTTATTCTTTTTGATAACCGCAAATATAAAATCATAGCTAAGAACCACCAATACTTTGGTGTTAATAACCTTATTCGCTCTGTTGAACGCAAGGAAGAATTAAAGGGTAAGCTTGGTGTATTTTGGCACACACAGGGCAGTGGTAAATCTTACTCTATGGTAATGTTTACACGCAAGGTTAAACGCAAAATTTCAGGTAATTTCACATTCCTTGTTATTACTGACCGTGAAGACCTTGACACGCAAATACACAAAAACTTCATTCGCACCGAAGTTATAGGAAACAACGACGAGTGCCGTCCTAAAAATGGCGAGCAGCTTCGCGAATTTTTACAGAAAAACAAAGAATTTGTGTTTACACTTATTCACAAATTCCGTTATGATAAAACAAAGAAATATCCAATTCTTTCAACAAGAAACGATATTTTTGTTCTTGTTGATGAAGCGCACCGCACGCAGTATAAAGATTTAGCGGAAAATATGAGAGCCGCGCTCCCTAATGCTAACTTTATTGCATTTACAGGAACTCCGCTATTAGGTACAAAAAGACTTACAAATCAATGGTTCGGTGATTATGTTTCTGAGTATAATTTTGCTCAATCCGTTGAAGACGGTTCTACTGTACCATTGTTTTATAGCAGACGTGTTCCAGAGGTTGGACTTACAAATAACTTCCTTGATGACGACATAATTGACATTATAGAGGACGAAAACCTTAATGAAGACGAAGCAAGACTTCTTGAAAACTCTTCATCTCGCATTTTAGAGGTTATAAAGCGTGATGACCGCTTAGAAAAGATAGCACAAGACATAGCGCACCATTTTCCACGCAGAGGATTCCTTGGAAAAGGTATGGTTGTTTCTGTTGACAAATACACAACCGTTGCTATGTATAACAAGGTTCAGCATTATTGGGCTGAGGAAAAGAAAGCTATTATGTTGGAGCGAAACGCCGCTAAAACAAAAGAAGAGAGAGAAAAGTTAACTGCTATTCTTGACTATATGAATAACGTTGAAATGGCGGTTATTATTTCAGAAGAAGCAGACGAAACAGAAAAGTTCGCAGATAAAGGGCTTGATATTACAACACACAGGGCGAAAATGAACGCAATTACTGTTGACGGCAAGGACATTGAAGATAGATTCAAAGACCCCAGCGACAAGCTCCAGCTTGTGTTCGTTTGTGCAATGTGGTTAACAGGCTTTGATGTTAAAAATCTTTCAACACTTTATCTTGACAAGCCTATGAAATCACATACGCTTATGCAAGCGATAGCAAGAGCAAACCGAGTTTATCCAAATAAGCCTTGCGGTATTATCGTTGACTACGTAAATGTGTTTAAGTATATGAAGCAGGCTCTTTCTGATTATGCAGTTCCAGACAACGATGACGTAATGCCTGCCAAGAATATTGACGAGCTTGTTTTCTTGCTCGATTCTTGTATTACCGAGGGAGATTCATTTTTGCAGACGCTCGGCATATCTTTAGATGACATTATTGGAGAAAACTCTACTTTCGATAAGCTTGATTCTTTGCGAAGCGCATATGATACTATTGTTGCAAATGATGAAAACAAAGATAAATTCAAGGTTATCACAAATACAATGATAAACCTATATGAAGCTTCTAAGCCTGAAATCTTCGAAATGCACTGGAACAACGACAAGTTCTCACCGCTTTCATATATTCACGGCTTAATGCACAACAAGATTGATGATGAGAAAATCAGACGTGCAAGAAATCGTATGGCAACAGTCCTTGACAGTAGCGTATCTTCAAATACTGCAGAAGATAAGCAACAGGAATATGCAATTCACGGCACAAAAGTTATAGATCTTTCTAAAATCAATGTTGATGAGCTTCGTGCCGAAATTAAAAAGGCGGTTTACAAAGCAATCGAAATTGATGACCTTAAAGCATTTCTTGAAAAAGCATTGCAAGATATGATAAATCGCAACTGTACAAGAATGCAGTTTTCACAACGTTTTAAGAATATTATTGACCGATATAATGCTGGTGGTTCTGAAAACGAGGACTATTACGAACAGCTTGTAAAGCTTCTTGAAGATTTGAAAAAAGAGCAAGAACGTCCAAATACCGAGGGATTGACAGAGGAAGAACTCGAGCTTTATGACCTTCTTGTTCGTGGCAAAAAACTAACTAAGGCAGAAGAACAGAAAGTTAAACTTGCCGCAAAGAATCTTTATAAGAAGCTTACCACGGAAAAGAAAGAACTTTTGGTTGTGGATTGGTATAAAGACGAACAACCAAAAATGAAAGTAAAATCCGCCATAGAATATGCCCTTAACGAAGATTTGCCAGATAGCTATGATAAGGAAGTGTTTGAGGTCAAAATCAATCTACTACTTAATCATTTTATTGATATGGCAGTTCAAGGTTATGGTTGGATAGCTTAAAACACTAATCAAACAAAAAAGAGTTCTGTATTGCGCAGAACTCTTTTTATAATAGTATCAAAATACAAGCAAAAACCACACAAAAGAAAAACACACTCCCAGCATACCTAAGGAATCAGGTTTTGGAAGTGTGTTTAGTTGGTGAACTGTAGTATTAAAGTGTCGAACTAAATTCAATAAACGGGAAGGCTCGCAAGCGAGCTATTTTCGTCTAGTCTCTTGTGAGCGAGCTCCCGTCGGCTTTAGCCGAAAATGCGAACCCAATTCAAAATGCGACTGCATTTTGAAGATGGGTCGATGAGCGTACGGGTCACCAGCAAAACGAAAAAAGCACTCCAAGTGGAGTGCTTTCGTTTTGCTGGTGACCCGTACGGGAATCGAACCCATGATTCAGCCTTGAGAGGGCTACGTCTTAGCCGCTTGACCAACGGGCCGTTTGTCAAATGCTTATGTATTATATCACAAGTTTTTTCATTTTGCAATACTTTTTTTCATTTTTTGCAAAAATATTTATTTTTGTTTTTGTTGAAAAGAAAAGAGTTATATGGTACAATAAAATAAACTAAAATTTGAGGTATTTTATGAAACAGGTTTTTAATCCATATACGCCACTATGCGAGTATGTGCCCGACGGTGAGCCCCACGTTTTTGGGGACAGGGTGTATGTCTACGGCTCCCACGACAAGGAAAACGGCGAGGCCTTTTGTATGCTTGATTATGTGTGCTATTCCGCCCCTGTGACCGACCTTTGCGATTGGAAATACGAGGGCGTTATATACAAGGCAAAAAACGAGCCGAATTACGAAAGATTTCCTTATATGTTTGCCCCTGACGTGGTTAAGGGCAATGACGGGAAATATTATCTATACTATTCAAGCGCTCGCCACTATCCCGACTGCTCCTATGTGATGAGCGTGGCAAAATGCGACACTCCTGCGGGGGAATTTGAATTTTTGGGCTATGTTAAGAATCCCGATGGCACTGTAATGACCGACGGCGTTATCTTCGACCCGGGGCTCTTAAACGATAACGGCACAATCCGCCTTTACTACGGTATGCAATGGGATTTTGAGGAAAAAATGGACACTGAGTCCGCCATTTCCACCCAAATGGAAATGTTCCGCAAGACAAGGGAAGAGGTAATAAACGGCGGTGAGGGCGTCATGGGCGCGTACACCGTGGAGCTTTGCGACGATATGCTTACCGTAAAGCACAAGCCTGTTCGCATCCTGCCAAGGCATGTTAAGGGCACTGACTTTGAGGCTCACCCCTTCTTTGAAGCAAGCTCAATGAGAAAAATCGGAGAAAAATACTACTTTGTGTACTCCTCCTTTAACGGTCACGAGCTTTGCTACGCCACAAGTGACTATCCCGACAGGGATTTTAAATACCAAGGCGTTATCGTTTCAAACGGTGACATAGGTATAAACGGCAGGCTTGAAAAGGATAAGCTGATGCGTACAGGTAACAACCACGGCGGCATTGAAAAAATAAACGGTCAGTGGTACATTTTCTACCACCGCCACACCACGAAAACCGAGCTTTCCCGCCAAGGCTGCGCAGAAAAAATTGAAATCTTGGAAAACGGCGCAATCCCACAGGTGGAAATTACCTCCTGCGGCTTAAACGGCGGACCTCTAAAGGCGGTTGGCGCATACCCTTCCGTAATTTGCTGTAACCTAACAAACGGAAAAATGCCCCGCGGACAGTGCGTTGAAATGACACTGCCCCACATAATCTGCAAAAACGGTGAACGCATAATTTCCGAAATTGAAAACGGCACTTTAATAGGCTACAAATACTTTTCGTTTGATGACGTGTCCGAATTTTACATAAAATATCGCACCTGTATGGGCGCACCTGTGGGAAAAATTGTTGCCCTTGCCGATGATGTTTGCATAGGCGAAATTGAAATTACAGACACGTCAGAGTGGAAAATCAAAAAAATCAACATAAAAAATGTAAATGGCACTCACGCGCTATACTTAAGGTATGAGGGTAAGGACCATATTGACGTAATCGAAATAGGATTTATTAATAATTAATATTGACAATTTAATATTATTGTGTTAAAATAACCTAAACACATTGAAAAAGAGGAGTAGCTCTGCAAATATACCCTTAAGAGAGCCGTCGGTTGGTGCAAGGCGGTGGGTGATGCTTAGTGAAGTAGCTTTGGAGCGGTGTGGGCGAAATAGCAGTAGCTCACAACGGTTAACCTCCGTTAAAGGGTAAGAGTGCGTGCATTTGCACGAATTCAGGTGGTACCGCGTACATTTGCGCCCTGACATTTTTGTCGGGGCGCTTTTTATTTGAAAATTAAACAAGGAGAAAATATATGAAAGAGCTAAACAAAACATATTCCCCAACCGAGTTTGAGGAAAGAATTTACGCTAATTGGTGTGAGAAAAAGTATTTCACCCCCGTTATCGACAAGTCAAAGCCACACTATTCAATAGTTATTCCACCGCCAAACATCACAGGTCAGCTCCATATGGGACATGCCCTTGATAACACATTGCAGGACATTCTCATCCGTTATAAGAGGATGAGTGGCTACTGCACCCTTTGGCTCCCCGGCACGGACCACGCATCTATCGCCACCGAGGCAAAGATTGTTGAGGCAATGCGCAAGGAGGGCGTAACAAAGGATGATATCGGTCGTGACGGCTTCCTTGAGCGCGCTTGGGCTTGGAAGGAGCAGTACGGCGGCAGGATTATCTCCCAGCTTAAGAAGCTTGGCTCCTCCTGTGACTGGTCAAGGGAGCGCTTTACAATGGATGAGGGCTGCTCCGAGGCTGTAAAGGAGGTATTTGTTCGCCTTTACAACAAGGGTCTTATCTACCGTGGAGAGAGAATAATTAACTGGTGCCCACACTGCCTAACCTCCATTTCCGATGCTGAGGTTGAGTACGAGGACCAGGCAGGCCACTTCTGGCACATCAAGTACCCCTTTAAGGACGGCAGCGGCTATCTTGAGTTTGCAACCACCCGTCCCGAAACTATGCTTGGCGATACTGCTGTGGCTGTTAACCCTAACGATGAAAGATATAAGGACATAATTGGCAAAACACTTGTAATTCCCCTTGTAAACCGTGAAATTCCCGT
Source organism: Clostridia bacterium (assembly GCA_017452475.1). Taxonomy (GTDB): domain Bacteria; phylum Bacillota; class Clostridia; order Oscillospirales; family CAG-272; genus RGIG2000. The sequence goes on along the minus strand of JAFTMJ010000064.1, from coordinate 6,623 downwards.
TGTTGCCGACGAGTATGTTGAAATGGATTTCGGTACAGGCGTTGTTAAAATCACCCCTGCCCACGACCCTAACGACTTTGAGGTTGGAAAGCGTCACAATTTGCCTATTATCAATGTTATGACTCCCGATGCAAAAATCACCGAGGACTACCCTGCATATGCAGGTATGGACCGCTTCGAGGCAAGAAAAGCTATCGTTCGCGACCTTGATGAGCAGGGCTATTTGATTAAGGTTGAGGACTACTCCCACAATGTTGGCACCTGCTACCGCTGCGGCACCACCGTTGAGCCCCGTGTTTCACTCCAATGGTTCGTTAAAATGGAGGAGCTGGCACAGCCTGCCATTAAGGCGGTAAGAACAGGGGATATTAAGTTCGTTCCCGAAAGATTTGAGAAAAACTATTTCCACTGGATGGAAAACATCCGTGACTGGTGTATCTCCCGTCAGCTTTGGTGGGGACACAGAATTCCCGCCTTTTACTGTGATGACTGCGATGAAATCGTAGTTACCAAGGAGGGTCACGCATCCTGCCCTAAGTGCGGCAAGGAAATGCGCCAAGACCCCGACACCCTTGACACCTGGTTCTCATCCGCCCTTTGGCCCTTTTCAACCCTTGGCTGGCCTAAGGATACCGAGGATTTAAAATACTTCTACCCAACAAACACTCTTGTAACAGGCTATGACATCATTACCTTCTGGGTATCAAGAATGATATTTAGCGGCCTTGAGTATATGGGTGAAAAGCCCTTTGATACCGTTCTTATCCACGGCCTTGTGCGTGACGCCTTGGGCAGAAAAATGTCTAAGTCCTTGGGCAACGGCATTGACCCGCTTGTAATTATTGAAAAATACGGCGCAGACGCGCTCCGCTTTGCCTTGGCAACGGGCAACTCCCCCGGAAACGATATGCGCTTCTCCGATGAGAAGATTGAAAGCGCCCGCAACTTCGCAAACAAGCTTTGGAACGCGGCTCGCTTCGTAATGATGAACCTTGATATTGAAAAGGTGGAAATGCCTAGTGCCGACAAGCTTGGTATTCAAGACAAGTGGATTCTTTCACAGCTCAACGGCTTAATCAAGCGTGTGCGCGCAAACCTTGACTCCTATGAGCTTGGTATAGCCCTTGGCGAGATTTACAGCTTTATTTGGGACATCTTCTGTGACTGGTACATTGAGCTTTCAAAGACAACCCTGTCAAGCAAGGGCACAGAGGCTAATATGGTTTCACAGAATGTAATTGTATATGTTCTTGAGGCGCTTTTAAAGCTCCTTCACCCATTTATGCCGTTTATCACAGAGGAAATTTACCTCTCACTTCCACACTTTGAGGATTGCGAGAGCATTATGATTTCCACATATCCCGAGGTGAACGAAGCATATAATTTCGCCACCGAAAGCGAAACAATGGAAAGGGTAATTGAAACCATCCGCGCCATCCGTCAAAGAAGGACGGAAATGAATGTTCCTCCGTCAAGAAAGGCAAAAATCTTCATTTCTACAAAATATGAGGATAGCTTTAACTCCGCTACGGCTGAGTTCTTTAAGAAGCTTGCCTCCGCCTCCGAGGTTGAGGTTGTTTCCGAGTACACAGGAGAAAACGCAGTTCAAATTATCACCGCCTCCGCCACCGTTTACATTCCGATGGCTGAAATGGTTGACACCGAGAAGGAAAAGGCGCGCTTGAACGAGGAATTAAAGAAGGTTAACGGAGAAATTGACCGCCTTGTTAAGAAGCTTTCCAATGCTGAGTTCGTTTCCAAGGCACCCGAAAAGGTAGTTGCAGGCGAAAAGGCAAAGCTTGAAAAATACGAAAGCCAAAAGGCAGGCATCTTAGACGCAATTAATGCACTATAATTAAAAATGACGGAGAGCTTTCTCCGTCATTTTTTAAAAAGAAGGGATGTGCAACAAGCACAGACCAAAAACAGACAAATCCTCCCGTAAGGCTATGCGCTCATTTCACTATCACATAGAAACAGGCTGTCGCTTAACGCGACAGCCTGTTTTTATTTTGTAGCTTCGTCAACTATTTCAGCATTTGGCGCATTAACGCTAACGCTTTTAATTCCGTTTAGGCATCCGCTTTTTGATTTGTAGCCGTCCTCACTCATTGCAATGCTTTCGCCGTTTGATGCAATCAAGCGGTATCTGTAAAGCCCCGCCTTGTCAAAATAAACCTCAAACTTAGGGCAGGTCTTGCTTTCAACCTTCTTTAAGGTTTGATCCTCAATTTTGTTTTCCTCAACGCATTTAGCCGCGTGCTTCCCAACGCTTTCCATACCCTTTTTGCAGGCTGACTTGGTGGTGTAAATCTGAGATGATACTGCAATTTTCTCCATGTTGGATGCGTACAGGCTAAAGTTGAAGCCTCCGCTTGGTGTCTTTTTAATCACGAATTTTCCCATAAGTGAACCTCCTTTGTTTATTCTACTTTAATTTTATCAAAAAAATTACTCCTTGTAAATATGTTTGTCGAAAAAAGTAATAATTTCTACCCAAAGCCCTCGCATATTAAAAAAACTAAGGAATATTATTATACAAAGGAGAGTGATAGCTTGGAAAAAAGTGGACTAACAAATGAAGAGGTTGAAAAATCACGGGAGCAGCACGGCGAAAACAAGCTGCAGGAATATAAAAGAAAAAGCTTTTTTAAGTGCTTTCTCGCAAATCTTGGGGACCCCATAATCAAGGTGCTGATAGGGGCGCTTTTTATAAATATAATCTTTATGTTTCCCAATATAAATTGGTTTGAAAGCGGCGGAATTTTATGCTCCATAATTACCGCTACGGTTGTTTCCACATTTTCGGAGTACAGCTCCGAAAATACCTTTGAAAGGCTGCGTAAGGAAAACGAAAATGTGGTGTCAATTGTAAAAAGGGCAGAGGGAGTGTGCGAAATTCCAAGCCAAGAGGTAGTCGTTGGGGACATTTGCATTGTGGACGCAGGCACCCGTGTGGCAGCGGACGGAGTAGTGCTTACGGGGGAAGCGTATGCTGATGAAAGCGCCCTGACAGGGGAAAGCCGCGAGGTGCGCAAAAAAGCGGGAGATAAGGTGTTTAAGGGCAGTCTTATCTTAAGCGGAGGATGTGAAATGCAGGTGGAGGCGGTGGGGCAATCAACCTATTACGGCACGGTTGCCAAGGAGCTGATGAGTGACACGCGCCCAAGTCCCTTGAAAAAGCGCTTGAGTCAGCTTGCAAAAAGTATTAGCGCAATCGGCTATTTAGCTGCCCTTGTAATAGCCCTTGCTTATCTGTTCAATGTGTTTTTTATCGACACAGGGTTCAATGTTTCAAAAACCCTTGCTATGGTAAGTGATGTTAAGCTGCTTGTGTCAAAGCTCCTTTATGCGCTGACCCTTGCCGTATCAATTGTGGTTGTGGCAGTGCCCGAGGGACTGCCGATGATGATAACCGTTGTTTTGTCCTCCAATATGAAAAAGATGGCGCGGGACAGTGTGCTGGTAAGAAAGCCCGTGGGCATTGAAACCTCGGGAAATATCAGCCTTTTGTTTACCGACAAAACAGGCACATTAACAGAGGGCAAACTAAGGGTGAAGGAAATTCATAGCGCCTGCGGAAATGTCTACGGTAGCCTTTCCTCCCTTAAAAAATCGCCAAAATACGAAAAAATGGTTACCCTGTGTGCAAGCTTGTGCAACAGTGCCACCCTGAAGGGCAAAACAGCCATAGGAGGGGACGCAACTGACAGGTGCCTAAAGGAGTTCTTTTCTCAATACTCGAATGAAGTGCAAATTAGCTACCGCATCCCATTTGACAGCGCAAAAAAATACAGCGCTGTGGGCATAGCCGGCGAGGGCGGGGAGCTTACCCTGTTCAAGGGCTCACCCGAAAGGCTGATTAGCAGCGCTGAGAGCTATTTGGACAGTGAGGGGCAAAAGCGCCCCTTGAAGGGCGAGGCGCTTTGCCGTCTGCAAGCCTGCCTAAGCAAGCTAACCTCCCAAGCATACAGGGTAGTTGCATTAGGCTATAAAGCAGGAAAGGAAGTCGAGCCAAATGGCATAGTTTTTGTATCCCTCGTGGCAATAAGGGATAAAATAAGAAAAGAGGTGCCCCGCGCCATAGCGGAGGTGCAGGGCGCAGGGGTTGGCGTAATTATGATAACCGGTGACAATAAGGAAACCGCCCGCGCCATTGCCAAGGAGTGCGGAATTATCTCCCCGTATTCAAAAAGAGATTTAGTAATAAACGGTACAGAGCTAAAGGAAATGGATGACAATGCGCTTGGCAGCCTTTTGCCAAGGATAGCGGTCATTGCCCGCGCCCTGCCCTCAGATAAAAGCAGGCTTGTGCGCATAGCTCAGGAAAGGGGCTATGTGGTGGGTATGACGGGGGACGGTATTAACGATGCCCCATCCCTAAAGGCGGCGGATGTGGGCTTCGGTATGGGCTCGGGAACTGAGGTTGCCAAGGAGGCGTGCGACATTGTAATAGGTGACAACAGCTTTAAATCCATAGTTAAAGCAATTCTTTACGGCAGGACAATTTTCGAGTCAATCCGCAAGTTTATAGTGTTCCAGCTAACAATGAACTTCGCCGCCGTGGGCATTTCCCTTTTGGGACCCTTCATCGGTGTTGACAGTCCTGTTACCGTCACCCAAATGCTTTGGGTAAATATAATTATGGATACCTTAGGCGCCTTAGCCTTTGCCAAGGAGCCGCATCTTGCAGAATATATGAAAAACAAGCCGCGGCAAATGAATGAAAAAATCATATCTCGGGATATGGTAAAGCAAATTGCGTCAACCGCCCTATATGTGCTGGCGCTGTGCGTTTGGTTTTTGAAAAGCCCCACCTTATCAATGCTTATGATGCGTGGGGATGAAGAGTACATATTAAGCGCGTTTTTTGCAATGTTCATTTTTACAGGGGTGTTTGCCTGCTTCACTGCAAGGACAGGGCGGCTGAACATCCTTGCGAACATAGGTAAAAATAAATCCTTTATGCTCATTATGGCAGGAGTTTCTGTTATGCAAACGGCGTTTATCTATTTTGGCGGCAGTGTCTTTAGGACTGTGCCTCTTGCCTACGGAGATTTAATAAGGGTAATATTAATATCGTTTACAGTAGTTGTGTTTGACTTTATGCGCAAGCTAATGAAAAAGCTATTTATTGGAGGAAAAAGGAAATGTCAAAGGGAAAATACCTGTATGAGGGTAAGCTGATAGGAACAAGAGAAAACAGGGAATATATATCAACAAAAAAGGGACTTGAAAAAGCGATGCAGGAGGGCAAAATCCTTGAGGGAGTGGTTAAAATGTGCGACACAGCCACCCTTGACCTGTATGTTTCCTTAGGGGAAATCGACGGCGTTATCAGAAAGGAGGAAAGCGTATACGGCGTTTCTGTAAAGGATATTGCCGTTATAACTCGGGTGGGCAAGGCGGTTGCCTTTAAGGTGATGGGCTTTGAAAGGGACGAAAAAGGCAAAGAGGTGGCAATCCTTTCCCGAAAGGAGGCGCAAAGGGAGTGCGTGGAGTGCTACCTTATGGACTTAGTCCCCGGGGATATAATTCCTGTAAAAACAACCCACTTTGAGCCCTTCGGCGCATTCGTTGATGTGGGCTGTGGAGTTAGCTCTCTTATGTCCATTGACTCCATTTCCGTCTCTCGCATATCAAACCCGGGGGATAGGTTTAGTATAAGGCAGGAGCTATACGCGGTGGTAAAGAGCATAGATTACGAAAGCGGCAGAATTTATATGTCCACCAAGGAGCTTTTCGGCACTTGGGAGGAAAACGCCAAGAGCTTTTCCGTGGGTCAGACCGTTTCGGGCGTTGTGAGAAGCGTGGAGAGCTACGGTATTTTTGTGGAGCTTGCCCCCAATTTGGCAGGACTTGCAGAGCTGAAGGATGGGGTGCAGGTAGGAGATAGCTGCAGTGTGTACATTAAAAGCATAATGCCCGAAAAAATGAAAATTAAGCTTGTTATAATCGACACCTGCGATAAGCAAAGTAAGACACAGGGTGAGCCGAAATTCTTTATAGACACCGAAACCGTTACCCATATGGACTCATGGCGCTATTCCCCTAAGAATTGTGCAAGGGTGGTGGAAACTGTTTTCAAAAGCTGTTGACAGCAGGCTTCTTTGAGAGGAGAAGCGCTAAGGACCAAATTGCTTTTTTGCACAAAAGCCGGGAGCGAATGAGGAAGAAAAACAAACTGATTTAGTGCAAACTGCTGAAAAGAAGAAAATGACATTTGAAACACTTGCAAGAGTTTCTTAAATGTAATATACTCTCTATATAATCGATAACGGCAAAGCATTATTCCTTGAGGGCACACCTGTAATAGAGGATGAAAAAATCATTGACTATGTGGGCGAAACTAAGGATTCGGTAACAGGCGTTTGCTACAATAATATTTTAGTAAATTATTAATGGAAAAGGGTATAAGCAGTGGGTTTCTGCTTATACCTTTTTTATGAGCTTAATATATCTAAAAAATGAAAAAAGTGAGCAAATGATATAATCCCCTTAGAGTAGACACTTGAAAAAACAAAAAGTTTTTCAAGACTACACTAAGGGGGTTGTTTTTATGTCTAAAAATGGTAAGAAATACAAGAAGTATAGTAAAGAATTGCTACACGAAGCTGCTAAAG
>JAFTMJ010000063.1 GCA_017452475.1 Clostridia bacterium | reverse complement strand
GTGCGGCTAACCTCTTTTGAACCACGCGACTATAGCGTGGTTTTCATTATACAAAAAACCGCCCGCTTCAACCCGAAGCAGGCGGATTTTTTATTAGAACTGACTGTCGCCAAAGAGCTTAGAAGCATTTACTGTAATCTGTGTTGCAGTATATGTTTCCCCTGTGGTTGGGTCCTTCTTGCTTACATGTGCTACGCTATATGGGGACTCACAAATGATGTCATTTGTCTTAACTGTCTCGTTTTCGTAAATTGGACTTGTGTACTTCATTTTCTTCTCCTTCTTATAAAATATCGTTATATGATGAGCCAACAGCAGCCTCGCTTACTTCCTCACCGTGTAGGTAGTAAATCTTACCGCTGTCAACAACATAACCGTTAAACGCAATCTGCGTACCAAGGTTGTTTTCGTCAATGCCTGTAACCTTAATATCAAAGTAGTTATTTGCTACCTCAATCATACTGTCTGTATTTTTGCCAATAGAAGCAAAAATCACATTGCTTTCAGCCATAACCTTACCGCTTTCAAGCTTCAATGGCTTTTCCTTGCCAACAGATGCCACAACACCAAAGGCAAAATCATTCTTGATTTTCGCATACGCATTTGCCGCCTCCGAATTTACAAGGAAGCTCTGTGTCACCGAGTAACAGCCGCTTGCATCAGCAAACCTGCTTACAGAAAAGCCCTTCCAAGTAAATATAACGCCAATTGTCTTGCTCTCATCAATTCCCGCATATGTACAGCCGTCATTTGTACAAGCGCTTTCAAAGGTGATGCTTTCAAAATAGCTTACAAACTTCATTGTAGCATTTTCGCTCATTTTGTGTCCGCCAAAAAATGTTTCGCAGTAGTCAGCCGTAACAATTTTTCCGTTTTCCACAGTTGCATTTGCAATCTTGCTGTTGTTTGACGCCTTGCAAATAATCTCCTTTATCTTTAAGAACTCCTCAACAGAGCCGGTAATAACAAAGGTTGGGTCGCCTGAGCCAAAGCAGTAGTCAAAGCCGCCGCCATAATTGTCAATCATATTTTCCGCAGTCAGCTTCGGTGGGAAAATAACCGTCTTTAAGCTATGGCAATCGTGGAACAAGCTATGATTGTTGGAATCTTTATACATATGCGTTACATTTCGTCCCATATTTACATACTCAAGCTTAGTCATTCCTTGGAAAGCCCTTGAGTTAAGATATGTTACGCTGTCAGGCACAGTCATTCTCTTTATTCCCGTTCCGCCAAAATACCAGGAAGGCAAGGTTTCAAGAGTTGTATCGTCTTGGAACTTAATTTCTTCAAGCCTTATGCAATTTTCAAACGCCTTTCCGTCCTTTGTGGGGAAGGTAACAACCTTCTCGGGCATAAGGAAAAATCTTAAGCTCTTAGCCCCCCAGAAGGTGAGTATGCCAAACTTCTCGCACTGTGAATTCTCGGAAAACTCACACACAATAGCAGGCGTGTTCTGCAAAAATCTGTCAGGCGCCTCCTTTACCTCATCGGGAACATATACAAACAGTAGCTCTATGCTATATCCCCAGCTATACTGTCCAAAGGCAGGCACCACCGTTGTGCCTTTATCAAAGCAAGCTGATACTACTTTATACTTATCAACTCCGCTGTAAACGCCGTTTGCGTAAACCTCGCTTGTCTTTACAGCCTTAACAACCTTAATTGTGTTTCCGTTTTCGGTGGTTGTGCTGTCAAGATACCAGGTCAAGGCGTTGCCATCACTGTCATACTTGTCAAAACCGCCGTTTAATATCTTATAGCTGTCAATGTGATATGAATCGGCAATCTCACACCTAAACAGCTCCGTGCCGCTTTCGTTCTTGTAAATGGTAGTTGCGGATACTGCCACCGCCATTAGGCAGCACAGCACCGCTACTAAGCCAATAAAAATCAGTTTCTTTTTCATAAATTATTTCGCTTTCTGCAAGATCTCAAAAAGTTCATTGTATGCGTAACCTACAACAGTGGTTGCAGTTGTTCCCGCAAAACTAATCTCGCCCTCGTTTTCAACCGCCACGCTGTTAAGGTAGAACATATTTTCTCCGTCAATCACATAAGCACAGAAAGCAACTGTCCTGCTCGCATTGTCACCTATGATGTTAGATATCTTTACATCAAAGAACTTGTATTCCATGTTCTTGTCAAACTGATGTGATACAACATATTTTCCGCCAAGCTCGGGTGAAATCTCCGCGCCGTTTTCATTGCCTGCCGCAATAACACCAAAGCTAATCTCTCTGCCTACATAAGCCTCGTACTTTTCAATAGCAGCCTTATCCATTGCAAAGCTCTGTGCCATTGCAAATCCGCCGCCAAGCTCTACCTCGCTAATGGAGTATCCGAGGTATGAGAACATCGGTTCAATGGTTGCGCTTTCATCTACCTTATTTTCCTTACATACAGTGCAATCACTACTGAACGTAATTCTTTCAAAGTAGCTTACAAAATTCATAGTAAGGTCGCCAAAGGTATGTACGCCCTTATAAAACGCATCGCAGGGGTTGTAGTTGTAAACGATGTAATTACAGGTGTCGGATGCGCCTGTAAATTCATCAGCGGAAATCCACTGAGCATTTAACAAAATGCTGTTGTTTGTTTCGCTAATGGTCAGTGTGTCAATGTCGCCTGTGTAGAAGAAAACAACACCTGTTGCTGAGTTGTTGTTGCCAATACCTGCCGGGATTTTTTCAACCCCTGCGGGAATGTACATTTCAGCAAAGAGCCAGTTTTCAAAGGTATAAGCCTCCGAAAGGGTCTTAAGGGAAGCTGGCAAGTAAATCCTTGTGCCGTTTCCGCCCTTATTGCCTCTTGTAAACGCATGGTCGCCGATTGCTTGAACGGAGTTTGGAATTCTCAATTCAGCCTGTGATGAATTATGCTGATAAAATGCATAGCCGCCAATCTCCATAACGGTTTCGGGCAGAAGAATATTTGTCAAGGGGCACTGCTTGAACATACTGGACGAAACAATTGTTATCCTTGTTTTTTCCAAGCCTGTAACGGTAGTCAACGCTTTACAGCCGTTGAAAATACCGGCAGCAGGATTTTCAAGTACATTCGCAAAAGGAGTAAAATCAAAGCTTGTAAGAGATTTACAGTGCTCAATGCAATACTCACCTATGGTTTTCAAGCCCGTGCTCTTCTGCGTATCAATGCTTACAAGGCTTGAGCAGTTTGCAAACACGTGATTAGCTAAGGAAGTAAGAGAGCTTGGCAATGTGATGCTTACAATATTGCTGCCCTCAAAGGCGCGCTGACCTATGGCTGTAACAGTATCGGGAATTACCACATTAACTGTCTCGCCCTTAAATCCTGCAAACGCATATACGCCGATTCTTGTAATATCTGCAGGGAAAGTAATTGCCTTCAAGCTACTGCATTTATTAAACATTTTATCTCCCACTTCCGTAGCGCAGGTAATGTCACCGTAGCCCGGAACAGCGGTCAAGCTCGAGCATTCATTGAACAAACCGGCGGAAATGCTTTCAAGGGTAGCAGCAAAGGGTGTGAAGTCAAAAATCTTAACAGGTGTTTTTTCAAAGCAATACTCACCGATTGTTTTAATAGAAGTACAGCCCTCTGTGCTGATGCTTTCAAGAGCAGAGCAAGCGGCAAAGGAATGTGCGCCAAGATTAACCAAGCCCTTTGGCAACACAACGGATGTCAAATTAACGCAATTTTGGAAGGATGCCGTACCCAAGGCTGTAACTCCGTCATGGAAGGTAACAGAGTTAATTTTTGTGCCGTAGAAGCATCTTTCGGGAACATTTGTTATGGTTGTCGGGATAACAACATCAATGCCCTGACCCCAAGCAGTCTCGGAAAGCATCATAGTACCTATCTTAGTAGCCCTTGTCATAAATTCAGTAAATCCATTCAAGGTAGTAAGAGCCTTATCTCTGTTAAAAGCGTAGTTGCCGAGGACTGTAAGAGTAGACGGAAGCGTAATCTCCACAAGCTTCGTCGCATCCTCAAAGGCATAAGCTCCGCCCTCACCGCCGGGGTTAATAGCTGTAATGCCCTCGGGAATTTCCATGCGAACAACGTAAGGCCTGTAAACGCCGTTGGCGGCACCAGAACGTCCGATTATTTCATTAACAGCGGAATTTGATTTCCATCTGAAGGTAGCATTATCCTCCAAGATGTAGTATGACGGAAACGTATAGTAGGTTCCGTCGCTTGCAAGAATAACAACCCTTGAGGTTGTATCAAGCAAGGTAGGTGCATCTACGCCCTCAATAACGGTTACCTCTCCGAAAGCATCAGTAGCCGCGCCTGCCGCACTAACGCCTAAAGCGAAGAAGCAAACCAAAAGAGCCATAATCGACACCGTGATGATAACTTTCTTCATAATTTTCTCCTTTCAATGTGTGTATGCGCCCGCGCGCAATATTTGTACAATTTAAATATAGCATAAAAACAAGCCGCTGTCAAGATTTTTTTGTTGTTTCGGTATAAGCCTCACCTTAGCCCCGCCTGTTATAACTTACTAACAGGTAATCACTGTCTTGCCAAAACAAAAAACCGCACCCTGTGTCGCAAATTTGCAGAGTGCGGTTTCAATTATTTATTTTCTCCCACGCCCTTAATGTCGTAGGGAGTAACTTGATATACATAGTAGTTAAGCCAGTTTGAATATATAAGGTTAGCTACCGAATACCAGTTTGGCACAACCTTCGTTTTTTCCTCGTTTTTGAAGTAATTTTTCGGCTCCTCAATGGGCAAGCCCTTGTCAAGGTCACGGAAGTATTCCTTCGCAAGAGTGTCCTTATCATATTCCATATGGCCCATCAAGAAGATACGCCTTCCGTCATTTGAACGGACAACCGAGGCGCCAACCTCATCACTTCCCGCCAAAATCAGCAAATCCTCAACGCCCATAATATCCTCGGTAAGCACCGTGGTATGCCTTGAGTGTGGAATATAAAATTCCTCGTCCGTGCCCTTCAAAATGGGGTCAAACCTAACAAACTTCTTGTGCTTAAACACGCCGAAAAGCTTCTTGCTCAAAATCTGCTTGTCAAGGCCGTAGTAGTAGTGCAGCGCCGCCTGAGCTCCCCAGCAAATAAAGATTGTGCTTTGCACATTGGTGTTAGCAAACTCAAAAATCTCCGTCAGCTCCCGCCAATACTTAACATCCTCAAATTCCATCATTTCAACAGGCGCTCCCGTAATAATCATTCCGTCAAAGTGCCTGTCCTTCACCTCAGAAAAGGTCTTGTAAAATCTTTGCAAGTGACCCAAGGGGGTGTGCGTTCCCACATAGCTCTCAGTACCGATCAAGGTAACCTTTATCTGTAGCGGCGAGTTAGAAAGAAGCCTAATCAGCTGTGTTTCCGTTTCAATCTTAGTGGGCATTAAATTGAGAATTGCAATTTCAATAGGACGAATATCCTGTGACATTGCCCTTTCACTTTCCATTACAAATATATTTTCCTTTGCAAGGGTAGTGTAAGCAGGAATGTCCTGTGGAATTATAATTGGCATATTTAGCCCTCCAAACTCATATTTTGTGTGCAATTATCGACACAGGGTGCCGTTTTTTGTTGTTTATAGACTATTTAATGCTTGTTCAATGTCATCAATAATGTCCTGCGGATTTTCGATGCCGACGCTTAGTCTTATAAGGTTGTCAGCAATGCCGATAGCCTCTAAATCCGCTGAGGAAAGCTGCCTGTGCGTTGTAGAAGCAGGGTGCAATACACAGCTCCTTGCATCAGCCACATGAGTAACAATAGAAATCATATTAAGCCTTTCCATAAACTCAGCAGCCTTTGCCGAGCCTCCCTTTACGCCAAAGCTCATCATTCCGCCTTGACCCTTCGGCATGTACTTCATAGCAAGAGCGTGGTATGGGTTATTCTCAAGGGATGGGTGCTTAACCCATTCAACCTTAGGATGCTTTGATAAAAATTCCGCAACCTTGCGCGCATTAGAGGAATGTCTTTCCATTCTAAGGGCAAGTGTTTCCATACCAAGGCTTGTCAAAAACGCATTTTGCGGGCTCATCATCGCGCCCATATCTCTCATCATCTGCACTCTGCACTTCACGCCGAATGCGGTTGCGCCAAGAGTAGCGTAAACAAGTCCGTGGTAGCTCTCATCGGGCTTTAAAAACTCCTCATATCTGTCAGTGGCGCTAAAATCAAAGTTACCGCCATCAACAATACAGCCGCCCAAGGCAACTGCGTGACCGTCAAGGTACTTAGAGGAGGAATAAAGAACAACATTTGCGCCAAAATCAAGCGGACGGCACAAAACAGGAGTAACCAAGGTGTTGTCCACCATAAATAAAACCTTGTTTGCCCTTGCAATGTCAGCCAGCTTTTCAAAATCTGTTACAACAATTGTAGGGTTCGCAACAGTCTCCGCAAAAATCACCTTTGTGTGCTCGTCAACAAGGCTTTCAATCTCCCCCCTCGACGCATCGGGGTCAAAAAAGCGACACTCTATGCCGTATTTTGGCAAAGTAACAGAGAAAAGATTGTAGCTTCCGCCATAAATCGCGCGGGATGAAACGATGTTGTCCCCTGCGTTACAAACATTCAAAACCGCAAGCAAGGTGGCACTCATACCGGAGGCAGTCGCCACCGCGCAGGAGCCGCCGTCAAGCTCGCAAAGCTTCTTTTCAAAAACATCAACGGTAGGGTTGGCAAGACGGGTGTAGAAGTATCCGTCAGCCTTCAAGTCAAACAAATCAGCAAGCTCACCCGCAGTTTCATATGCGTAGGTTGTGCTCTGTACAATGGGCGTTACCCTTGGCTCGCCGCTTTTCGGCTTATATCCGCCCTGCACGCAAACAGTATCTAAATTCTTCATAATATCACCTCAATTAGTTTCTCAAGCTATGAATAGGAGCAGGAATTCTGCCGCCCCTTGCAATAAACTCCTCAGAGGAATAATCGCTCAGCTTCATAATGGGCGCATGACCCAAAAGTCCGCCAAACTCAACGCTTTCACCCACGCCCTTACCGTGTACGGGTATAAGTCTTACCGCAGTAGTCTTGTTGTTAATCACACCGATAGCAATCTCGTCAGCAATAATTCCACTCAAGGTAGAAGCGCTTGTATCTCCGGGCACCGCAATCATATCAAGGCCAACGGAGCAAACCGCAGTCATAGCCTCCAGCTTTTCAATGGAAAGCGCGCCGCACTCAGCCGCCGCAATCATGCCCGCATCCTCAGAAACAGGGATAAACGCGCCACTAAGACCACCAACATGGGAGGAAGCCATAACTCCGCCCTTCTTAACTGCATCGTTAAGCATTGCAAGCGCCGCAGTGGTGCCGTGGCAACCGCACTTTTCAAGACCCATATTTTCAAGGATATAAGCCACAGAGTCGCCAACCGCAGGGGTAGGCGCCAAGGAAAGGTCAATTATTCCGTAAGGAACGCCAAGCCTCTTTGAAGCCTCGTATGCAATAAGCTGACCCACACGGGTAATCTTAAAGGCAGTTTTCTTAATCACATCTGCAAGGTGAGAAAAATCGCAAGCTCCCTCGCGCTTAATAGCGGAGGCAACAACGCCGGGACCCGAAACACCTACATTAATTACAGTTTCGGGCTCACCCATACCGTGCATAGCGCCTGCCATAAATGGGTTATCCTCGGGAATGTTAGAGAAAACAACAAGCTTTGCGCAGCCAATGGAATCCCTGTCACGGGTAAGATATGCGGCTTCCTTCATAATCTCGCCCATTTTCTTAACCGCATCCATATTAATGCCCGCCTTTGTGGAGGCAACATTAATGCTGGAGCATACCTTGTCAGTTACAGCAAGAGCCTCGGGGATAGCGTTAATAAGATTTTCCGCGCCCTTTGTCATTCCCTTCTGCACCAAAGCGCCAAAGCCGCCGATAAAGTTAATTCCAAGCTCGGTGGCAGCCTTTTCCATCACCCTTGCCAGCCTTACAAAGCCCTCCTTGTCGCAATTTGCGCCAACAAGAGCCATCGGGGTAACAGAAACACGCTTGTTTATAATGGGAATACCGTATGTGTTCTCCAAATCCTGGGCGGTTTTCACCAAATGCTCCGCGCTTTTTGTGATTTTGTCATATACATTTTTTTCAAGCCTTTTTTGGTCGTCACTAATGCAGTCAAACAAGGAAATACCCATAGTAATAGTACGAATATCCAGGTTCTCCTGCTTAATCATATTGACGGTTTCAAGAATATCATTTATATTAAGCATTTTCCCACCTCATTAAATCCTATGCATAGTGTTGAAAATGTCCTCGTGCATAGCGCGCACATCAAGTCCGCGCCTGTTGCCAAGCTCGCAAAGCTCCCTTTGGAATGTGGCAAACTCTGCGCTGATATTATCTATCTCAACAAGCATAATCATAGCAAAATAGTCCTTAAGAACACTTTGTGTAATATCAACAATGTTAGCATTGTGCTTTGCACACTCCGCGCTAACCTCCGCAATAATTCCAACAGAGTCCTTACCTATAACAGTTACAACAGCCTTCATTTTCTTTTCTCCTTTTTGCTTAATTTAATAAAGTATATCACTTAAATATTATTATGTCAAGAAAAAATAAAAATTTTGCCCTCCCACCCGTCATTTCTCCCCTCTTCACTCTTCACTTTTCACTATTCACCATCCATTCCCTTGTAGGGGAGGGGTCCCACGCAAACCCCAAAAATACAACACCGTGTGTTGATTCCATTCCCGCTGCGCAGAATTCCATACACACCTTCGGCGTGATTCCATACAACACTCCGTGTTGATTAATTGTATAGGTCGAACTGTTCGCCCTCCCGCACTGTCATCCTGAGGCAACCGCCGAAGGATCTTTTTTAAATACGCACCAATTCCATTTTTCTCACCGTTCAAAGACCCATTCGGTGTCATTTTGCATTTCGCACCCCGCATCCTCGTAGGTAAGGGGCTTGTTCCCACCCATGCCTCCACTTGTTAAGGGGGAGGTGTCAACGCAGTTGACGGAAGGGTTATTCATTCCGCATTCCGCATTCCGCATTTTGCATTCGCGCACCCCCGACCCCCCAAAAAAATCTTTCCAAAAAACCGAAAGAGGGACAGATGGTACCGGTTTTTTTATGCAATAATGTAATCACAAGGGCAAGCAACCGCGGCCCAAAATCAAAGAAAGGAGAAAATATGACACTTGAAAAATTAATTTCAAAGCGAAAGCAATCCTGGGAAGAGCAGCGTAGCATCGAAAGGGATATTTCCCTCACCGATGCCATAGCGGACAAAATCCTTACAACCAAGGAGCTGCGTGAGCAGGTGCAGGAAAAGCCCCACCTTTTAATCGAGGCTTGCTTTTCCGTAATTGACAAAAGAAGGCGCCGCGTCCCCTTCATTTTAAACGATGTTCAAAGGGACTTTATATCCAAAATCGAGACACTGGGTACGGAAAAGCCCTATTTTGTCCTTAAAGGAAGGCAGCAGGGCTTTACAACAATTATTACGGCAATTCAGCTAAGCCACGCCATAGTAAAGCACAACTTTTCGGGCTTTACCGTGGCAGACAGGGACGACAACACTAAGGCCATCTTTAACGATAAAGCAAAGGTAATGTTAGACCTGTTACCCAAGCGCTTGCAGCCAACGCAAAAATTCAATTCCGTCAACGAAATGTACTTTAGCAAGCTTAACTCCTCCTGGCGCATTGCCTCAGCCACCCCCAATGTGGGAAGGAGCCGCACTCTTTCCTTCATCCACTTTTCGGAAATAGCCTTTTACCGTTGCCCCCTTTCCGACCTTCAGCGCTCCATTGCCGAGGCGGCAACCGAGGAAGCCTTCACAATTTACGAAACGACGGCAAACGGCTTTAACGAGGCAAAGGCGCTTTGGGACTCAGGCTCCTGCCACAACCTGTTTTACGAGTGGTGGCGCACAAAGGAATATGTCTGTGCCGACCACAGCTATTTAAACACCTGTGACAAATGGCTAATGGACAGGCTAAGCGTGCTAAAGGAAAAGGGCTTAACCGATGACCAGCTTGCTTGGTATGCAAAAAAGTACAGCTTATACATAGATAAAAGCTCCATCAAGCAGGAATATCCCTGCTCCCCCGAGGAAGCCTTTATCGTCAGCGGAGACTGTATTTTCAACAAGGATGAAATTGCAAATTATTTAAGCAATTTTAATGTAAAATCGACACTGGGTCGCTTTAAATACGAAAAAGTTCTTGTCCCAATCAACAATTCAGAGGGAAAGCCGATGGCATATGAAAAAAGGATAGAGGGCATAGAGTTTGTTCCCGACCCACAAGGCTTTATAAGCATCGTTGAGGAGCCGTACTGTGTCACCGAGGGCACCGTTACCAAAAAAGCTCCTTATGTAATAGGCGCAGATACCGCAGGCACAGGTGCTGACTACTTCACAGCTAAGGTAATCAACAATATAAGCGGCAGGTGTGTTGCCACCTTAAGAAAACAAAGGATAGATGAGGACTTGTTTGCCGAGCAGCTTTATTGCTTGGGTAAATACTACAACAATGCCCTCTTAGCCGTGGAAATCAATTTTTCTGCCCACCCCGTCAAAATATTAGAGGAGCTTGAATACCCCAACCTTTACAAAAGACTCCTTAAAAGAGACTCGGGGCAGGAGCTGTCCCCTATTTACGGCTTTTTAACAACCTATTCAACCCGTCCCCTCATAATTTCCAACTTAGTTATGGAAATGAGAGAGAATTTGCGCTTGGAAACAGACAGAGAAACCTTAAACGAGCTTGCCTCCTTCGTTCGTGACGAAAACGGCAGGTGCGAGGCTGCGGGTGGAGGGCACGATGACTTGGTTATCGCAAGCGCAATCGCCCGCTATGTAGGCTCAAAGCATACCCACGAAATGGAAATTATCGACACAGGGTCAAGCTTTTTAGACAAACTCTTTGCAAACTGTCACGCAGAAACAAATCAATTTATGGAGTGGTAACTATGAACAAGAAAAAATTTTTAGAGGACTTGGATAAAAGGGTAGAAGCCATAGAAAACGAGCTTCAATCCATTATTTCAAGCATGGTAAATCAAATATCGGAAAGCGAGGATGAGGCGCTTTCATATAAGGAGGTGATTAACGAATGGCTAAATGGACCGAAAAAGAGCTAAACAGCGAAACCCACCTTTGGAAAATGTATTTAGAGGGTATCGACGGGCAAATCAAGCTCGGAATACGCCATAATATACCCAAATATGTGGATTTCTATGAGGGTAGGCAGTGGCCACAGGCTACCGAAAGCACAAAAAACCTGCCGCGCCCCGTTGTAAACATTGTAAAAATGATATGCAGGAGCAAAAAATCCGCAATTCTCAGTGTCCCCGTCAAAATTCTGTTTAAATCTTATAACAAAATGACAGACACCGAAAAGCTAAACTCCTTTGCCCAAAGCATCTTAAAGGAGCTAAACCAGGAGGGCATTGACAAGCTCGCCATTGATGACGGCATTAAAAAGGGCTCCTACTTCTATCATTATTATTGGGATAAGGATGCCTCCTCCCCCTTCGGCATCAATGACGGTGGGCTTAGGTGCGAAATCATTGACCCCTTAAACATCTTTTTTTCAAATCCGCAGGAGTTGGATGAGCAAAAGCAGCGCTGGATACTGATTTCAAGCAGGTTAGAGCTTAACCGTGTCCTTGAAATGTGCGAAAGCAATGCGGACCTTACCAAAATTCAACCGGACAAGGACAAAAACGGCACCACAGTTACAGTTCTTACAAGATATTTTAGGCTAAACAATGAAATTTGGTGCGAAAGAGGAACAAGAACAGCAATAATTAACAAGCCCTTTAGGCTAACGCCGGACAAAACAGCACTCCCCCTGCCCTTCGGCTTAGAAAGCAGCCAAGGCACAGAAAAAAGGCAGGAGTCTCCTACAATTCAAACGCCCGCAGGATTATATAAAAGCCTGCCAATTGGCAAAAAAGGTGCATTTAAAGCAACTCTTTACCCAATCGTTAGCGGTTATTATGAAAGAAGGGAAGGCTCAATCTACGGTATTTCCGAGGTCGAGGGCATTATTCCCAACCAAAAGGCAATCAATTTCAACATTGCTATGAGCCTGTTAAACGCGCAGCAATGCGCTTGGGGCAAATATATTGCCTTGCCCAACGCCCTTAAGGGTCAAAAAATCTCAAATTCACCGGGACAGGTGCTAATTGACCATTCGGGCACAGGCAACGGAATCAAAAGAATGAGTGAGGAAAGCCTTTCTCAGGTACCAATGGCAATAACAAGCGAGCTAACTCAGTTAACAAGAACCTTTACAGGCTCAAGTGAAATCCTTTCGGGGGAAATGCTGAACACAAGCCTGTCAGGTGTTGCAATTGCTCAGCTTCAAGCGCAGGCAGAGGTACCCTTGGAGGAATTAAGAAGTAACTTTTACGAGGCAAAAAGAAAGCAGGGCTTAGTTTTAGCCCAATTTATGAAGCTTTACTACTACAATAGACTGTTTTTAAGGACAAAAACCGATGAAAACGGTTGTGAATGTGAGTTTTGTGACACCTTTTCCTCAAGCGACTATGAAAATTCCGTGCTCGATATAACAGTAGAGCCCATAAGAGGCACTAAAGCATCTATTTCCTCGGACATCAACCTGCTAAATACCTGTCTTAACAACGGTAGCATTTCCTTGGAAGCCTATATCAAAGCGTATCCCGAGGGCGCAATCACCAATAAGCAGGAAATTTTGAAGCAGCTTGAGCAAGAAAAGAACAGTGAAATCGAGAAACTTAGAAAGGAGTTAAATGAGTACAAAAATAGAAAAACACTCGACCCCGTGTCGATAAAATAAGTTTTCCACTATTTTTGTGCAAAAAGAACAGATGGCTGAACAAACATTAAAAAATAACCCTGATTTAACCGAAAAAAGCGGTTTTACAGACACAGGGTCAGCTAAAATTGTTGAAAATCAAACAATTTCAAGCGAAAATACACAATTTTCCTCCGAAAACACTGATTTTCAAGAAAAAACAGAGGAAAATCCAATAAATTTGCCCCCTTTTAGCCAAAATCAAATCAAAAACGAGGAAAACACAACAGCTTTAGAGGAAAAACCGCCCAAAACCGTTGAAGCTTCAAGCGTTGCAAGTAATAGCGCCCATAATCTCTTTGATGAAAGCAACATTTCCGCTTTCTCTAAGGATTTTCCGGGCGTAAGCCTTGAAAACCTTAGAAACAGCAAGGATTTCCAAACATTTTTAGGCGTTTTAACCGCAAACCCAACACTTTCCCAGGTTTATCAATGCTTCAACGCAATTTCAAGCTCAATCGAAGCTGCAGCAAGACAGCAAATGGCTCAATCCCTTGCAAATGCAAGCGCAAGCGTGGGCTCTCTTGCCTCAAGTGAGGGAAATAAGGAGCTTTTCTTTACAAAAGACCAGGTATTGCATATGTCAAGCGCCCAAATCAAGGAAAACTACGAAATTATAAGGAAAAGCCAAGAGCGCTGGTAGCATTAATTGGCATATAGCCCCTGTGCATGATAACGAAGCAACACCCTGTAGCAGAGAGAGACCCAGTTGAACCCCGATTTTATACGGTAAATCTCGTCTTACTCTGTGTTAAAAAAACTTGAAAATTTTTTAATTGTCTGCGTTTTTTCGCCTTGATTAAGCCAAGATTTACTCGTCTAAAATTGCTAGCACCAAAAACGCTTATTTTAAGATGATTTTGGCTGAGGCTTGACACAGCCATACTAAGTATTGCAAGGAGAGACTCGGTCAAAAGCGCTGAAAATAAACGCTTTTGGCGGGGTTCAACTG
>JAFTMJ010000010.1 GCA_017452475.1 Clostridia bacterium | reverse complement strand
GTATAGTTTAGTATAGTGGGTTTTCACAAAATAACCGACGGTTTTTTAAAAATAACCCTGGGTTTTTAATTAAAAAGGACACCAAGGGGGTACCTACCATAAAGCAGATTTTACCAACTGCAAATACGATAAAAGGAGTACAAGCAAAATGCTTGTACTCCTTTTGAATTGTAAAATTGATTATGCCTTGTTTACAGAACCGAAAAGCTCCATCTTTTCCTTAACGGTAGCCTTGATAGCCTCGAAGCCGGGAGCAAGAAGCTTTCTTGGGTCGAAGCCCTTACCGCTTAAGTCCTTGCCTGCCTCAACATATGCTCTTGTAGCAGCAGCGAAGGAAAGCTGGCACTCTGTGTTAACATTGATCTTGGAAACACCAAGGGAGATAGCCTTCTTAATCATATCCTCGGGGATACCTGTACCGCCGTGGAGAACGAGTGGCATATCGCCAACCTTCTCGGAAATAGCAGCAAGAACATCAAAGTTCAAGCCTGCCCAGTTAGCAGGGTACTTACCGTGGATGTTGCCGATACCTGCAGCAAGCATTGTAACACCAAGGTCAGCAATCATCTTGCACTCGTCAGGGTCAGCGCACTCGCCTGCGCCAACAACGCCGTCCTCTTCGCCGCCGATGGAGCCAACCTCAGCCTCAAGGGAAAGACCGAGAACATTACAAGCGTTTACAAGCTCCTGTGTCTTAGCGATGTTTTCCTCGATTGGGTAGTGAGAGCCGTCGAACATAACGGAGGAGAAGCCTGCGTTGATGCAAGCCTTAGCGCCCTCGTATGAGCCGTGGTCTAAGTGAAGTGCAACAGGAACAGTGATGTTCAAGCACTTAATCATACCCTTAACCATACCAACGATAGTCTCATAGCCACACATATACTTGCCTGCGCCCTCGGAAACACCAAGGATAACAGGTGAGTTGCACTCCTGAGCTGTCAAAAGGATAGCCTTTGTCCACTCAAGGTTGTTAATGTTGAACTGACCAACGGCATATTTGCCTGCCTTTGCTTTTTCAAGCATTTCTTTTGCTGAAACTAACATAATAAATCTCCTTAAATTTATCTAAAATTTTTATCGCATATATTTTACTACAAATATTTTCTAAAATCAATACTTTTTAAATATTTATGCTAATAATATACCCGTTTTCGCAAAAAAACTGTATATTTTCCTTGGTAATGTCGATTTTCTTAACATCCCCCATATTGGTGCCTCGCTTTTTTATGCACGATTCCTTGGCGGTCCAAATTTTATAAAAGTCCGTGGGGCAGTATCCGCCCTTTTCCAAAAGCGCAATTTCGTTTTCCGTAAAATACCGCTTGGCAAAACGGAGCATATCCTCCTTATCCCTGCTTTTCACATACTCACAGTCAATGCCAACAGGGGTGTTGGCAACGGCGCAGGCGCAAAGCCCCCCGGTGTGGGAGATGGAAAAATGAACGCCGTCAAGCTCAATGTACGGCTTGCCGTTTTCGGTTTTCAGTATGGTTGGCTGCTCAATGCCAAAGTGCTTTTTTAGCATATTAAAGAGCAACCCATAGGCAACATTATGCTCGTGGGAGCGCCTGTCCCTTGGGGACATTTTTTCGTCATAATTGATATATTCAACCCCGATTTCAACCATAAAATCACCTCTTTTTTATTTATTTTAACATATTTTTATTGATAAAACAATTTTTTCTTGCATTTTAACAAAAAATTATGTAAAATATAAATATAGCACTTTAGCACATTAAAGCGATAAAGGGGTGGGACTGTGAAGGACAACATTATTGTAACAATAGCGCGTCAGTACGGTAGCGGCGGCCACGAGGTTGGTGAGCTTTTGGCAAAGGAGTTTAACCTTGCCTTTCACGACAAGAGCTTGATTGAGTTAGCCGCGCAAAAGTCCGGCATTGATATGGAGGTTTTGAAAAGGGCTGATGAGGATGTGACCCCAAGCTTTTTGTACTCCATTGCCGTTGGAAATTTCGATATGTACCCCCTTGCAATAAATATGTCCCCCTATGAGATGCCTGTAAATGACAAGCTTTTTAATCTCCAGGCGGATATAATCCGTGAGCAGGCGGAGCGTGGACCCAGCGTGTTTGTTGGCAGATGCGCGGACTATATTTTAAGCGATTATAAAAATGTGATTAAGGTTTACATCTATTCGGATATTAACACCCGCGCAAAGCGCATTGCTCGCATTGAGGGCGTTAGCGAGGGGGATGCCCGTGTGCTTATTTATAAAAACGACAAGCGCCGCGCCAACTACTATAACTACTACACCTCCTTAAAGTGGGGCAAGAGTGACAACTATAATCTAATGATAGATACAGGCGCCGTAGGAACTGAGGGTGCCGCTAAAATAATTGGCGAATATATTAAATTGCTTCAGAGTAAATAAAAAACTTCCCCTGCAAATTCGTGTTATCCTCAACGGGTAGCATACATTTGCAGGGATTTTTTATGTTGACAGGAATAGTTAAAAATGATACAATAGTATAGAACAAAAACAACGGAGAATGAAATGAAGAAAATAGTTATATTAATGCTTGCCCTGCTTGGGCTTGTGTTTGCCTCCTCCTGCAGCTGTGAGGAGCACACCCATATTAAGGAGCTTTTGCACAGGGACGCAACGCACCATTGGTATTCCTGCACCGCCTGCGCAGAGCAGCTTCAAAAAACGGAGCATATGTGGGACAAGGGTGTAATTACCCGCCTCCCAACAGAAAATAAAGATGGCGTTAAGGTTTACACCTGCGCGGTTTGCAGCTACAAGCGGTCGGAAAGTGTAAAGAATGTTATTGAAACAAGGGTTGATAATACGGGCTGGGAGGCAGCCTTTAACGAAAGCTCCTTCGTAAACGCAAGCGCCACCATTGTGGATAAGCATCAAAGAAACGGCGTTGAGCATAAAACCGTGTATACCGTTAAGGCGCGGGGCGATGTGGTTTACGTAACGATTGTGGAATATGTAAACGGCAGAGAGGAAAAATACAGCGCAAAATATCAGGACGGAAACTACCTGTGGAGCTTTAGCAGCCGTGAGGAAACAATTGAGGATGTGGAGCCTACAATAGTTGTGGGAAACGAAATGATGTCCGCAACCCACCTTTTGTCAAATTACAGCTTAAACCTTGGCTCCTCATACAGCAGGTTTAGCTACAAGGAGGGCAAGGGCGAATATTTTGTCAATGATGTTAGCATAAACAATGTTAGGTTTTCATCAATCACCGTGGCTATGAAAAACGGCAAGCTTGAAAGAGTATACGCATCAAGCTCCACCGGGGAAGGCAGCGTGGAAATAACCGTCACCGACTATGATACCGCCAAGCCACAGCCACCCAAGAAATAAAAACCCCGCCAAGGGCCTTGCACACACGCGCTCTCTCTTTGTTAGGAGTAGAGGTTTTTGCTCTCACATCTCGGAGCAGTACCTCGGTGTACGGTGGAATGTGAGAAGGGAGATAAAAACCAAAAAATTAAGGCTAAAGAGTTAATTATAAACGAAAACAGGTGTACTAACCGTTTGTAGTACACCTGTATTTTTATTGTTCTTTTCGGTTTTGGTTATGGCACTGATGTGTCAGCCTTTTGTTATTACTGTACGTTTGCCTCAAGATACTCAACAACGTCGCCGATTGTGATGAACTTGTGGATGTCATCCTCGCTGAACTCGATACCAAACTCGTCCTCGCAAAGAAGAACAAGGTCAGCAAGCTCCAAGGAGTTAACGCCAAGGTCGTTAGCCAATTCTGCGGTCATTGTGATGTCGTCCGGGTTAAGTGAAAGCTCTTCAACAAGAATGTTCTTTAATTTCTCAAACATAGTAATTCTCCTAAAAAATAATTATTAATTTAAGCAGCCAAGCTGTGCTTGATTTGTGCCGTTATTAATTATATAGATTTTAACTCTCTCTGTCAATAGTGTTTTTGCACAAAAAACTATCCTTGAAATTGTATAAAATGCACAAAAAACCACGAAAAATGTTGATTATGCATCGTTTTTCTTGCTTTTGACACCTGCCAAAGGGTTTTGGTCCATTGCGTCCTGCATACCCTTGTTTGACACGTGGGTGTATATTTGAGTGGTGTTTAGCTGCTCGTGCCCGAGTATTTCCTTAAGCACACGCACATCCACCTTTCCCGTTTGATACATTAGGGTTGCGGCGGTGTGCCTTAGCTTATGGGTGGAGTAGTGCTTGTAGTCAAGCCCCGCCAAGGAAAGGTACTTATAAACAAGCCATTGCACCGTTTTGTTGCTTATCCTTTTATATTGCTTGCTTATGAACAGGGCGTTTGTGCCAATCCTTTTGTATTTCTCATCACGGCGGATGGGCAAATACCTGTTCAAGGCATCACGGCACGCCTCATTAAGATAAACAATCCTTTCCTTGTTGCCCTTACCAATCACGCGCAAGGAGCGAAGCTCTCTGTCCAAATCCGACAGGCTAATGCCGCAAAGCTCCGACAAACGCATTCCGCAGTTTAAAAACAGGGTAACTATGGCGTAGTCCCTTTCCTTAAACTTGGATTCCGTGTCGCTTTCAATGGCGTCTAAAAGAGCAAGGCTCTCCTCCACGGACAAGAATTTTGGCAAGGACTGCCTTTTTTTCGGCGCCTCCATATCAATTGCAGGGTTTTTCTCCATCAGGTGCCGCTTTTGGCACACGAACTTGTAAAAGGTCTTAAGGGCGGAAAGCTTCCTTGACTTGGAGCTGGCGCCGTTACGCCTTTCGTTTGTAAGATAAATAAAAAAGTCGTAAATTTCCCCTGTTGTCACCTGACATATAAAGTCGTTATCCAAGCGGGAAATATCAATTTTGTCAAAAAACTCCGACGGGATTGCAATTCTGTTTCTTGTGGCATAAACATACTTAAAAAACAGCCGCAAATCCGACAAATATTCGTCAACGGTTTTTGAGGAGCAAGCCTGTATTGTCAGCTTATACGCCGCAAAGTCGCGGACAAGCTGCGGCAGGCTCTCAAGGGTAATGCTGCTCATATTCAACCCCCTTTGTTTTGTATAATTACATTGTAGCATAAAAACGGTGACAATTGTATCAAAATAATTAATTTTTCAAAATATATTGAAATTTTTTGCTTATGCCTATATAATATATGTATACATATAATAAAAAAGGAACAAAAAATGATTAAATACATAAAAGAAAATCTTGAAAGCATTGGCAAGCTCTTTATAAACCATATCGGCATGATGATTTTCAGCTTAGTGGTTATGGTTGCGGGCAAAATGATAAATGCGGCGGTGTTCTATGCCGCAGGTGTTTTGGCGGTGCTTATGTACTTTTCCCTTGTTTATACCGCAATGTGGGAAAGGGGCGCAAAGGACAAAATCCGTGTGGACGGCGGCAGGGTAAAGCAAAATCTTATGCACGGCTTATTCCTTTATTTGATAGCTAACTGCATCGCTGTTGTTATGGGCTTTATCTCTCTTATCTTCGCATTTTTCGTAACGGAGGATGCCTCCTTCGTTAACGGAGTGTACGGTGTTACAACCATTATTGCCCATTATTATAGCGGTATGTATCTGCCTATTACGGAAATTAACGGCTTGGCGTCAATGCCTGTTATATACGCCCTTGTTCATTTCGTGCTTGTTATTCCCGGGGCTCTTGTGTCATTTGTCTCCTACATTCTCGGCGTCAAAGGCTTTAAGTGCATCTTTCCCGAGGGCAAAAGAGAAAAAAATAAGAAAATCAGATAAAATAAAGGGGCTTTTAGTCCCTTTTCTTATGCCAAAGCACTTGACAGGAAAACAAAAGGGGAATATAATTAAGTCAAAATAAATTGCATTTAGGAGATAAAGGTGATTAAGGTAAAGGAATATTTAAAGAAATATTTTGTAACCGCTATGTCAGCAATGGCGCAGGGCTTGTTTGCCACACTGCTGATAGGCACGATTTTAAAAACGATAGGGCAGTATACCCATCTTGATTTTATAGTGGAGATAGCCTCCTTCGCCTCTGCCGCAACCGGTATGGCTATTGGCGTTGCGATTGCCATTTCCCTAAAGGCGGATTTGCTTGTTGTCTTGTCAAGCGCTGTTGTGGGCGCAATGGGCAACGCAATCGGCGCGGTTATAGACGGTGGAATAATTGAGGCGTGGGCGGTTAGCAAAAACACCGTTGGCGCAGGGGTTTTCTACACAGCGGGTCCGGCAGGCGCCTTCTTTGCCGTTATCATTGCCTGTGAGGTTGCAAAATTTGTTTCTAAAAAAACAAAGGTTGATATTTTGGTAACACCCATAGTTGCCCTCCTTGTGGGCTACGGCGCTTCCTTTGCCCTTTGTCCCCTTGTTGCGTATGTTATGTACTATCTTGGCGTGTTTATTTCCGCCGCCACAACCTTTGCCCCCTTCTTTATGGGTATTGTGGTTTCCGTGGTTGTGGGTATGGTTTTAACCCTTCCCATTTCAAGCGCCGCTATCTGCGCTATGATTTTCTCCCCTGCCGCATTGACGGTTGCCACCTTAAACGGCACCTCTGAGGGCTTCCTTTTGGCAGGAGGCGCTGCGGTTGTGGGCTGCTGTGCGCAAATGGTTGGCTTTGCCGCAATGAGCTTTAAGGAAAATGGCGTCGGTGGCTTAATTTCTCAGGGTATTGGCACAAGTATGCTCCAAATGGGCAACATTTGCAAAAACCCGAGGATTTGGATTCCTCCAACAGTGGCGGGGGCAATTTGCGGTCCTTTTTCCACCCTTGTGTTTAAGCTGAAATGCCAGGGCGTTGCAGCGGGAATGGGCACCTGCGGTTTTGTTGGACCTATCGGCGTTATTACCGAGCCAAATCAAAGCCTGCCGCTTATGTGGACAGGACTTATACTTCTGTGCATTGTGTTGCCTGCCATAATTTCAATTGCCCTTACCCTTTTGTTTAAGAAATTTGGCTGGATAAAGGAAGGGGATTTGACCCTGGATGAAAGCAAAAAAGCGAAAAAAGCCGAGGGCGTGGATGAAAATGAAGCTGCCGAGGAAATAGCTAAGGAGAATGGCACGGCTGAAAATGCATCTTGCCAAGCGGAGTAATGAAAAGAAAAAAGACCTTTATATGGTTAAATGAAAATATATACCCCGAGCACCAAAGGGACAGGTTTTGTATGGCGGAGTTTAAAAGGGAAATTAACTCCCCTGCCCCTGTCGAAATTGAAATTTGCGCCCTTAGTCGCTACCTGCTTTTTGTAAACGGTGATTACATCGGCAGGGGTCCTGCCAGTGTTGGCGGTGACTTTTTGAACGGCAAGCACCAAAGTCCCTATTTTGACAGGTACATTCTTAACTACACAGGCAAAATTGAAATAAAAGCTCTTGTTACCTCTGTACCCACCGCCTTAACCGAGTATGACTTTGGGGCAAGCGGCTTGTGGGTTAATGTCCGTTCCCTTTCAAAGTTAATTTGCGAAACGGATGAGAGCTGGCAGGCAAGGCTCCTGCCCGAGCGCAAGGAGGTTCTTTACACCGATTACAGGGAGGAACCGTGCATCTTTAAAAATGCAAGGGTTATAGAAAAGACCTTTGATATTGCTCCGTCCCCGATTGAAAATTTGATTGAGGAAAAAATTCTGCCTACAAATGATGACAAGCTGCGTGTGGAGGGCGGAAAAAGCGGCACCCTGTGTCTGTTTTTTGACAAGGTGTACTCCGCATATCCCCACTTTACATTAAAGTGCAACGGCAAATGTACAGTAAAAATGACAAGCACGGAAAATGGGGTTGGAGGTCGATTTGAGGAAACAGTTGTTTCAAATAGGGATGTTTGCCACTTTTCCCCAAGGATGCGCAGCGTAGGTCAAATAGAAATCGAGCTGACAAACGAGGGAAATTCCCCTGCGGAGCTTAGCGGCGTTTACATTGACTATGTACACTATCCCGTGTATGAGGAGGGTGGCTTTACCTGCTCCGATGAGCTTATAAACAGAATTTATGATGTTTGTATGCACACTCTTAAAATTTGCAGGCAAACCATCCATTTGGACTCCCCCACGCACCAGGAGCATTTGGCTTGCACGGGCGATTACTTTATTCAGTCCTTAATAGAATATACCGCCTTTAATGACCCAACCCTGTCGGAGTGGGATATTAGGCGAACATCAAATCAGCTGATTATCCAAGAGGGTAGGCTTTTTCACACCACATATAGCTTGATTTACCCTTGGTGGGTTTATGAGCATTATATGCATACAGGGTGTAGGGAGGTTATAAACAAAAAGGCAATCAAGCTTCTTCTTGACCGCTTTGACACCTATATTGCAGAGGACAACGGGCTAATCGAGTACGCCCCCGACTATATGTTTGTTGACTGGGTAGTGGCAAGCTGCGAAAGGGACGAGTTTTTAGACGGGGGCAATATGATGTCCCACGGAAAAATGGAGGGGTACAGCCTTCATCATCCGCCAAAGGCGCTTGGACAAAGTGTTTTATGTATGTTCTACTACAATGCCTTACTAAACATCGCAAAAATCTACAATGTGGAAAATGATATAAAAAGCGCCGAGGAGTGTCTGAAAAAGGCGGAAAAAATCAAAAACAGTATTAACAAATACCTGTTCGATTGCGACCGTGGCTTGTATGTGGGCGGGCTTAACACACCAAACCGTGTGCCAAGCAACGATTGGTTGCCCGAAAACACGGAAACCGTCTATTATCTAAAGCAGGCAAATGTGCTTGCGGTTCTTTTCGGCATTGCGCCAAAGGAAATGCGTGAGGACATTTTAAGATATGTGGTAAGGGATTTAAATAAATTCGAGATGCAGCCCTATTTTTACCACTTCCTCCTAAATGCCCTGTACAACGAGGGGCTTTTTAAGGAGTACGGCTTAGACTTAATAAGAAGGTACGAAAGCCTGTTAAAGCAGTGCGATAAGGGCTTGGCGGAGGCTTGGGAAAATATGAACTGTGACTACTCCCACGCGTGGGGCGCCACCCCTGCCTATACTCTCAAAAGGGCGCTAAGCGGCATAGAAATTTTGGAGCCTGCGTACAAAAAAATAAGGCTCAGTCCGCAGCTTTTCGATCTTGACTCTGCAAGGTACGAGATTATGACACCTTACGGCAAAATCGAAATTTGCCAAAAAAAGCAGGGGGGAGTGTGTATAAATGCCCCCAAGGAGATAGAAATAGTATCTTAAAAGCTCTATATAAAGAGGGATGCTGCAATAAGCACAGACAAAAAACAGGCACATCCTTCCTTAAAACAAAGCTTTAACACTTATTTCAAAAAATTAAGATAGAGAACTTGCAATTTTGTTGCAAGTTCTCTTCGTTTTTATGTCTTTTTTAGACGCGACCACGGACGTTACTATACACCGGTACACCTACGCACCCGTGCCACGCCCTTTGCACTCATTTCACTATCCAATAAAAAAGGGGCGCCGCTTAATGCGGCAGCCCCTGCGTTTTTTATTTGGTTTTATTTTTGCGCTTTCTTATAAACATAATGGCGGAAATAACCGCAAGGGTCAGAGGGAAAATAATGGAGAAGGCAAAGCCAACCTTTAGATTGTCGCCAAATGCGGCAGAGAGCTGACCCGCAACAGAGGGACCAACAAGGCAGCCGAAGTCACCTGCCAAGGCAAGCAAGCCAAACATCAAAACGCCGCCGCTTGGCATCTTGGCGCTGGCAATGCTGAAGGAGCCGGGCCACATAATTCCCGCGCCGATGCCGCATAGAGCGCAGCCCACAAGGGACATAACGGGGAACGGAGAAAAAATTGTAATAAGATATGCGCCGATACAAATTAGCGATGAAATGAAAATGCCCTTGGTCAGGTCAATTTTTTCCGCCATCTTGGCATAGAAAACCCTTGCGCATCCCATACATATCGCAAACAGGCAGGGGCCGAGCAGGTCGGTGAGCCACTTAAGGTCGCTCCTGCCGATAACGGTTTCCGCAAAGGCGGAAGCCCATTGCGCCATTGCAAGCTCAGAGGCGCCTGCGCAAACCATCATAATGATAAGCACCCAAAAAACCTTGTTCTTGAAAAGAGTTAAAAGGGAAGAGCCCTTTTCCCCCTCCTCCTCAAGCATATAAATGGGAGCGCGGGAGAACAAAATCAAGCAAATCAGTGGCACAACCGTCCAAAAGATTGCAATATACATCCAGTTATCAAGGCCGAAAATTTGGAAAAAGATTGTGGAAACAAGCACAACCCCTGCCTGACCCCAGCAGTAGAAGGAGTGGAGCAGGCTCATCATACCGTTTTTGTTTTTGGTGGGGCAAGCCTCCACAATTGGGCTGATTAAAACCTCCATAATTCCGCCGCCTGCACCGCAAAGACCCATAGAAAGGATAAGGGCAACAAATTTGTTTGGAATTAAGGCGGGCAAAAGGAACATAGCAGTTAAGCCGAGCATTGCAAAAACGGTTGCCGTAATAACAAGCGGGCGGTAGCCAATGCGCACAGCAAACTTGGAAACGATAATATCAACAATAAGCTCAACAACAATGTTGGCGGTAATCAAAAGGCTCACCTGAGAAAGGGTTAAGCCGAAATCCTCTTGAAAAAATATGTACAAAAGGGGAGGAAAATTAAGCATAATTGCTTGAGTTATATATCCTAAAAATGAAGCGGCAAGGGTTGCCTTGTAGTTGTTCTTAATTAGCATAATGCACCTCGGAAAAGTATTCGCTTTGAGCATTTTAGCACATATAAATCCAAAAGTCAATTCATAAATAAAAGAACGGGTGAAAAAATCACCCATTCTCAAAATTCGGTTTTAAGCTAAGCTGACATTGTATTTTTCAAAGAAGTAGTCAAGCTGTATAAGCCAAGCTATAAGCTGGGGCGCTGACATTAACTGCCCAAACCAAGTGCCGCCCTTGGAAATGACCTCATCAAGCCTTTCCCTGTTCAAATGCTGGCTTAAGTATCCGCCACCCTTTAGTCGCTCGTTCAGGAGCTTAAGCACACTTTCCGTATATTTTGGGTTATGGGTTTTTGGGTAGGGGCTTTTCTTTCTCCACAGTATTTTATCGGGCAGAAAATCCGCCATACTGTTGCGAAGTAAGGATTTTTCCACTCCGTTCTCCATCTTGTATTTCCAAGGCACATTGAACACATGCTCGTAAATTCTGTGGTCGGCAAAGGGCACGCGCACCTCTACGCCGCTTGCCATACTCATTCTGTCCTTCCTTTGCAAAAGGGAGGTCATAAAGTAGTTAACACTTAGGTAAGAGGCGCGGCGTGCGGTTTTCATTTCTTCACTGTCAGAGTCCAAAATCGGACACTCCTCCAAGGATTTTTTGTAAATTTCGCTTATATACCCGTATCCCTCGTCGCTGTTTGATATATCATCGCGGAAAAGGGAGGCGCGCAGGCGTGGGGCGTGTATCCAAGGGAAGAAGTCGGAGTACAGCATTTCGGGGCGGTAAAACCAAGGGTAACCGCCAAAAATCTCATCTGAGCATTCTCCGCTTAGGGTTACGGTGTGTCGCTTCTTAATTTCACGGCAGAAATATAAAAGGGAGGAGTCAATGTCTGCCTGCCCAACCAAATCCCTAAACTCCGTTGCGGGGAGGAGTAGGTTGGTCAGCTCCTCGGTAGGGCAGGAAAGCACTGTGTGGTTGGTGCCCAAATAATTTGCAAGATAGGTGGCGTACTCATCGTCGCGCTCAGGCTGGAAAAGACTGTTTTTAAAGGACTCCTTGTTCCCCTCATATTCAAAGGAATAGGTGTCAAGCGTCAAGCCTCGCTCCTTAAAGGCACGGGCTGCCACGGCGCTGACAACACTGGAGTCAAGTCCGCCCGACAAAAGCACGCTTAAGGGCACATCGGAGTCAAGCTGTCGCCTTATGGCGTCTGTTACCAGCTCCTTGGTTTTTTGAATTGCGTAGTCCCTGTCCCGAACATACGGCATAGCCTTTATCTGCCAATACCTCCATTTTTTCAATCCCCTGAGGTCGAAAATCATACACTCCCCTGGGGATAATTCCAAAATATCGCAAAAAACGCTTCTGCCGCCCACGAAATTCGGGGAAAGATACAAAATCTCCCAAAGTCCCCGTTTGTCGATTTTCGATGAAATTTGTGGGTGGGATAGCATAGCCTTAATTTCTGAGGCGAAAACAAGGATATCCCCCTTTAATGAATAGTAAAATGGCTTAACTCCAAAGCGGTCGCGGGCAAAAAACACACTGTCCCCGTCATAAACCGCAAAGGCGAAAATGCCGTTTAAGTATTTTGGGCACTCCGCACCGTATAAAATGTATGCGTAAAGCACAATTTCCGTGTCGCACTCTGTTTTTAACTCTATTCCCTTGCTTAAAATATCCCGCTTTATTTCGTCGCAGTTGTAAATTTCGCCGTTATACACAATGGTGTATTTTTTGTTGCCGTAGCAAACACTCATTGGCTGCTTGCCGCCCTGCGGGTCCATTACACACAGGCGGTTATGGGCAAAAACTCCGCACTCCCCTCTGTAAATTCCTCTTTCGTCAGGGCCGCGGTGGCTCATTGTGTCATTCATTTTCTTTACTGCTTCGTATTTTAAGGAGTAAGGGTCCTTAAAGCATACCTCTCCGCATATTGAGCACATAAAATCCCTCCAAAAATGTAATCGCTTTTACTATTTTATGCAATAATGAGAAAAATATCACTGTAAAGGATAAGACAAGAAATTTATTAATAGTTGACATTCTTTAAGGTAGCAGAGAGAGACCCAGTTGAACCCCGCCAAAAGCGTTTATTTTCAGCGCTTTTGACCGAGTCTTTCCTTGCAATACTTAGTATGGCTGTGTCAAGCCTCAGCCAAAATCATCTAAAAATAAGCGTTTTTGGTGCTCGCAATTTTAGACGAGTAAATCTTGGCTTAATCAAGGCGAAAAAACGCAGACAATTAAAAAATTTTCAAGTTTTTTTTAACACAGAGTAAGACGAGATTTACCGTATAAAATCGGGGTTCAACTGGGTCTCTCTCTGCTAGCAGAGAGACCCTTATACAAACAGAAAGAGAGCAAGAGTAAAAGGAAACAAATCCTTCTATTCTTGCTCTGTTTGTTTGATTGATGAATTGATGCTGACGCATCATAAATTGGCTTCGCTACGAATTCTTACTTTGCTCCATGAATTGAATTGCGACCAATGTGCCGTAAGGCACAATTTATGAAGCAGGAAATTCTCGAAAGCACTGCTTTCAATTCACGCAGCCTTGCTTTTTATTCTTTATTATTTTTAAAAAGAAGGAGAGCATCATAAACATTTTGGATGGGAATTAAAGACACTCCCTCAGGGATTTTTAGCTTTTCATCCTTGGAAATGTGTGGGATTGCCACAGTTTCAAAGCCCAAGCGGTAGGACTCGTTCAGCCTTTTTTGCACATCCTTAATGGAACGGCACTCACCTGCCAAGCCGATTTCGCCCATTGCAAGCACATTTTGCGGGATGGGGATGTCCTTAATGCTGGAAATCAGCGCCAATGCAACCGCCAAATCTATGGTTGGCTCGTCAAGGCGCAAGCCGCTAACCACATTTACATAGATATCATTTTGGGAGAACTTAAGCCCCAATCTTTTTTCAAGAACCGCCAAAAGCAGACAAAGTCGATTATAGTCGACGCCGTTGGAGGTGCGCCTTGGGGCAGGGTAAGCGGTTGGGGTGACAAGCGCCTGTATTTCCGCAATTATAGGGCGTGAGCCCTCCATAACGCACACGGCGCAGCTGCCGCTAACTCCTGTGGGTCTGCCCGATAAAAGCATTTCCGATGGGTTTGGCACCTCGGTTAAGCCTGTGTCCGTCATTTCAAAAACGCCGATTTCGTTGGTGGAGCCAAAGCGGTTTTTGATTGCTCTTATAATCCTGTATGACTGTATCCTTTCGCCCTCAAAGTAAAGCACCGCATCAACCATATGCTCCAGAATTTTCGGTCCTGCAATGGTACCCTCCTTGTTCACGTGTCCCACCAAAATTATGGAAATGCCCTTGCTTTTCGCCTTGGCAATCAGCTTTGTGGCACATTCCTTAACCTGGTTTATGCTACCCGGGATAGAGGCGCAGGCAGGGTCAATCATTGTTTGAATGGAGTCTATAATCATTATGCGTGGGCTTAGCTTATCCGCGCTTTGCAAAACCGTGTCAATGTTGGTTTCTGTCATAAAATAGGTGTCATCACCGTTTATGTTAAGGCGCTTGCCGCGGAGCTTTAGCTGACCCCTGGACTCCTCACCGGAAACATAAAGTATCCGCGAGGGAATTTGGGAGCAAATTTGCATAAGCAGAGTGGATTTTCCAATGCCCGGCTCGCCTGCCAAAAGGATAACGCTACCGTCAACAATGCCGCCGCCCAAAACCCTGTCAAGCTCGCTTATCCCCGTGTGGGAACGGATATATTCCGGCATTTCCATCTCATCGAACAGAACCGGGTCACTGTTATCACTGATTAAAGAGGCGCGCTGGTTTTTCACCTGCGCGGGCGGCGCGTAGGTCTCCTCCTCAAAGGTGTTCCACTTGCCGCAGGAGGGGCATTTTCCAAGCCATTTGGGGCTTTGGTAGTCGCACTCACTGCAAACGTAAACCTTCTTTTCCTTCATTTTTTCACATCCTTGCCTTGAATTCTAAAACAATTTTAACATACTTAAATATAACATTCAATACCCATATGTACTAAAAAAGGGTCAGTAACCGAACTTTACAAGGGCAACGAACAAATTAATGGCTAAAGCCTTTTTGTAGTCCTCGCTTTTTAATAGGGCAAGCTCATCCTCGTTTGACAAAAAGCCGCACTCAATAAGCACGGAGGGTATTTTTGCCCTGTCAAGGATATAAATTCCTCCGCTTGAGGGCTTAATTTGTCTGTTATTGCTCGGCTGAAGATTGCTTTTTACTGTGTCCTTAACGGAGGTGGCAATTTCACGGCTTAGCTCGTTTTCCTGTGAATAGTAAACCTGCAAGCCACTGTACTGCGATTGTGAAAACTTGTTCATATGTATGCCCACATAAATGCTGTTTTCCTTTTCCTCCGCAATTTTTAGGCGGTTTTTTAGGTCATACACCTTTTTCTTTCCCGTGTAGTCCTCTAAATCCTTGTAGTGGTCGTAGAGCAGGGTGTCCTTTTCCCTTGTCAGCACAACTCGGTTTCCGTTCAGCTCGAAAATACACTTAAGCATTTTGGAAATTTCTAAGTTCAAGTCCTTTTCAAGGGTGCCGTCTGGGGCAACTGCCCCTGCATCCTCTCCGCCGTGCCCCGCATCAATAACAAAGCGAATTTTCTCCGCTTTTTCAAAAACAGGCAGGGGAGTGTCTGCTTTTTTACTAAAAAGCAATCTTGTAAAGAAATATCCTAAGGTAAAAATTAAAGCTGAGGTCAAAAATGCAATCAGCGTAAACCTAAGGGCATAAAGAACGGGTCGATTTTCCTTCATATAATCACCTCATATTTAATATATGGGCGGTTAACTTATTTTATTCTAAACAGCCTTTTTGCATTTTCCGTTGTGATTTTTTCGATTTTCTCTACGCTAACTCCACGCAAGCGCGCAATTTCCTCCGCGGTTAGCTGAACATAGGAGGAACGGTTTAGCTCTCCCCTGTGGGGTGTGGGGGCAAGGTATGGCGCATCGGTTTCAATAAGCAGGCGGTCGCTTGGCACAGCAACGCACGCCTCCTTAGGCTTTTTTGCGTTTTTAAAGGTTACCGTACCTGAAAAGGAGATGTACCAGCCTAAGGCAACAAGCTCCTGCGCCATTTCCGCGCTGCCGCTGAAGCTGTGGAAAACGCCCTTAACCGTGGGAAATTTGCGTATCATTTCCATACAGTCTCCGTGGGCGTCCCTGTCGTGAATAATTACAGGCATATCAAGCCTTTTTGCAAGCTCCATTTGCTTTTCAAAATATATGGCTTGCAGCTCCCTTGGCACATCCTCATAGTGGTAGTCAAGTCCGATTTCTCCAATCGCCACCGCCTTTGGATGCTTTAAAAGCTCCTCGATTACCCCAATTGCCTCATCGGGGCTGTCATAAAACACATCGGAGGGGTGGATGCCGCAGGAGGCATAAACTCTTTCATACCTGTCTGCCAGCTCCGTTGACACCCTTGAGTTTTCCAAATTCGTTCCAATGTTAATAATATAGGACACATTGTCATTCAAGCAGTCGGATATAACGCCGTGGGTTCCCCCCTCATACTCGCCTTCAAACCGCTTATCGTCACAGTGCGCGTGTGTGTCAAAAAATTTCATAATACTACCTAATATCTCTTATCTTTCACTTTTCACTACAAAATATGGGGCATTGCGCCCCATATTTTTAATGTACTCTTTCACCGTTTGGTGTGTCCTTGTCAAGGAAGACAACTCTTACAGTTTCCTCGCCTGAAGCCAGGAGCATACCCTCACTGTCAATTCCGCAAAGCTTTGCAGGGGCTAAGTTGGCAACAACAATAACCTTCTTGCCAATCAAGCTTTCCGGCTCGTAGAACTTGGCAATGCCTGACACAATCTGCCTTGTTTCGTAGCCCAAGTCAACCTTAAGCTTTAATAGCTTCTTTGCCTTTGGCACCCTTTCACACTCTAAAATCTGGGCGGTGCGAAGCTCCACATCCATAAACCTGTCAATGGTAATCATTGCGCAGCCCTCGGGCTTTTCAACCTTCTTTTCCGCCTCAGCCTTAGCCTTTCTTTCAGCCTCAATCTCCTCAAGCATCTTCTTTTCATCAATTCTTGTAAAGAGAATTTTGCTCTCGCCTACACCCTTGCCGCTTTCAAGCTTGCCGAACTCAAGACTCTCGTAGGAGGTAATGTCCGTGTTAATCTGCTTAAAAATCTCGGCGCAGGTGGAAGGAATAATAGGAGTTAACAAAACAGCGGCAATTCTAATGGACTCCAAAAGGTTGTAAAGCACAGTACCAAGCCTGCCGCGGTTTGCCTCGTCCTTTGCAAGAACCCAAGGCGTTGTTTCGTCAATGTACTTGTTTGCGCGGCTGAGCATATCAAAAACGCTTTCGCAAGCCTCCGCAATTCTGTATGTGTCCATTAAGCTATCAAATTTCTTTACCGCCTCAGCACAGGCAAACTTTAGCTCGCCGTCAACACCCTCATCCCCCTCGGGCTGTGGGATAACGCCGTCAAAGTACTTCTTTGTCATAGCAATTGTACGGCTCACCAGGTTGCCCAGGTTGTTTGCAAGGTCGGTGTTAAAGCGGTTGATAACGGTTTCGTATGTGATGCTGCCGTCATTTGCATAGGGCATTTCGGAAAGAGCATAGTACCTAACTCCGTCAACGCCGAAGCGGGCAGCAAGCTCATCCGCATAAACAACATTTCCCTTAGACTTTGACATTTTGTCCATACCGAAGTTAAACCAAGGGTGGGCAAAAACCTTCTTTGGAAGCTCAACGCCCAAAGCCATTAGCATAATCGGCCAATAAATTGTATGGAAGCGGACAATGTCCTTGCCGATAACGTGAACATCGCAGGGCCAGTACTTTTGGAAAAGCTCCGGCTGTACCTCATTGTCAGGGTCATAGCCAAGACCTGTGATGTAGTTGGAAAGGGCATCTATCCAAACATAGGTAACGTGCTTAGGGTCAAAGGAAACGGGCACGCCCCAGTTAAAGGATGTACGGGAAACGCAAAGGTCCTGCAGTCCTGGCTTTAGGAAGTTGTTTATCATTTCCTTTTTTCTTGACTCGGGCTGGATAAACTCAGGGTGGCTCTCAATATGCGCCATTAGCCTGTCAGCGTACTTGCTCATCTTGAAGAAGTACGCTTCCTCAGTTGTCTTTATAACCTCACGGCCACAGTCGGGGCACTTGCCGTCAACCAACTGTGTTTCGGTAAAGAAGGACTCGCAGGGGGTGCAGTAAAGACCCTCATAGTGTCCCTTATAAATATCCCCTTGGTCATAGAGCTTCTTAAAAATATGCTCAACAGCCTTTTTGTGGTAGGTGTCGGTGGTTCTTATAAAATGGTCGTAGGTGGTGTCCATTAGGTCCCAAATGCCCTTGATTTCACCTGCGGTTTTGTCAACAAAATGCTGTGGGGTAACGCCTGCCTCCTCAGCCTTGTTCTGTATCTTTTGTCCGTGCTCGTCAGTGCCTGTCATAAAGCGCACATCAAAGCCGCGCTGCCTTTTGTATCTTGCAATCGCGTCAGTTGCTATAACCTCGTATGTGTTGCCAAAGTGGGGCTTGCCGGAAGCGTATGCAATGGCAGTAGTAATATAAAACTTTTCCTTGTTCATTTTTTCACCTCATTGAATTCTATTTCCACCGATGTAAACATCGTAAATCTTCGGCTCATTAATTTGGGACAGTACAATTATGTCCGCGCGGTAGTTCCGTTCAAGTGAGCCAACAAAGTCAGCGCCCACCATTTTGGCAGGGTTGACGGTTGCAAATTTCAAAGCCTCCTCAAGGCTTATGCCACAGAATTTCATAATATTTGTAACAGCCTTAAACATAGTAAGGGTGGAGCCT